>JBFHGR010000004.1:0-57298 GCA_041583015.1 Parvicella sp. | reverse complement strand
ATTAAAGTCTTGATGTAAATCTTCAGAGGATTCAATATCTACAAACACATCAAAAAATTCGATTTCAATATTATATGAATCAAAAAGGCTTTTTAAAAACTCTAAGAAATCTTCATCATCTTCATAAACACCACCATATTTTCTAAATTGTCGGTTATATTGATTCCATATTATTGTTTCAATATAATGATGAAGTAAAGTCTCTTTCCTGAAATTCACAGAGCGGTCTATGAAAATCTCCTCAGAGTAATTCCAAAACTCTGATTCTCCATAAATATGCTTTTCAACTAAGTCAGCAAAATGATATGTGCTATTGAATTTGATCTCGTCCATCTTATGTTTGCTAACATGTGGATAAAGTGTGTTTATGCACTTTATACCATTCATGTGTTGTTAACTTTATCCAAATTTAAAAAATTTATTGGACTATCTATCTTTCTGATCATATTTGTTGCTACTTGAGTATAAACTTCTGTTGTCAATGTACTGTTGTGACCAAGCAATTCTTGAATATACCTTATGTCTGTCCCATTCTCTAACAAATGTGTTGCAAAACTATGACGCAACATATGGGGTGTAACTTTTTTATATATTTTAGCTCGTTGTGCACTCGTACTCAATAATTTCCCAACACTAGTTTCGGAATATTGACCGCCATGTTTTCCTTCAAATAAATATTTCTTTGGCTTATAAATCTTAAAATACAATCGCAAATCTTCTAATACAGATGGTGCCAATATGGTTTGCCTGTCTTTTCCCCTTTTGCCATCTATTACATAAATTACCATCCGCTTACTATCAATGTCCTTAATTTCCAGGTTTAATAATTCACTCCTACGTAATCCTGCTGAATATAAAAGTGATATGATACAGCGATGTTTAATATTGGGAGTAGACGATATAATCTTCGAAACCTCTTCTTTACTCAGTACTTTAGGTAATTTGTCCCTGCGTTTGGGCCTGTCTACATTATAAAATCTATTGGGCATTTCCATTACCACCTCATAATAAAACTTTATAGCGTTGATCATCTGATTGATGTAACTCTCTGACCTACCATCAATAACTAAATGTTTTAAATATGCGGTTACATCTCTTTCGTCAATATCCTTGAGAGCCTGACCCTTATGTGCATTCATAAATCGCTCAAATAAAGAGATATATGTTCTGCAAGTATTTATAGAATAGTTCTTAGACTCTAATTTGTCCAAGTATGCCCCAGGACAATAGCGCACACCTTTTATACGTATCCTGTTACGCCATTCATCTACCTTCTGAGGATCTACGCACTTGCCTTTGTTCTTAGATTCAAAAAAACTCTGGCCATTTACCCATGCAATCCCCCTAAATACTTCGTATATCCATTCAAGGTTTCTCTTGTGATTAGCACAATAGTACATTTGATAATAGTCACTCCATTTGAATTCTTTATTACCCCGTAATATACTAACAATAGTCTCACTCTGATTGAATTTTAACCCAATTTGCCGCTTGTTGTTTATAAGCAAATGCTTTAAACTTATGTGAAGTTTAAAAACATTGTTGCGTGTGTTGTAATAATTCTTGTTTGCATTCATAATGTGCAAATAAAACTGAAAAATTTTTCAACTAAATTTTGAAACGTAGAAAAAAACGTTTAAATCAACGTAAAATTTTGATTATTTTTGTTGAATGGAAAGAAGATGTCCCAATTGTAACGAGTTGATTGAAGGTAGAATAGATAAAATATTCTGTAATAACTATTGCAAATCAAATTATCATTATGAAATTAGAAAGAATAAAGAAGCTACTACATTCGCCAAAATTGATAAACAACTCAAATTAAATAGAAGACTGCTCAAACATTTCAATCAAGCAGGAAAAGCAACCATTAGAAAAGAAAAACTATTGGAAGCAGGATTCAATCCCAAATTCTTTACACATTATTGGAAAAATCAGAAAGGTCAAGTATATCTTTTTTGTTATGATGTAGGATTCTTAGAACTGGAAGAAAACGATAAAACTAAATATCTACTCGTAGATTATCAAGAAAAATATATGGGAAGAATAGAGTAGACCCCAAAAAAAAGACCGGAATGAATTCCAGTCTTTTTAATAACCATATTAAGAATAATTTACCATCCTAATACATAGGCAAAAATCAAAGGCGCAACAATCGTTGCGTCAGACTCTACAATAAATTTTGGTGTATGAATGTCTAATTTTCCCCAAGTAATTTTCTCATTAGGAACCGCACCAGAATAAGATCCATAACTAGTGGTAGAATCAGAAATTTGACAGAAATAACTCCAGAAAGGAATGTTTTCCATTTCCATATCTTGATACAACATAGGTACTACACAAATAGGAAAATCACCTGCAATTCCTCCACCTATTTGGAAGAATCCCACACCTTTACCTCCAGAATTATTAATATACCAATCAGATAAATAGGTCATGTACTCAATGCCAGACTTCATGGTAGAAGGTTTTAACTCTCCTTTCATACAATATGAAGCAAAGATATTTCCCATCGTAGAATCCTCCCATCCTGGTACAACTATCGGCAAGTTTCTCTCTGCAGCAGCCAACATCCATGAATTTTTAGGGTCTATTTCATAATATTGCTCCAATTCTCCGCTCAAAAGCATTTGGTACATGTATTCGTGTGGTAAAAATCTTTTGCCAGCAGCTTCGGCATTTTTCCAAACTTTAAGAATGTGTTTTTGCAATCTTCTAAATGCTTCCTCCTCGGGAATACAAGTATCTGTAACCCTGTTGTAGTGATTCTCCAATAAGTCCCATTCATCTTGTGGTGATAAATCTCTGTATTCTGAAACTCTTTTGTAATGTGAATGAGCTACCAAGTTCATGATATCCTCTTCCAAATTTGCTCCTGTGCAAGATATGATATCAATCTTTCCTTGCCTGATCATTTCAGCCAAAGACTTACCTAATTCAGCAGTACTCATGGCACCAGCCAATGTTACCATCATTTTTCCACCTTCGGTCAGGTGAGTTTCATAACCTTTTGCAGCATCTACCAATGCCGCTGCGTTAAAATGCTTGTAGTGTTCTTCTACAAAATTTGATATTGGTCCTTTCATTTTTTTATTAATTAGTTGTTAGCACTTAGTTTTTTTTTGTTAGCATTGTTCCGAATGTAATCAATGTGTTGTTATTCAAATTATTCTATGTGATTATTGCCGTAATTTGAGATGTTAATTATCAGATAAAGTAAGTAATATGTTTAAATTTAGAGTGAAACCTGTAGTCAATTCTTGTAAATTAACCTCAAACCTCAAACCTCATTCATACCCCAAAATATCCATCATATCTTCCACAGTTTGTTCATTACGATATACATAATCCACATAATTTCCTTTTTTGTCTCTATCCACAATTACGTGTTTTGGAGCAGGAATTAAGCAGTGCTTTAGACCTCCATAACCACTTATAGCATCTTGATAAGCACCCGTATGGAAGAAACCAAGGTATAACGGTTCTTTATCCTTGTCAGAATATTCCGGTAGCATAATTTGCTGATTGAAATCTTCAGAATTGTAATAATCTGAGTGATCACAACTTATCCCTCCAATATTAGCTTTTACCGCCTCATTGTTCCATTTATTGATGGGAAGCAGAATAAATTTCTCATTGATAGACCATGCATCTGGAATGGTATTCATCAAACTATTATCTACAATATACCAACGCTCCTGGTCGTTTTGTTGCTTTTGCTCAATCACTTTAAAGATAGTGGCACCCGCTTCACCAACAGTGTATTTACCAAATTCAGTAATAATATTGGGATCGGGAACACCTTGAGAAGTGCAAGTTTCTTTAATGTTCTTTACGATTTCATTGATCATGTATTCATAATCATATTTGAAACCTAAATGATTTCTAATTGGGAATCCACCACCTAAATCAAATGAATCCATGGTAGGACACATTTTTTGCAATTTGCAATACAACTTAATTGCCTTATTGAATTCTCCCCAATAATATATTGTGTCTTTTATGCCAGAATCCACAAAGAAGTGAAGCATTTTTAGTTTAAAAGCTTTATTTCCTTTTATTTTTTTTTGGTATAAATGGATCAATTCGTTACTTCTTATTCCCAATCTGGAAGTATAATAGGAAGATTGAGGCTCTTCATCAATAGCCATTCTGATACCTATTTCAATAGTCCTGCCATTGAGCAATTTCTCCAAACGATCAATTTCGGTGATGCTATCCAAAATTATAGTAGAATTGGTAAATCCTTTTTCTTGTAATCTAAGAATTTTGTTGATGTATTCATCGGTTTTGTAACCGTTATGAATAATCATGATGTCTTTTTTTAATTCTCCCTTTTCATATAGTTTTTCAATTAAATCTATATCAAAGGCCGATGAAGTCTCTAGATTAACTTTTTGTTTTAAGGCAGTACTTACAATATGGTGAAAGTGACTGGTCTTGGTACAATAACAAAAGTTATAAGATCCGTTATAATCGTGTGCTTTAATTGCTCTATTGAACAGATTTCTAGCTTTTTTAATTTGATCTCCAATTTTTGGAAGATACATTAACCTAAATGGTGTACCGTATTTTTCTATTAAATACTTAATGGAAACCCCGTTAAAGGTTAAATTGTTGTCATTCAAATCAAATCCATCTTGAGGGAAATAATATGATTGATCAATCAAGTTAAAATAAGTGTTTTTCATCAGCTAAAAGGAAACATAAATAATTTTTGATTTTTAATAATTGATGCAAATAAAATCAAAAATTAAATACAGAAGCCAAAAAAAAAACATTCTTGAAAAAAAATTAATTTTCCAATAATTCTTCAGGCTCAAATTCCATATCCATAATCCATGGAATCATGCATTCAAACTCAACTTGAACAAGATTACTTCTGTCATCAAAATGTGATAAAAAACTTTCGTTTCTAAACCCAATGCTGAATTTCTTAGTTACTTCTTTTACGTTGAATTCTTTATTCTCTTCTGAATGTTTCTCCAAATAATCTGGACCTTCAAATGACCCCTTGAAATGAAACCACCCCGTGTATACATGCATACCGTTTTCCAGATTGATATGATGACTGACTTCCACTTCCTTTTTATAATCTATACCTAAATCTTCAAAAAGTGACTTAATCTCCTTTGGATAAACCTTATCTCTTTGTTTAGCAAAATTTATTCCCTCAATAGATTCATCTTCATCTGCACTTCCTCTGGAAACAGAAGCATAGGTGGATGCTGTTAATTCTTTATCTACTTGAATCTTCCAAGATTTGTATTTGATTTTTGTCATTGTCATGACGCAAAGTTACAAATAGGATGTTTTGTAACCAATGTTACAGTTTTTAATTTCCTAAAAAACTTAATCTCATGTATATTTGCATCAAATAATTTATACTATGAAACACATTATAATACTTGCATTTTTAGGATTAACTTTCGCTTCTTGCGGACAAAGTCAAGAGATGAACACAAATGCCCAAGAAAATACAGCAAACAATGAAACCAAAAGAATTGAAAGAGTAGATGAAGTAACTTTTTTATCTTTTATTCAAGAAAATAAAGATGTTCAATTAATTGACGTAAGAACACCAGGAGAATTTAGTAACGGATTTATCCCAAACGCTATAAATATTGATTTTAAAGGTGCTAACTTTAAAGAGAAAATAGATCAATTAGACAAGAGCAAACCTGTGGCTATTTACTGCCATAGTGGTGGAAGAAGCGGGATGGCGCTTAAGATGATGAAGGGTATGAATTTTACCACTGTACTAGAATTAGAAGGTGGTTATGCTAATTATATTTCTCCCGGAAATTAAAATCCTTTCCTTCACCCATTCACACCTTTTATACATTACTTCCAATTCTAAAGACTAAATAAGGTGTGATTTTACATATATTAATTACATTTGCGGCTTAATCATTAATGTAACAAGTGAATAAATTTTTTATATTTTTTGTAGTAGTCCTTGGAACATTCCTTTCGGGATATGCTCAAAAGACAGGAACAATTAGGGGTACGGTTTACGATAAATCATCAGGTGCGGCTGTAATTTTTACGAATGTTTTGGTTAAAGAATTGGGACAAGGTGCATCTACCGATGTGAATGGTGTATACCAAGTAAGTCAAATTAATCCTGGAACATATACGCTCGAAGTAACCAACGTAGAATACGAAACATATAGTGTTTCGGTGGTTGTAACTGCTGGAAAAATAACTAATCAAAACATATTCCTAAAACAGGGGAAAGTATTAGAAGGAGTAGAGGTAAATGCTGCAAAAAAAGATAATCAAGATAATGTAAATACTGGAACCATTAAAGCTACCAAGAAAGAAATTTCTGCTGTTGTTGCAACTGGAGGTGAACCAGATTTAGCCACTTATTTCCAAACTGTACCAGGGGTTGTTACCACAGGAGATCAAGGTGGACAAATGTACATTAGAGGTGGTTCGCCAGTTCAAAATAAAGTGTTGCTAGAAGGGCTGGTTATCTATAATCCTTTCCACTCCATTGGTTTCTTTTCTGTGTTTGATACAGAATTAATTAAAAATGCAGAAATTTATACGGGTGGTTTTGGTGCTGAATATGGAGGAAGAATTTCTTCTGTTATGGACGTTTCTTACATTGATGGAAACAAAAAAGAAATTGGAGGAAAAGTAAGTGTTAATCCATTTGGTGCAAAACTGACTTTAGAAGGTCCTATTAAGAAATTAAATGAAGACGCTAATTCAAGTACCATTTCATATGTGCTGTCTGCCAAAACATCTTACCTAGAACAATCTTCAAAATTATTATATGACTACATTAGTGATGAAGGGTTACCGTTTAATTATACAGATATTTTTGGTAAAATAACTTTTAGTAGCCCTACGGGTAGTAAATTCAATATGTTTGGATTCAATTTTCGAGATAGAGTCTCTTGGGCTGATATCCCTGATATCAACTGGAATTCATATGGTGGTGGAGGTAACTTTATGTTATTACCAACAGGTTCACCTGTTCAAATTGGAGGAAAATTTGGATATTCCAAATATGATATTAGCGTTTCTGATTACTTAGGAACAGATTCAGCAAGTTTATATAAAACTAGTGCTATAGATAATTTTAACCTTGGATTTGATTTTAAATATTTCTTAAAAGAAGATGTAATAAAATATGGTATTGAAGTAGCAGGATTTAAAACTGAATTTGGGGCAACTAACTCAGTAGGTAGAGTTGTAGAGCAAGATAATAATACAACGGAAATAGGGGCTTATATTGATTATAGAATTAATAGAGGTCTTTTTGTGATTAACCCAAGTTTCAGAGCACAGTATTACGCTTCATTAAAAGATTTCTCTCCTGAACCAAGATTGGGAATTAAATTTAATGCAAATGAAAATTTCAGAATTAAAGCAGCAGGAGGAATCTACTCGCAAAATGTTATCGCTGCCAATTCAGATAGAGATGTGGTAAATCTATTTTATGGTTTCCTTTCAGGACCAGATAATTTACAAGATGAGATCATTACATCATCAGGTGAAGAAAAAGAAAGAACACATTCCTTACAGAAAGCTACACACGCAATTTTAGGTTTTGAACAAGACTTAGGTAAGCATGTTTCAATAAATCTAGAAGGTTACTATAAATGGTTTACTCAATTGACAAACATAAATAGAAACAAAATCTATGAAGATGATGGTCAGTATAATGACAAACCAGATATTTTGAAAAAAGACTTTATCATTGAAACTGGTTCTGCAAAAGGCGTGGATGTAGTAACAAAATATTCATCTGATAGATTGTATGTGTGGTTTGTATATTCTTTAGGTAAAGTAGATAGATGGGATGGGGTAAGTACTACTTATTCTCCAGTTTTTGATAGAAGACATAATATCAATTTGGTTACTACGTATTTCTTGGATGAAGATCATAAATGGGAAGTTGATTTTAGATGGAATTTTGGATCTGGATTACCTTTTACGCAAACGCAAGGTTATTACCAAAATATTGATTTTGCTCAAGGTATTGGTACTGACGTGACCACGGCAAATACTGACGAATTAAGCATTATATATAGTGATTTGAATGAAGGAAGACTTCCAACTTATCATAGATTGGATATTTCTATCAAAAGAACCATTAAAATTTCTGATAAATCTAAAATGGAAATCAATGCTAGTGTAACTAACGCTTATTCTAGAAAAAATGTTTTCTATGTGGATAGAATCACTAACGAAAGAGTTAATCAATTGCCTATACTTCCAAGTATCGGGTTTAACTGGAAATTCTAGTAACTCATTTTAAAGCAAGATAAAATAGCAATTATAAACTTTCAAGAAGTGCACTTAGATGCGCTTCTTTTCATTTCCAATAACTTGTTTGGTGAAGATTATTACACACCAGAAGACTTTAGAAAATTAAACAAAGAATCTATTTTACGTGTAGCAACTTTAAATGGAGAGGTAGTTGGGTATTTTGTATTTAAAATTTTGAAAGAAAATACAGTTGGTTATTTGGATGTCCAATCAACAAGTAAATTCCTTGAGGTAAAAACCATTGCTGTTCATCCTGCGCATCAAGGTAAAGGTTTGGGGACTTTTATTTTTAATAATACAACCAACATAGCGAAGGAATTTAATGTAGAGAATTGCTATTGTGTAGCCTGGCAAAGAAATGGGAAAGTAGCCATGCACAATATTCACATCAATGCAGGATTTCAAGTAGTGAAAAACATTTCGAATTATTGGAGGTTAGATAGCATTCAGAAAGGGTATGATTGTCCAGAATGTGGTAATCCTTGTGTATGTAATGCAGTAATCTATCACAAAAGGATTCAATAGCCCCAACTTTGATCACGCAAACTATATCTATTTACAGCAAATTTTATCCTAGGTGAAATATCACTGTAGTTAGATTGTGCTTCAACAAAATATACACCCAACCTTATTCTAGAACGTTGTACTTTGAATGTTTTTTCCAAACCAACATAAACCTCACCATATCGATATTGACTTTCTTTGATATAAAGTGTGCTGGCGCCTACTACAGCATGTATCCCTAATTTTTTAACCAATGGGATATAATTAACTATTGCTCCGTTAAAATGATGCTTTACATGCAATTGATAGTAAAAATCTTTCACCGTAAGAGTTGTATCCTGAATTTGCATAGATGACATCAGTGATGCAAAAAACCATTTGTCACCTCTAGGAAATATTTTCTGGTCTACATATCTCAAATCATTGGAGTTGATGAACTTTCCAGTAATGGCTTTGTAATTGGTTGTACCAAGTGTTCCAATTTTGATATTCTGTGAAATAGATCCTTGCAAAAATGTGTACTCAATATCACTACCAAGAAAAGAAGGAAGCCCTCTTTCTATAGTTCCTCTAAATGTAGGCCATTTGCTGCCTAGAACCACCTTTCTATATGGTTCCGTCATATATTTTTGAAATGGAGTATAATCAATGGTTAATCCAAGTATAGAACTTTGATAATTCTCAAACTCAAGTGGATCATTACCTCCAAACCAATCATCTCCTTCCGGGTTGAATTTATATTCATCTATAGGAAACCTATCCACATATTGATAACTCAAATAAGCATAAAATCCATTGAAAAGTTCACGAGAAGTAACGAGGTTGAATCGTTGTTCTTCTATCCAGTTGGCGCGTGAGAAGAGATTGGTCAAAGCATCATTTTCTACTATCGTGTTAAATAACTTACCAGTCCATATTCTGATATAACCAGCATGCATTGGATCATACCTGCCCCCAATACCAAAATCATACTTAATGTCTTGGTTTCTCAATCCAATATCAATACCGGGACTGAACGATAGGTATTTCTCATTTTTCCATTTTTTAAAATAGTTAAAATCAGGACCTATTCGCAATCCTCCAATTTCAAAAGGATCCAATAATGAAGCAAGAGAAGAGAAATACATATATTGCTTTTTCTTTCTGTCGGAAAATTCTATTCCGTCCCAAAGCACATCCAAAACCGTTACTCTGTTGAAGACAGAATCTACAGAATCTAAATATATATCACTATTTTGATAAGCATAAATACTATCTTTTATCCTTTGATAGTCTTGCTCTTCTTTGGTCAAAGGTTCAGGCCTTATCTGTGCCCAGTAGGAAGTATCTTTGTCATACGCTTCTTGTGTAGTGATGGCTACTTCATTCTTAAAATACCTTTTTTCAAAGGTTGGATTGATGATATAATTACTGTACTTGGCTATTGTGTTACCCGTGAATACTGTTTTACCACCTTTTGATGAATAATCAAATTCCTGTCTTTTTAAAACCGATAAAGAATCTTCAATAAATTCATATTCCTGCTTAATGGTAAAATCTTGATAGATTAGCAAGCCTCCCTTGTCTAAGGATAATTCTACTTTTTGAATGTTAAAAGTTTGATCTAGAATCCAGATGAATCCTTCCCAAGTGGCATTGCCAGACTTACGAGGGGTAACCTTAATTTTGTATAGCATTCTGTCATTGACAAAAGTGGTTTCTTCTAATTTGAACTTATAGGTGAGAATACTTGAAAAATGAAGAGGACTTACCACAGGTAATTCATTGAGTTTGTCCAATCGCATAAGATTGTCATAAAAGTTGAAATCTGCTTCAGAAGTATTGAGAAAAAATAATGCTCTTGTATTCCCTAGTTTTTTATAACCTTCTCTTATTTCTTTGATATTATTGGGATATTGAAAATGTCTTTTCATATGAATTTCTGCCATATTCATACTACCTGCAATTTTTAATGTCTCGGCATTTTTTTTCTTTTTATCTGTTTCAAAAACATCTTCTTCCAAACTGTTGTCTGCTTCTTTTATTGCTTCCTCTGCCTCTTGCTGCCGCCTTTTTTGTTCCTTTATAGAAAGTACTTCTTTGGCCTTTATGTAGACATCACTCGTAGAACTTTCAAATTGTTTATCCCAGCGATGTTTTTGTTCTATGGCATTTGCAATTATCCCATATGCAGGGTCACGCCTCTTTGATTTTACAATCAACTCATCCAACTCATTTTGGTCTGTTTTTAACCAAATATTTTTTGTCATCTCCTCATTGT
This sequence comes from Parvicella sp., assembly GCA_041583015.1. Taxonomy (GTDB): domain Bacteria; phylum Bacteroidota; class Bacteroidia; order Flavobacteriales_D; family Parvicellaceae; genus Parvicella. The sequence continues at coordinate 46,245 of JBFHGR010000004.1, read as the reverse complement.
TTTCAAAAAGGATTTTTATTTCCTGTGTTTCATAACCTACAGAGGAAAATACAAGATTGTACATGCCTGGATCATTAAACCTTAGGAAGAATTTTCCCTCCGCATCAGTGGTGGTTCCGTTTCCTAGATTTTTTACATAAACATTTACAAAAGGTACACCGGCATTGGTTTCGTCATAGACATATCCACTCAAGTTCTGTGTATAGAATACTTGGGTTAGGCCAATGAAAAATATGATTAGAGATAGATGTTTGATAGTAGTTAGTGTTTGATGTGCAAATGTACAAGCTATATTCCAAACCAATTTTTAGAAATTGGTTAATTGAAGTATTACTCAAAAAACTACTTAAAGTTCAATGGTAATTAAAATTAGTTGGTTTTAATAACTTATTTTTGAGCAATGTTTATCAATTTTATTAATAAATGCGGTCATTTAACTTTAACGATTTTTATTGTATTTATATTGTTAGGACTAAATGTTAAAGGACAATCAGATTTTAAATTAGCAATATCTGGTGAACTTTCATTGGGTACTTATTTGATAAATGTGGATAATCAAGATGTGGAACCTTGGACTCAAAATATTCCGGCCACTGTTCATATTGTGCCAAAACTACAATTGCGATGGAGAAATTTAATATCCTTGAATGCCGGAGGAGGAATTGGCTTTTATAATTACTCTTTTGATCAAAGAGCAGCGACCTATAACATAACTTTACTTGCAGCAAAATTAGAAGGTTCTATTTTGGGCTATATTCCTTTTGAAGGTAGAAAACTGGATGCTATGAATTTTGGTTGTGGTTTTGGAATGCTGGGATTATCGGGAAGTGAAAGGACATCTAGAGAGAAATCTTTTGAAGCAACGGCATACACCCCCATAGCATCACCAAACTATATAATGCCTCAAATCGGGACGTATATAAGAGATGGCAGATTTGGCTATTCAGTTTCTATTCAATACACTAAATATTTGTGGAATCAACCTATTATTAATTTTGATCTAGCGGCAACAAATAGTACTGCTACAGCAAGCCATTCAGGAGATTATTTGGGATTAAATATTATTGTGGATTATGATTTGACAAAAGTTAAACCAAAGAAAGTAATACAACCAGAACCAGAATTTTTTGTGGACATTCCTGAAGATGTTTATGATAGAGAGGATAAAATTGCAGCAGCATATACTTTCCATAAAAAGAAAATTAGAATTTACGCTTGGGATCATAGTATGATAGACCACGATACAATAAGCATTTTATTTAATGGAAGAGTGGTTTTATCTAAACATCATCTTGACAGTAAACGGAAAAAAATAGTTGTGGAACTAAAACCTGGTACCAATGAATTTTTGATGTATGCACACAATGAAGGAACGATTAGTCCTAATTCAGCAGCAATTCTGATAAAATATGGCCTCTTTAGAAAGAAAATTATCTACCTCAATGCTTCTTATGAAGATAATGCAGTGCTTAAATTAAAGTTAACGGATTAACTTCCAGTACATAAGGAAGGCTTCTCTGTGTTGTTCTGTAAATAAGATATTAACAGCAGGATCTTTGAGCATAATACTTGCCGGACCTGAAGTGCTGCTATCTGCTTTTGAATTTAGTGTATATCCTTTCTCTTGTAAATCCTGCTGGATGTCTCTTACATCTGTAAAATTATCAAGTTCTGCACCATTTTCATCCCAGCCAGGATTAAAAGTAATAATGTTTTCGTCAAACATTCCTTGAAAAAGTCCAATTAGAGTGTTGCCATTTTTCATGACTAAGTAGTTCATTTCCATTGAACCGCCTTTTACAGTAAAGCCTAAATCTTCATAGAACTTTTTGGAAACGGCTAGGTCTTTTACACTTAGACTCATTGAGAAAGCACCTAAACTACCTGTTCCTGAATTTAAAATTGGTTCATTAGATGTTTCGGTATTCTCAGTGTTTTCTGGATTATTTGATTTTTCTGTAGTCATAGTTTTGTCTATTTTTTCGGAACAACTAAGTAAGAAAATAACTCCAATTGTTACGATATGCTTTTGTATTTTCATTATTTTTTAATTCTATTTGCTGCTAAGTTGGTGCGCTTAATTAAAATTTACTCATAAATATATGAATTAATATAGTTACACCATGCTAAATAACCATCTCCGTTTAAATGCAAATGATCTCCGCAATCATACTGAGATTTCAATTTACCATTATCATTAAAAGTAGCATACAAATCTATAAATGTAATATTGTGATCAATGCAAAGTTGCTCTAATTTACTGTTCAAATCTAGAATGATATCTTCTATATTTTTGTCAGATCCAAAAAGGTTTAAATTGGTTGGTAATATACTTTGAACATACACTTTTGTAGTTGATGATTGCGATTTAATTTTTTTAAGAATATTACCATAATTTAGAATAATCTCATCCACTTCAAATCCTTGTTGAATGTCATTGACACCTATTTCTATGAAGATTTTGGCAGGTTTACTTTCTGTTATTTCTGGTAGTCTTTGTAAAACACCTAATGTAATGTCTCCATTGATTCCTCTGTTCTTAATAGTTACATCTGGAAACATTTCATGCCATTCAAAATTGTGTGTTAGTGAATTTCCAAGCATGATTATTTCATTGGAATCATTGGGTAACATAGTAAATACTTCATTTCTACCTAGGAAGAATTTTAATTGGGTATCATTAGATTGATTTGTCAATGTTTTATTGGATACAGCGGTAACGTGATTGTTAAGATATTTATAACCAAGAAAACCAAATAAAGTTAGGTTCACAAGAATTGAAGCCGTCAGTAATATTTTTAAGGTTTTGAAGTTGTTTTTTTTCATGGAGTGATGGAGGTCTATTGTTTCCTTCTTCCAAATTTAAGAAAATCAATAATAGCAAAACTCTTTTATCTATTAGTTTATGGACTATATGTTAATTCGGCATTCAAAAATTATAAGGTTTGGATATAGATAAGTGAAAAATGTCCTCATCTCATATTTGGGATGAGGACATTTAATCTATTATTTAACTATTTCGTACTCCCAAAACACTCCACTAATGTCCGTTACTTTTATGGTATATGTTCCTTTTGATATATCAGATAGAGTAGAGGCTTTTAGTGTCAGTTTGGCTTTAGCACCTAATGGGACAACAAGACTATGCTTGCCGGGTTTGACTTTTGCAACATAGTAATTGGCGATATTTTCATTTGTAAAGTTTGAAAGATTTTCTTGAGAATATTTCACAATACTATTGCCTTGAGCATCTAACAATTCAATTCCTATCACCCATGAGCCGTAAACATCCACACCTTCAGTTCGGTAAACCTCAAATGTTAGTGTATCGTTGGAAATATTCCCGTTAGATAATTCTAGTTTTGGTTTTACAGATTTGTTATGCAATGGTCCCCAAAGTCCGCCATGGAAAATTTGATTGGTCATTAAAGTCATGCCGAAAATAAGGATAGAACCTATCAAAACTATTTTAGAGAAAAGGGCGTCTTTTATCGGCATTTCTCCAGATGCGATCCATGGAAACCATTTTTTTTGGGTGAATGCAAAATTCTTTTTAATAAGATAATTGTCTAAAGAGTATTTACCGCTTCCTGATAGGAATAATACAAAACCTGTAGCAATACCCAATACACCAATCTGCCATTCATCCAAGCAGGTTGTACCAATCCATCCAGAGCCTAAGAGTATGCCCATGGCCAAACCAAAAACTGCCAAACTCATAATTCTTGTGAATAGACCAAAAATAATAAACAGCCCTACGATACCTTCTATAATTGTAAAGATGACCATGTTAAGCCAAAGCGCGTCTGGATTTTCTACTAAATATTGAATGATAGGTTTTATACCAAGGGCGTTTGGTAGGAAGTGATTGAATTTTTGGCCAATGTATCCAGCCGTATCGGGATCAAGTTTATCTGTTAATATGACTCTTCTGAAAAAGGCGGAGAAATACGTCCAGCCTATTACTAATCTGATGGCAAGCACCAAAAGTCCTGCATCGTTTTTTATGCTAATTTTATTCATCTTAAATGTTTTTTATTAAATGTGTTGAATACTGTCGAAATCATTAATTGAAACCAATGTAACAATGATTTTTTGGTTTACTTTTTTAGTCGTTTTCCAAGAAAGTGACCACAATACATATTTGTATTGAAGCATTAGAATTAAAAAAATCTGGAATTAGTTGACTAAGGAAAAATCAATGATTTTAAGAAAGATGAATCTTGAGATTTTGATATAAAATATAATAAGGAACAAAAGTATCAAATTGAACAGGGACTTCTTTTGTAACTGTATTTAAACTTGTAGCAAGCTGCGTACGAAAAATAAAACTAAAATAACTGGCTAATAAAGCAGGAGAATATTGTTTAACGAGTTTTGGAAGGCTAGTTTGAATTTCCTCAACTTCACTAACGCTGCAATTCGCGGTATTGATTGTTGTCTTACTTTTATTAGTAACTTCAGTTAATGGAATATCCAAAGCAGATTGAAAATAATTTCTAACCGAACAAGGTGCAAATAACAGTAATAGACCAAGTCCTATAACGGAAATCCAAGTCCAAAATTCTTTTATGTTAGTTTCTGAAATCACATTACAAACTTACTTTTTTATTGATAATTACTATTAATTTTACTCATAATAAAAGTTAATTTTTAGACAAAAAAAAAGCAATCCAATTTGGATTGCTTTTTAATATTTAAAGTGATTACTGCTTATAACAAATCTTGAACGTCTAGCATTCCAACAACTTTACCATCTTCCAATACAACTAACTCATCAACTTTTTCAGAAGAGAATTTTTGTTGTGCGTGAAATAATAAAGCAGAACTTTCAATGCTATGTGGCATAGATAATTCTAATTCACCAACTTTCTTAGAAATAGCATCTGCACCTTCAGCTTCAACTAATCTTCTTAAATCTCCATCAGTAAAAATTCCCAAAGGTTCGTTTGTACTACTAATAATAGTTACAGCACCAAATCCACCTGCTGTCATTTTGATCAAACAATCAGAGATTGAAGTATTAGTTGTAACAACTGGGTTTTTATCAGCCATTGCTTCGCCAACAGTAACTGTCATCAATTTTGTGTCTGCTTCAAATTGTTTAGTACCAATAGTCGTAAAATTATTCTCAGTTAATTTTTTCATAACTTTCCACGGAACAGTTACAGTATGAACACCAGCATTGATAGCATTTCTTACATGCTCACTGTGTCTAACAGATGAGAACATAATTTTAGTATCATAACCGTAGTAGTTTACTGCTTCTACACATTGCTCAATTAAAGCGATAGCATCATGACCTTCATCTTGAAGTCTTCCTACAAGAGGACAAACGTAAGAAGCTCCAGCTTGCATAGCCATATAAGCTTGTTGTAACGTATAAACCAAGTGAATGTTTACCAAGAAACCTTCGTCAGTCAATTTTTTACAAGCTTTTACACCTTCCATAGAAATTGGAATTTTATAAACCGTAGTTTTTCTATCCAATCCTAAAGCTTCTTGTCTGTATGCCTCTGCTACAATTTCCTCAGCATTTGAACCTAACGCTTCAATTTGAAGTATAGGAACAATTTTAGATAACTCTACTATTGCACCGTCTACATCAGTAATTCCATGACGAGCCATGAAAGTTGGAGTAGTGGTAAGGCCTGTAATAAAGCCAAGTTGCATTACTTCTTTTATCTCGTTTATATCTGCTGAATCTAAGTATAATTCCATTTTTGTTGTCTAATAATTTTTGCAAATGTACCAAATTCTTAGATAAGTTATTTTAAACTACATTTTTTTTATCATTTTGTGGAAATATAGTTGAATAACGGCAATATTGAAATGTAATGCAACTAAGTCTTTTATTAATCATGATAGTCTGTACTCAGTATTTTAAACTGTGTTCTTCTATTTCTCTGATGAGCTTTTTCTTGCTCTTCCTTGGTTGCCATTTTATTGATTGTCTCACATGTTAAATCTTTGATAGGTACATTTTCTCCATAGCCCACAGGAACTAATCTTTCTTTAGCTATTCCTTTATTGACAAGATATGCCACACATGAATTAGCTCTTCCCTGTGAAAGATTTAGGTTGTATGCTTCTGATCCTCTACAATCTGTGTGCGCTTGCAGTTCTACTATCCAATCTGGGTTTTTAATCATTTTTTCATAAAGCGAATTTAGGGAATCTTCCGAATTTACCTTATTTGCAATAATTTGTAGGAGTGTATCATTATAATCATACCGCACTTCAGGAAGGTCAATTGGTTTGTCAATAGGGTATAGCATAAATTCTTCGATGAATTTTTTACTTTCATTTAGACCTATTGTACTGAGTTTTGAACTTGCATAAACATACTCGGGGGCAGTAACTTTTAAAGAGTAATTCAGACCTGAGGCAACATATCTTTTTTGGTCATTGATTTGATCAAAAGTAAAAAGGCCTTCAGCATCGGTGATAATTTCATAGGTCTCATTGTTTGAATTTGCTAAAGTAATAGTAGCATTTGGTATGGGTTTATTGGTCGTTGCATCCTTTACAATACAATCTATTTTAATAATAGAAGGAATTAAATTGAAAGAATAAATATCATCTAATCCTTTTCCATTATTTCTATTGCTGCTTAAGAATCCTCTATTTTCGTTTTCTAAAACTATTCCAAAATCATCTCTTTCTGAATTGAGCGGGTAATGTAAGTTTTGAGGTGATTCCCATGTGTAGTTGTCTTTTATGTTGGCTTTGAATAAATCTAAACCGCCTAAACCTTTGTGACCATTAGATGAAAAATACAATTGATTTCCTTTGTCTAAATAAGGAAAAACTTCATCACCAGCAGTATTAATTTCTGGGCCTAAATTCTCGGGTGTGCCCCAAGTTTTAGTTTTCTTGTCGTAATCACTTTTCCAAAGATCTTTTCCTCCCATTCCTCCTGGTAAATCTGAAGAAAAAATCAGAACATTCTCTCTATCATTAAGCGCTGGATGGCCAATACTCAAAGAGTCTGCACCCTCAGGTTTTAGTTTAATTAATTCCGCATTGCTCCACCTACTTCCATTCTTTTCAGAATAGTAAATATCACAACCAATGTTCTTTTTAGCAATGACGTTACACCTTGTAAAATAAAGCACATCTTTCTTTTTGTTCATTATGGGGGTACCTTCATTGTGCTCTGTATTTATTGCAGGTGGTAATAGTTGAGGCTCGCCCCATTTACCTTTAGCATCTCTCGTGGTAGTCCAGATATCTGAAAAAGACTGACCTGTTCTTTCATCTATTCTCTGACCTTCTGTTCCTGGTCTAGTGGAAGCAAAAAGCAGCTCATTCATTCTTTTGTCTCCAAACGAAGGTGTATACTCATAATAGGTGTCATTCAATTGAATTTCGGCTTGTACAAGGTGTTTAGTAGGTGTGTCAATTATAGTTTGAGCATCTTCACATGAAGCAATTCTCGTTGCAATAAGTGGATCATTCGGTTGCTTATCTTGATACTTTTCAAAAAGTAATTTAGCACCTTTATAGTTTCCTTGTTGCATAAGGACATCTCCCATCTGAAATATTAGTTCTGGATTGGTCTTGTCATATTTCAGTCCTGATGCTCGATTGAGGTAAATTTCTGCTTGTTCTATGTCTAATAGTTCGGCATAGCAAAGTGCTATTTTAAAGTTTATTTCTGCTTTGAGGTCTATTTTCTTGGTAGAAACTTCTGCTTTCTTGTAACTTGCTATTGCAGTAAAGAATTTCTCATTGGTATAAGCCAGTTCTCCAGATTCATAGTGGTTTTTTTGTGCGTTTATAGTGAAGGTGCCAAATAGCATTGCACCCAAACAAATGGTTTTAATTTTCATAATGTTTAGTTTTATTATTAAGGTGCTGACAAGGAAACATTGCTTATCCTATGTCATTTCGAGCGACAGTCGAGAAATCTTATTTCATTTAAAAGATAGATTTCTCCACAAGGTCGAAATGACAATTAATTTGGAATAACAAATAAATGTTATGCCCTAAGTCATTACCATTTTTTTTTAATACTAAACAGGCCTGTTATGATATTCTGATGGAATAATACACAGATGAAAATAGGTTACAAAAAAAAATCCCTCCTTCAATTAAGAAAGAGGGATTAGTAAGTTTATGTCGTTAAAACCTTATTTGATTTTAAAAGCTTTTTTCACTTTGTCTACAAAGTCTAATTCTTCCCAAGGAAATAATTTAACTTTCACTTTCGTTTCTTTTCCTTCTGGAGTAAAGAAAGACTTAGTAACTGTCTCTGGTTTTCTACCCATGTGACCATAAGCAGCAGTTTCAGAATAGATAGGTGTTCTTAAATTGAATCTTTTTTCAATTGCATAAGGAGTCATGTTGAAGATTTTCTCTAATTGCTTAGCGATTTCTCCATCATTCATTTTTACTTTAGCAGTACCGTAAGTATTAACGTAAAGTCCAACAGGTTTTGCTACACCAATAGCGTAAGCTACTTGTACTAATATTTCGTCAGCAATTCCAGCAGCAACTGCATTTTTTGCAATATGTCTAGTTGCGTATGCAGCACTTCTATCCACTTTACTCGGATCTTTACCAGAGAATGCACCACCACCGTGAGCACCTTTACCACCGTATGTATCTACGATAATTTTTCTTCCAGTTAGTCCAGTATCACCATGTGGTCCTCCAATTACGAAAACACCTGTTGGGTTGATGTGGTATTCAATTTTGTCATTGAATAATTTTTGAATTCCTTTTGGTAAATGTTTTAAAACTCTTGGAATCAAAATTTCTAAAATGTCTTTTTTGATTTTCTTCAACATTTCAACATCCGCTTTTTTCTTTGCAGATGCAGAATTTCCTTTAGGTTGAACAAAATCATCATGTTGTGTAGAGATTACAATGGCATCAATTCTCACAGGAGTATTGTTATCATCATATTCAATAGTAACTTGAGACTTAGCATCAGGTCTAAGGTATTTCATTTTCTTACCTTCTTTTCTGATAGCCGCTAATTCTTTTAATAGCATGTGCGACAATTCCAAAGGAAGTGGCATGTAACTTTTAGTTTCGTTGGTTGCATAACCAAACATCATTCCTTGGTCACCAGCACCTTGATCTTCTTTTTTCTTTTTGTCAACACCTTGATTGATATCTTCAGACTGTTCGTGAATTGCAGAAAATACACCACATGAATTTCCATCAAACATGTATTCACTTTTTGTGTAACCAATTTTATTGATTACGTCTCTAGCAATTTTTTGAACATCTAAATAGGCTTTAGATTTTACCTCTCCGGCAAGTACTACTTGACCCGTAGTTACCAATGTTTCACAAGCAACTTTAGAATCAGCATCAAATGCTAAAAAGTTATCGATTAAAGCATCTGAAATTTGATCTGCTACTTTGTCTGGATGTCCTTCCGAAACAGATTCTGATGTAAATAAATATGACATATTCTATAATTTTTAAGTTTCAAAAGAAATCCGAATAATGCCCAAGGAAATGTATTTAGCATTTTTTTTCCTGTGGTTGCAAGCATTCAAATTTCTCCACGTAATATTCAGTTGGCGAAGTTAGAAAATTTATTACGCATGCAAACTCATTTTTGAAATTATTATATCAATTTGCTGCTAACAGTCTGTTTTTTAAAACTATTAATAGGTATTGTTTATGATGTTATATTCCTCTTTATGTTTGTGTTTATGAGAATACAAGAGAATGTTTCGCTCAAGCCATTTAATACCTTTGGACTTGATGTTACCTGTCGATACTTTGCAGAAGTGACAAATATCGAAGAATTAAAAGAAGTTTTACAGAGTGAAATTTGCAAGAAAAATGAACTGTTTATTCTAGGTGGAGGTAGTAATTTACTATTGACTAGGGATGTAGATGCATTGGTGGTAAAAAACTCTATACTAGGCGTAAACATTCTTGAAGAAAATGAAAATGAAGTATTGTTGGCCGGTGGAGCAGGGGAGATATGGCATGAATTTGTCATGAAGTCCATGGATTTGGAATGTTATGGCTTAGAGAATTTGAGTTTAATACCAGGGTGTGTTGGCGCAAGCCCAATGCAAAATATTGGTGCTTACGGTGTAGAAATTAAAGATAAATTTGAATACTTAGAAGCGTTAAACATTGAGACATTACAAATTGAAAAATTTAATAAGGCAGCGTGTGAATTTGGGTATAGAGAAAGTGTATTCAAAAGAAGACTAAAAGGTAAATATATCATTACAAAGGTTGTTTTTAGATTGCATAAAAGCACTGTGTTAAATACATCATATGGTGCAATTGAAACAGAATTGGCAGTTCAAGGAATTACTAATCCTTCTCCCAAAGATGTAAGTAATGCTGTAATCGCAATAAGACAATCTAAATTACCGAACCCTAAAGAAATAGGAAACAGTGGTAGTTTTTTTAAAAATCCCGTAATTTCGGTTCAATTACTTGAAAAAATAAAGGAGGAGTATCCAGACATTGTAAATTACAAAGTGGATGAAGAAAATTATAAGTTGGCAGCAGGTTGGATGATAGAGCAGGCTGGATGGAAAGGAAAAACATTTGACACTTATGGTGTTCACAAAAAGCAAGCACTTGTCTTGGTTAATTATGGAGGTAGTAAAGGTGCTGATATTTATGATTTGAGTCAGCAGATAATTGATAGTGTGAAGGCTAAATTCGGAGTGGAACTAGAAAGAGAAGTGAATATCTATTAAGATGAATATTGAGCAACAATTATTGGTGGCTCATTCTAGAGCAAATGGTATGTTAGTGGCAAATTATGCAAGTAAAAACCCTAAACATATTGATTTGCTAATTCAATTGGCTAAGCAAGAGGTGGTGTATCAGCAACGTGCTTCACAGGCTTTGGCATATGCTGTAGAGCATTTGAAATTCAATCTATCCACAAAGCAGTTGAATAGTATTGTAGCATTACTTAAGGATGAGAATCTACATGATGCAGTACACAGAGGAGTGCTAAAAGTGTTAGATTTACAAAAGTCATTTCCAGAAGAAAGTGAAAGTTTTCTCTTTGATTACTGTATTACACAAATTTTAAATCCTCAAAGGGCTATTGCTATAAGAGCATTCTCAGTACCTATTGCTTATAAAGTGGTTTTAAAATATCCCGATCTTAAAAATGAATTGATCCAAATTTTAGAAAGTCTGTCGCCTATGGAAGGTCCAGGAATTAATTTTAGAAAAAAACATTATTTAGCATTATTGAAGAAATGAATTCACCGATTCACTACTAAAAACAACCGTTTGTTAAATAAAGTTATCAAGTTGGTATAATTTACTAATTTTGTATATTAATTAAAGATTGAATTAAATGAAATTTTCACATATATTTTTAGGAGCATCGCTAGTATCTATTTTTGGATTAGGTAGTTGTACTACAGATTTTGAATTAAATGCTCCTTATGAATCGGTACCTGTAGTTTACGGATTTGTAGAACCTTTGCTAGATACGCAATATGTGAAAATAAACAAATCTTTTCTAGGAGAAGGAAATAATAACGCATATGCTGCCATAAATGATAGTACTATCTTCAATAATGTTTCTGGTCAAGTGGAAGTTTTGAGAAATGGTACAGCAATAGCATCTTATCCTTTGCAAGAAAAGTTTGTTGCCAATTTGGATGAAGGTATTTTTTATACAGATTCACAAAAGGTGTATTATTGGGTTGCTGATACAATTTATGATGATGGTTTATACCAATTGGGTATATCTATTAATGAAGGGGAAAAAGAAGTTTCTGCTGAGACAGAAGTTGTAGGTTTTGCAAGTTTTAAGCAAACTTTTAGAAATAAAATGTTTGCAGGTGTTGCGTTTGCAAACACTGCTGCACCTGGACAGAGTGTGTACAGTGATTTAGGAATTGAGTGGAATGTAGGAGATAATGGTAAAAGATATCAAATTGTGCTGGTTTTCAATTTTGAAGAGCACCATGCTAATTCAAATGTTTTTGTAAGATCGATTTCTACATCGTTGGGATCTCAAGTAGCACAAAGTACAACTAAAGATTTCTTTCAAAGTTATAACGGAGAGAGCTTTTACAAATTTATTGATAATAGATTGAAAGATAATCCTGATGAATCTAACATTGTCAAAAGAGTTCCGTTGGGAGTTGAGTTTCATATCGTGATGGCAGATGAAAATTTACATACTTACATGGAAGTAAATGAGCCTGCTTCTGGAATTGTTTCAGAAAGACCAATGTATACAAATATTAGTGGAGGTATTGGATTATTTGCCTCCAGAAATAAGACAATATTCAAAGAAATTAATTCAAATACACCGATTGTTTTATCAACTAATTCGCAAAGAGAGTTGGTGTATGGTCCAATTACATCTGGATATAAATTTTGTATTCCTTCAGCGTCAGATCAGTTGATAACCTGTCCTTAGTTTATTTTCTATTACAATGATAGATTGTCGGTAGCCAAATATTAAATCATTTGCTTACCATAGAGAAGTTTTCATATTGTGTATGGATATGTATCAAGTTGTACTGATATAAATTCTGCTCAATGCTGTCAATAACTATTGTTTTATTCCATAATAGGAAGTGATAAATGTATATGCTAATGCCTAATGAAAAAATTAATTTGTGGCAGTTGTAATTGCTAAATTTTAATGGTATCAAAAAGTATATACTAATGTTTACTTCATTAGTTTAGCCATCTTTTCAAAATATTCTTCAGTGATTTTTACGCCAAATAGCACCATGTCATCTGTTTGAGGAGTTTCGTAATTATTGGTCCAATTGACCAACATGTTTTCTAATTCTATTTTTTGTTCTTTCATTTTGAGAAGACGATTGGCAACTAGAAAATCCGTTAGTTTTTTTAAGTATAGTTTTTTCTGTTTGCTACCTCCAAATTGGTCGGGAATGCCGTCAGAAAAGCAGTAGGCAGAAATCGGGTTAGAAATTTTTATTTCTGTAGTTACAAATGTGGTACTTTCATCAAATGAAAACTCTCCAATGGATCTTTTAATGCCGTCAATAGAAATTAAGTTTCCGTCTTCTTCAATAAGAATTAACGGTCTTTTAGCACCACAATACTCAATGCATTTAGTTGCGTAGTTAAAAGCAATAATTCCAATATCCATACCATCTGTAAGATCTTCTGCACTAGCAGATAGCGAGTTTTTTATGTAGATGTCTAGATGGTCCATGATTTTAGCAGGATCGGATAATTTTTTATCTAAAATAGCATTGTTTAACCCTGCTGCTCCAATAGAAGTCATCATTGCACCGGGAACGCCATGTCCAGTACAGTCGGCAATTGCTACAATGACTTTATCGTTTGAAAATTCCATGAAGTAAAAATCACCGCTTACAACATCTTTAGGTCGATAAAACATAAAATGCTCTGGTAAATTTCTTTTTACCAGTTTTAAGTTTGGTAAAATTGCTGATTGAATCCGCTTAGCGTAATTAATACTATCGGTAATGTCCTTGTTTTTTAATTCAATAATCTTTTGCGCTTCTTTTACTTCTTGTATATTCTGCATTAAACAAATATACTGCGCTAATTTGCCTTGCTTATTATAGACAGGGTCTACAGATGCTTGAATCCAAATTGGATACCCTAATTTATGGTAAAGTTGAAATTCACTACTAGCTTTGATACCTTTTGCCATGACTTTTTCTAAATCTGTAAATTTTGATAAGTCTGATTTTGTACCTTTAAGAAGTCTTCCTGGTAATTTACCAATCACCTCGCTTTCTGCATAGCCAAATTCTTTTACGAAAGCACCATTTACCCATTCAATTTCCATGGCGTTATTCATGATAACTATTGGGTTTTGTGAGTGCTGAGCAACTAGAGATAATCTTTCGTAATCTTCTTCTTGATTCTTTTGTTCCGTAATGTCTGTAACAATTTCTATAATTTGAATTAGTTTATTATTCTTATCATAGATTGGAGTAGTGTTGACCAAAATCCATATAACTTCCCCCTTTTTATTGTAATGAGCAATTCGTTTAGATTTATCAAAATTGAAACCTTCAGCTAGAATTGTTTTTAATTTGTCTTTGAAAAAATCAGGAGTCTTAAAAAATTCGGAAGGCTTATGACCTATGATTTCATCTAATTCGTAACCACTTATTCTAATAAAACTATCATTACACCATGTTACTTTTCCATCTGGCGAAGTTATAATAACACCATTGGTTACGGATTGTGCAACAACGGATAACTCTTTGATTTCTTTTTCTTTTTCTTTATTCTCTGTAATGTCAGAAACGATACTGATAAACTGCACTATATCTCCATTATCGTCATAGATGACAGTTTCATTCATAAGTAGCCATACTACATCGCCATTCTCTTTTAAAATCGGAATTTCCAATGAAATTAAATTATTACCCTGATTTTCTTCAAACATGTTTAATTCTGATTGAAAGAATTCTGGAAATGTAAAAAACTTTGAGGGCCTATGTCCGATAAGGTCTGCAAGGGAATATTCTATAAGTTTTTCAAAACTTTCATTACACCAAATAACTTTATCGTTGGCATCTCTTATTACTACGCCATTAGATACAGATTCTGTCACTTTAGATAATAATGAAATTCTATTTTTTTGTTCGCGCATGGTAGTTACATCGGAACCAATTGCCATTAAATATTGATCTTCAATAATTTGAAAAGTCCACTCTATTAGCCTTTCAGACTGAAGTAAACTTGAATATATTTTTTCGTCAATAATGTTGAAAGGCTTATTTGTTTCAATTTGATTACGGATGTCTTTTTTTATGCTGAGTGTTTTTTCTTCATCACAATTTCTTAAAATGTACCATTCACTACCTAAGATGAAGTTGTCATCTTTATTGAAAAACTTATTTAAATAAGGGTTTACATAAACTACTTCACCTTCTTTATTATACACTAAAACTAATTTGTCGTAGGTATTTAGAATTTTATCTGCAAAAACAATTTTACCAATTCTGTTTACTTGAAAGATATGAAATACAAATGCGAAAAATAATATAAGAGAAGTTCCAATAAGAAAGATAGCTTCATTAATAGATTGATAATCAATATTCAGACTAGAGAATGCAATTGTTGAAACAACAATTATCCAATAGATTAAGAATAACCTCATGTTGTCGAAAACAATGGTAGAAAAAGAAATTACGATTACGAGTTCGATACTAATTAATGGGGAGAAATTATCAATGGATGTTCTATAAATCAAAAATAACGTTATGAGTAGTGAGTTGAATAGAGCAAAAATTGATATACCAGTTTCGGAAACTCTTTTTATAAATGAGAAGACTATAAAAAGAATACCAACCATAGAAATTAAAGAAATCATAAACCAGTTAGGAGTAATTATGGGCCAAACATTTGATGTTAACCACTCAACCAATGGAAAACCAATTGTAAGTCCAAAAGCAAGAAAACGAAGTCTTTGTAGGTAGATGGTATAGGTGGAATAAGATTTGAAGTTACTTAGGTCGAAGTTACTTCTAATAATAAAAATTACTATGCCTAATAGAATCACAAGACCAACACTCAAAGTAATGAACCATATCTCTTTGTAAAATGGTTGTACTATTGAAAATTCATAGGATATAATATTGCTGGGAGATTGGTTAGCGTCTAATGCTTTTATAAATAAAGTGTATTGTCCAACAGGTAAATTACTTAATGTGATTTCTCCATTTACAATTGGTCCAATCCAATTATCGTTTTCAGAAACTTTGTAATAATAATTTAGTTTAGAATCTTTTACCCATTGATTACTTTTTAGAATAAAACTTATTGTTTTGTCATTTTTTAAAAAGGATGGTTCAATAGGAATGTTTTTGTTTAATGATTTATAATCTATTTGATTTTTTTCTTTTAACAAAGCAAAATCAGTAGACATAAAATCTAATTTAACGTCACTGAGTTGAATTTTTGCTTGCGTAACGGATGTATTGAATATGTAGGGCAAAAATTTTACAATAGAATTGTTGGTTACCCAATATTGAAAATCTGATAAACTGGTTTTTGCATTTCTATCAAATGAGGATCCATTTATGCCAGACTCTTTATTAAATTGAGAAAGTGTTAAGTTATCTAAATTTAAAAATAGTAGTCCGTTATTGGAGCCAATCCAGATACCATTAAATTTTTGCGAATAAGAAACTGATTTAAAACTTGAATTAATTTTTGCTTCAAACTTTATGGTTTTTAAAGTGTTTTCATTTGTGAAGCAATATAGCCCAGAATTCGTGCCTATCCATATGTTATTGTCTTTATCAGTACAGTAGTCATATACAGCGCCTACGTTTTTGTCTAATACATATTGTATTGAATCGTTAAAATAGGTTATTCCTCCTTTGGAACTAGCTATCCATTTTCTTTTCAAAGTATCTAGAAATAGAGATGTAGTAAACGATAGATTTGGCGCATCGGCATAGAAATACCACTTATCAGTTTTTTTATCTTTTTCGTACCAACTATAGTTGTAATTATTGACAAATAATTTATTGTCCATGTACTGGACATTAATATTGGAATTAAATCCAGATTCGGATTCAATTGTTGCCTTATACAAGAATAATGAATCGTTAGAAAGTTCATAAAGTCCATCAAAATTGGCTAACCAAATTTTGATACCATCGGATGCAATGCCTTTTATATTGTTAAATTTATTGCTGCGATGGTGAATTATAATATTTGATGGGTTGATGATACTAACAGCATTTTTGGATGTAAATGCTAGGTTATCATTAAATTTACAAATAACACTGTTATTAATATAAAAATCATCTTTTTCATTAATAGCACTGATGAAACTAGAAGGGTATGTCATGTAAATACCACTTCCTATTGTGGAAATCCACATGTTTCCAGAGTTGTCTAAAAGGAAATCAGAAACAAAAGAATTACTAAGACCATGACTATGGTTAATTTGGCTTAAATTATTATCTTTTACAATGAATACACTTCCTTCTTCATTTCCCATCCATACATTACCACTAGGCACACTTTTGATTGTGGTTATTGAACTTTTCTCTTCTATGTCAGAAACTTCAATAAATTTCTCACTAAATTTCGCTAACTTATTGTTTTCCAGCAGTGCATATAGTGATTCTCCAAAAGTAATATCTTGTATTTTTGATGAATTCGGAATATTTGCCAAATGAATAATGCTGGCATTGTACGAGTTGTCAATTTTAATGATGTTGCTCGCCTCATCTAATACCCAAAGATTGCCAGATAGAGAGTCAAGAACAATTTTGGTAATAATCTTTTTGGTGGAAGGATGTATGTTATTATAATGATAGAATTGATCATCCTTGACTCGTATTAATCCTGCTCCATAGGTCGCTAACCAAAGATTATTATCTAAATCTACACAGAAACCGGTAATGTGATTGCTGGGTAATCCTGTTTCTTTTGAGTGTTTTATTATAGAGTTACCATTTAAAATGTTGATGCCGCCTCCAAAGGTGGCTATCCAAATTTTTCCATTGTATTCTACAATGTCAGAAATGTACTCAGAAGATATTTGATTGAAATTATTATAATTTGTAATCTGATTACTTTCCAGTTTTGAGAATTCTCCAGATGTGTAGCCAATCCATATGTTTCCATCAGCATCCTCAAATGTTTTGGAAATTGTATTGGAACTCAGTCCAGACTCTACATCTACTTTGGAAATCGAGTAATTGGAGTTATTAACAATGGAAAAACCTTTGAAATCTGTACTAGTTGTATGTTTGAGTGTTGATTCATTTATGTATAAGTCTAGTTTTTTTCCAATTCCAATGTTATGTAGAAATTTGGTTTCAGTACTATATTTTTTTGATGATAATTTAGTATTGATGTACTTCTTATATAAAGAACTGTCTATGAAAGTTTCTATTTTGCCAACATAAGATTTCTTATAAGGAACTTCTTTTTTGTTCAATTTTATATTTGAAAAAACTGGCGTTTCTTCGGAAACAGTAACTTGTGAAAAACTGTTCCATGTTATAAAATAGAGAGTTAATAATAATAGATATACAGGTAGTTTATTCAAATTTAAATTTTTATTCCATATAAATTGTGATTATTTCGGTAGAGTGCTTACTACTAGAATGAATTTTAACAAGATAATGATCCAATTCGGCCTTTAATACAGAGCATTCTAAGGTTGTTCCTAGAATTTCTTTTTTTATTTTTCTAGAAACACCTTTTGTTTTTTGAAGAACTAATGTGTATTTACAGGGTTCTTCCCATGTGATTTTAAAGATGAAGCGTTGATGTTCATCATTATATTTTTCTATTTGTTTATGTTTGGTTCTCTTTATCCAAACTTCTCCACCATTTGGGGGAGTATAAAAGTATTTGCCTTTTTTGAAATTAGAACAATCGATTTCTTGAGAGAAAAATGCTAGCGAATGTAGCGTGATGATTATTAATAAAAAGCATTTGGAAATAGGAAGGGCAATATGTTTTAAATGATTTTTTAATAGCATGCCTAAAATATTTCGATTTGAATATTTTTTAATTTTAATTCTTCCAAATTGGGGTTATAAATGTAAAAGGTGCCTTTTGAGTTCACTTTTACTTTATCAAGGTACACATAAAAATCAATAATCCAATCATTTTTTTCAGTTGGTTGCAGAACTGTAGAAGAATATAATTGTCTTTCATCGTTATAGTATAAGTCAAAAATAAACATACTAGAAGGAGTTATATTGTCTACTAATTCTCCTCTTACATGCACTATGTAGTTAGATTTTTTTTCATCAAATGTGTAATTGTTGGTGAAACCAAATTCCTTATTAGAGAAGTTTTGAATACCATCTTCATTTAGACAAATATTGTCACTATTTGAGTTTTTCGCATTAAAAATTGCAATTGGTTTTTCAAGTTGTAAAAAACTCAATATGTCAAATGTTTTGTTGTTTTTTTCTCTTTTAAATAGAAGTAATTTATCTGATTTTCCAATCAATTTTACTTCTTTGGTAAAGTCAGGATAATCCAGTAGTAAGTGGTTAATAAAATAGGATTTTGAAACAGATATGTAATTGAAATCCAAATCAAAAGCTTTAATAATGTCTTCCCGAGATCTATATATTAGAGAGTAGCCAGATGTATTGGATAAAATAAAGGGCATATTGGGGGCATAACTATCAATTATTAATATTTTTTCATTTTTTGAGATATGATTATCTTTTATTAAACTAGGGAACTCTAGGTAAGCAATGTATTCATTCAAATATAGGTCATTAGGTGATAATGAGCGTCTTCCTTTTAAGGTAGAATTAGATGAAGAAATAATTAGTATGGAGAGTAAAACCATTCCAATCATAGATAGTTTTATACTATAAGATGTAAATTTAATTCCAGATATTGCATATAGGGTCAATACAAATATGATAGGGTAGAAAGTGTCTAAAAAATAATAATCATGGTCTTTAAATTGTGGAATCATGAGAAATGAATAAGCTAACACACCAATTGTTCCAATTGAAAACCATATCAAAAGTGATTTTCCTTCTTTAGATAGAAAGTACTTAGATAGAAAGAATTTAATCACAACCACGACCGCAACCAATGAAATTATGTAGTATTGAAATTCATTAAAATAGTGGTTTTTCCATGTATCTTTCGCTTTCTTTATTATTTCCTTTGCATGATTCCAGTCTTCAATCAAAACTGGACTACTTAAAAATATAGATCCATATTTCTCTCTTAAATATCCGTTGTACAAGAAATATAGAATTGGAAGAACAAAACCAGATAAAGTAATTAGCCATTCCCGTAAATTGAATCTCTTCTTTATTATTTGATCAATAAAAAGAAAGCCTAAAAGAGAAACTAAATGGATGATAAACGGTGTTCTTATTAATGCAGAAATTGAAAGACCTATTACACAGGTGAGCAATGCACTAATTTTTTGTGTCTTACTATATTTAAGAAAATAATAGCAACTAAAAAACAATAAGGTCAATGAGGTAATAGAAGGAAGAAAACCAACTTGATATGATAAGTAGACAGGTGTAAATACTACAATTATTGGTGCAGTAAAACTTAGAATATAGTTTTTGGTGAAATGATAACTGATTAAAAATAAATAAGATAAGCCTAGACAAGCAACAATCAGTGTGTACAATCTGAAAATTGCCGGAGAATCCGAATGGAGTATTTTCATCGCTATGGCAACCAAATAGTTGTTGATAGGAAAGTCTACTGCAGTTATTTTACTGTCATTAGAAGAGCCATCTTCATTGGCAAATTGCTTATTGTATACATAGGTTTCAGGGTGGAAAAAGTCAAAACCATTGTTTATAAAGCCTTTACTAATAGCGTAATGGTCGCAATGTGCCCATGCGTGAATATGATGCGGAAATTCCTTTACAAATGATCGTTGTACAATCATGCTCACCGCAAAATATCCCAAAAAGATATAAATGAAATAATATTTCTTTTTAAGACTATTCAAATTACCATTATTTATTATGACCAATTACATTGGGTACTCCGTAGGAGCATATTCGTGCATCATACCATATATTGCATCGTAAATATCATCAATACTTGGTTTAGAAAAGTAATCCCCATCACTACCGTATGCAGTTCGATGATCTTTAGCTGTTAAGGTTTGTGGAGCGGCATCTAAATGATAGTAACCTCCTTGATTTTGAAGTACTTGTTGCATCATAAAAGCAGTGGTTCCACCTTCCACATCTTCATCTATAAAAATAACTTTATTCGTTTTTTTCAAAGACTCAACAATGACATGATTAATATCAAATGGTATTAACGTTTGTACATCAATTAGTTCAACAGAAATACCAGATTCTCTCAGTGCTTTTGCTGCTTGTGTACATAAATTAAAAGTAGAACCGTAGGATACAACTGTAACATCAGTTCCTTCTTCAACTATTTCAGGAATACCAAGAGGAGTTGTAAACTGACCTATATTAGCAGGCATTGGTTCTTTACTGCGATAACCGTTTAGACATTCTACAACCAAAGCTGGATCATCACCTTGCAATAAAGTGTTATAAAACCCAGCGGCTTTAGTCATGTTCCTAGGTACACATACATGAATACCTTTTACTAAGTTTATAATTCCAGCCATTGGTGAACCAGCATGCCATACTCCTTCTAATCTGTGCCCTCTAGTTCTTATTAGAAGCGGAGCCTTTTGTCCTCCTTTAGTTCTGTATTGTAAAGTGGCTAAATCATCCGAAATGATTTGTAGACAGTAAAGTATGTAATCCAAATACTGAATTTCAGCTATTGGTCTAAGTCCTCTCATAGCCATTCCAATTCCTTGACCTATGATTGTCGCTTCTCTAATTCCTGTGTCAGATACTCTTAGGCTTCCAAACTCATCTTGCATCCCTTCCATGGATTGATTTACACCACCAATTTTCCCGGTATCTTCTCCAAAGGTTAGCACTTCAGGTCTGTTGCTAAAAATATGATGGAAATTTTCTCTAAGCACCAATCTTCCGTCAACCATTTCAGGGTTGTTGTATATAGGTTCTACTTCTGATACTTTCATTGGACTTTCATCCGACTCACTGTATAAGTATGAACTATATTTTTCAAAACCTCTAGATTTGATGTCCTCTATCCATTGAAGTAGTGTTTGTTTGGCATTTAAGTTCTCTCCTCTAGTATACCTAAGTGCTTTTTTAGCCGCACCAATAATGTCTTTTCTTATTGGATCTAGTGAATTTTTAAATTCCTCAATGACTTTGTTTATGAAAACAGTATTTTTACTTTCTGCAGCAAGAGCTTCAAGTAGAGGTAGTACTGTTGTCATGTCTTTTTTCAAATCATTTGTAAAATCTGACCAAGCTTGTTTTTGTTCTTGTCTAACTAATTTTTTAGTCTCTTTTCTTATTTCATCTAATTCTTCAATCGTTGCAATGATACTACCATCAGCAAATTTGTGATTGGCAATCCATTTTTTAAATTGATTTATACAATCATATTCTTCAGACCATTTCAATTGTTCTGGAGATTTGTATCTCTCATGAGAACCTGAAGTAGAATGTCCTTGAGGTTGTGTTACTTCATCTACGTGTATGAGTGATGGCACATGATGTTCTCTGGTGTATTCTACTGCATCTTCATACGTTTTTACAAGAGAAGGGTAGTCCCAACCTTTTACTTTAAATATTTTATAACCATTTGTATCTTCTTCTTTTGCAAATCCTGCAAGAACATCAGAAATATTAGCTTTGGTTGTTTGGACATGTTTCGGAACAGATATTCCCCACCCATCATCCCAAACGGACATTACCATAGGAACTTGTAAAACTCCTGCAGCATTAATCGTTTCCCAGAATAAACCTTCAGAAGTACTAGCATCACCTATTGTACCAAAAGCAACTTCGTTACCTTGATTAGAAAATTGTTTAAAGTCTTTCAATCCAGGTAACGCTCTATACATTTTTGAAGCTTGTGCTAATCCCAGAAGTCTTGGCATTTGTCCAGCCGTGGGAGAAATATCAGCAGAAGAATTTTTTTGCTCCATTAAGTTTTTCCACGAACCATCAGGGTTCAAACTTCTAGTAGCGTAATGTCCACCCATTTGCCTACCACCAGAGGCAGGTTCAAAATCTAAATCTGTATGAGCATACAATGCAGCAAAATATTCTTTGATGGATATTGCGTCTATAGCCATCATAAAAGTTTGGTCTCTATAGTATCCTGATCTAAAGTCTCCATTTTGGAATTGTTTGGCCATCGCAATTTGGGCCAGTTCTTTACCGTCTCCAAATATTCCAAATTTAGCCTTTCCGGTAAGTACTTCTTTTCTTCCTAACAAAGATACTTCTCTACTCAAACATGCTAATCTATAATCAGCTAGAATTTCGTTTTTGATATCCTCAATGCTCGGTGCTACAATTGCAGCTTCATCTTTTGTATTACTCATAACTCTTTTGATATGGGTTTGTTCCAAGCGCGAAAATAAGCATTTTGAGGGATTTTTGCATGTAAAAACTGTAATAGTTTTTGAACAAAAATAAAGAAAGACCAAACCACTATGTGATTCAGTCTTACCTAAGGGTAGAATAGCTAAATGCTATAAAACTTATTTAGATGCCTATAATAAAAGATTAAGTCAATGTTCGATGAACTTATTGCTGTCGATTATTGCACTGCTTCTGATATAAAGACGTTGATAGATTCAGAAAGTTGTCTTACTTTTATCAAAAAAAAGTATTTTGATGACGAATATTTAAAATTCAAGGATGAAAGTAGAATTAAGAGAATCTAATGATGGTTCAAGTACATTGTATAACGTGGACTTGGACGAGACTTATCACTCCGTGCATGGCGCTATTCAGGAAGCTAAGCACGTTTTTATAGAGGCTGGATTGAAAAATGTTTTGGAACTTAAAACTGATATTAATATTCTTGAAATTGGTTTTGGCACCGGTCTGAATGCTTTATTGACAGTGCAAGAGTTGTTGCCTAAAAATCATATTCAAGTTAATTACATTGGTGTGGAAAAGTATCCTGTGGAGGAAGTCAACTGGAAATCAGTTAACTATACTGAAATTCTAGGTGGAAAATCATATTTTGAAAGTATGCATTATGCTCCATGGGAAAAATTTAATTCTATAACAGAAAATTTTCGGTTATTAAAAACTACTGAAGACATTCTTCAATATAAAAATGAGAATAGTTTTGATATTATTTATTTTGATGCATTTAGTCCAACTTCACAACCTGAAATATGGTGTGTGCCCGTTTTTAAGAATATGTATGATTCCTTAAAGCCTGGAGGTGTGATTGTGACATATTGTGCTAAAGGTCAGGTTAGAAGAGATCTTCAGTCTATTGGTTTTAATATGGAGCGTTTGCCAGGTCCTCCTGGTAAAAGAGAAATGCTTAGAGGAACTAAGTAGAAGGTAAAGTCGTTGAATGTTTTCAATTAATGTATCTTTGGCGGCTCAATAATAGAAAATATGCGCATAGCAATAATAGGAGCTGGAAATGTGGCAACTCATTTGGCAAAGGCTTTTCATAGTCAAGGTGTCAAAATAGATAGCATTGTCAGCAAAAGAATCAAGAATGCAAGACTTCTTGCAAATCAAGTAGATGCGCAGTCATTTTCCAATATGAAGAAGTATAAATCTTGGGGAGAAAATGACTTTGTAATTATAGCGGTCAAAGATGATGCAATTGACGAAGTTGTGCAGTCGGGTCTTTTAAAATCTTCCAATGTTTTGCACACTAGCGGTAGTTATGATACTCAAAAACTTAGCGAATATTGTAAGGACTATGGCTCGTTTTACCCATTTCAAACTTTTCGTAAAACTGCGGTTGTAGACATGGCTGAAGTACCTGTGTTTATAGAGTTTAGTGATAAACAAAAGATGAAAGATGTGGAGAAACTGGCTAATTTCCTAACGGATAAAGTTTTTGAATTGGAAAGTAAGGCGAGAAGGAAGTTGCATCTATCTGGTGTTTTTATTAATAATTTTGTCTATTTCATATTAGATAAAATGAAAAAATATGGCGCTGCCAATGATATCGAGATTAAACATCTTATGCCTTTGCTGCATCAAACTATTGATAATGCTCTGAATCATCAAGAGAATTTGCAGACTGGCCCTGCGTTAAGAGGAGATAAACAAACAATGAATGAGCATATATCTCTTTTGGAAAATGATAAAATTTTAAAGAAATTATACATTACATTAAGTTCTATGATATACGAAGAATCAAATGGAAAAGAAATTGAATTATAAAGTAAACCTGAGAAAGGTTAAGTTGATGGTTTTTGATGTAGATGGTGTCCTTTCTGATGGTCATGTTTACTTAGACGCTGATGGTGAAATGATGCGAAATACACATGTGAGAGATAGTCTAGCAATAAAAATAGCTTTACATGGAGGAGTAAAAGTAGCAGTAATAAGTGCAGGGACTTCTCAAAAGGTAAAAGAACGCATGCATTATTTGGGTATCAAAGATGTATTCATGGGGGTTTATTCAAAATTTGAAGTATTAGAAGAATACTGTAAAGAACAAAACGTAGACCTTTCTGAAGTTTTGTATATGGGAGATGACCTGCCTGATTATGAGTGTTTAAGTAGAGTAGGTGTTGCTACTTGTCCCAAAAACGCTGTGATAGAGATAAGGAGTATTGTAGATTATATTTCTCACATTGATGGAGGTAAAGGGTGTGTAAGAGATGTTATTGAGCAAACTCTTCGGGTTCAAGATTTATGGCCAGATATGAAGCAGAATCCTAAAATTTCATTTTGAAAGTCTTTAGACTGTTAAATATTGCTATTATCGCGCTGGTAGGGATAGTTTTTTGGCAGATAAGCCAAGGAATGTCTGCAAAGGGGCTTGAGAATAGTTTTGTATTGAATGTTGTTTTTATTCTCTCTTCATGCTTTGTTGCGGCTGCTGGATATCTAATTAATGATTATTATGATCAGGAGATTGATAAGATAAATAAACCGGAAAAAAAATTCCCTTTCACTAGTAAGAATACTTGGGTGATTTATATCGTCATGAATATTGTTGCTTTGACTTTTGGCTTTTTATTTTTTTCTGTAGCGTTTACTTTAGTTTTTATCTTGTTACCTATCTGGGGGCTTTGGCTGTATTCATTTATCTTAAAAAGTGTAGCACTGTTAGGCAATTTTACAATAGCTATGTTGGCTGTGTGGCTACCTATCGGTGTTGTTTTGCTAAATGTGCCTGATTTTTACCTTTCTCAACAGGGATATTCAGGAGCAACACTTCTTCAATTTAATCAATCAAAAAGTATAATATTTCTGTTAGCATCGTGTAGTTTTCTGACTACTTTTTCCAGAGAGATTGTGAAAGATATTCAAGACATAAAAGGAGATAAAGCATTGAATAGTAAAACATTCCCAATTGTTGTAGGGAAAGATTTTGCAATGATTTGTGCTGCAGGATTGCTGATTATTTCTTCTTTGATTTGGGGAAATTTCACATTTAAAAATATTGAGGTACTTGGATATGTTTCGTTGCCATTTGTATTAACATTGGTTTTACTAGTAGCAGGAGTTTTTGCCATGTTTTATGGAAAAGAATGGGATAAAAGAACAAAGTGGAGTAGCCTTATCATTAAAATGGCTATGGTTACAGCTTTGTTTTCTGGATTGTTATTTTGATTTCTGGATTGAGTAATTACAATTGAATGTTAGTAATTTGATGATTTACTTTTCAAAGGATTGACGTATTTTCTTAACCTTACAATATCAAATGAAGGATATGTTAAGAAATATTATTTTGGCAGTGATTGCCGTATTAGTTGTAGTGAGTTGCGGCTCAGAAAAAAATGAAGAAAATACCGAGGGGAAGACTGTTTTTAGGTATAATGAGTCTGCAGGTATAAATACTTTAGATCCAGCCATTGCTCATCATTATGAGGATTTGCTTGCTGTTTCTCAAGTTTTTAATGGTTTAGTCACATTGGATGAGAATATGACGGTTATACCAAGCATAGCGTCTTCCTATTCCATTTCAGATAATGGTAAAGTCTATACGTTTAAGTTAAGAGACGATGTTTTATTTCATGAAAGTCCTGTTTTTAAAAAAGAAGAGGAAAGAAAGGTAACGGCAGATGATGTGGTGTATTCTTTTCTTAGAATTATGGATCCGGATACGAGATCACCTGGGTTATATATTTTTCACAATATAGAAAGAAACGAGGAAAATCATTTCAAAGGAATTATTGCTGAAGGTGATAGTATAGTTAAGATTTATCTTAAGAGTTCTCAGCCTTCTTTTTTATATCAATTATCATTGCCTAATTGCGGTATAGTTCCTAGAGAAGCTGTCGAGTATTACGCCAATAATTTTGGAGAAAATCCGGTGGGTTCTGGCCCTTTTATGTTTAAAAAATGGAAAAGAAATGTTAAGTTGATCCTGGTTAAGAATCAATCTTATTTTGAGAAAGATTCTGCAGGAAATAATTTACCTTATTTGGATGCAGTGTCTGTTTCATTTATAAAAGATAGACATGTTGAATTTGTAGAGTTTAAAGACGGACAATTAGATATGATTTCTGGACTAAACGAAAATGAGAAAGATGAATTAATCAACATGGATGGAGAATTGAATGAATCCTTGAGAGATATTGCATATTTACAAAAGAATCCATGGCTGAATACTGATTATTTGGGAATTTTAGTGGATGAAAGATTTGATGTGGTAAAAACAAGTCCTTTGCAACATAAACTAGTAAGACAAGCTATTGGTTATGCCATTGATACGAAATCGTTAATTAAATTCATGAGAAATAACATCGGTATACCTGCTACAACAGGTTTTGTACCCAATGGAATGCCTGGATATAAGGCTTATGCAATTGAAGGGTTTACTTACGATTTGAACAAAGCTAAAAAACTATTAAGTGAAGCAGGATATCAGGATTTTAGTAAAATCCCCAAGATTACTTTAGTGGCTACTGCAGAATACACTTTATTGTGTACTTATATTCAAAAAGCTTTAACTGATTTGGGATTAAATATAGAGATAGATATTCAAACGACTAGCTATATGAGCCAAAGTATTGCTCAGTTTGAATCAAATTTTTATAGAAAAAGTTGGATAGCTGATTATCCTGATGCTATCAATTATTTTCAATTGTTTTACAGTAAAAACTTCTATCCAGAAAATGGTTTGAATTACACGCATTTTAAAAATAATACTTTTGATGAGTTGTATGAATTGGCATTAATTGAAGATAGTACAGAATTACGATATGAATATTATAAGGATATGCAACAAATTATTCATAATGAAGCGCCAGTTATTCCTCTGTTTTACGCAGAAACGCTTAGGTTTTTGAATAAAAAAGTTACAGGTTTAAAAGGCAATTCTTTAAATATGCTTAATTTGAAGGAAACAAAAATGAGCAATTGATTGTTGTAGTATTTAATAATATTGAGTGTCATTTTCAGCCTTTAGTAAGCATCTATATTTTGTAGAAATATTTTTGTATATTGTTGAAAGTCCATAAAAATTACGTTTACAATGAAAACATTTAAAGTAGGAGAGAAAGCCCCAGATTTTGAAGGAGTAATCCAAACGGGAGAGACAGTTAAATTGTCTGATTACAAAGGAAAGAAATTAATTATCTATTTTTATCCAAAGGATAATACACCAGGATGTACAGCAGAAAGTTGTAATTTAGGTGAGAACTATGATTTGCTAAAAGAGAAAGGATATGAAATTCTTGGAGTAAGCGCAGATTCTGAAAAATCACACAATAAATTTATTGATAAATACAATTTGCCTTTTGATTTAATTGCAGATACAGAACGAAAAATTATTGATGCGTACGGATGCTGGGGTCCAAAGAAATTTATGGGCAGAGAATATGATGGTATTCATAGAAAAACATTTGTTTTGGACGAAAACGGTGTTATAACAGCTATATTTGAAAAAGTAAAGACCAAAGATCATACTGCTCAGATACTTTCTGAATCATGATTTTGTTAATATCTGAAACAAAATCGAAAATAAATTCATAACGTAAAGTATTTACGTCCTAATGCATATATCTTTGTGGAAACAAATCAAAAACAATGGCAGAAGTAAATAAAGAAAAGTTAAAAGCGTTACAAGTAACGCTTGACAGAATGGATAAATCATATGGCAAAGGAGCTATTATGAGATTAGGAGATCAGGCAATTGAGAAAATGGATGTAATTTCCACAGGATCTATTGCATTAGATAAAGCTTTAGGTGTAGGAGGTTTACCCAAAGGTAGAATCATAGAAGTATATGGACCAGAATCTTCAGGTAAGACTACTTTGGCTATCCATGCAATTGCGGAGTGTCAAAAAAATGGTGGAATTGCAGCTATTATTGATGCTGAGCATGCTTTTGACCAATTTTATGCAAAGGCTTTGGGTGTAGATGTAGAAAATCTTTTAATCTCTCAACCAGACAATGGTGAACAAGCATTAGAAATTGCGGATAATCTTATTCGTTCTGGTGCAATTGATATTTTAGTTGTGGATTCTGTTGCAGCTCTTACTCCAAAAGCAGAGATTGAAGGCGAAATGGGGGATAGTCAAATGGGACTTCAAGCAAGATTGATGTCTAAAGCTTTAAGAAAATTAACTGGATCTATTAATAAAGCAAATACTTGTTGTATTTTTATTAATCAGTTGAGAGAGAAGATTGGTGTTATGTTTGGTAATCCAGAAACTACAACTGGTGGTAATGCCCTTAAGTTTTATGCTTCTGTAAGAATTGATATTAGAAGATCTTCAGCTATTAAGAATGCTGATGCCATCATAGGGAACAGAACAAGAGTGAAAGTAGTGAAGAATAAAGTGGCTCCACCTTTTAGACAAGCAGAGTTTGATATTATGTATGGTGAGGGAATTTCCAAAATTGGAGAAATCTTAGACATAGGTGTTGATAATGGTATTGTTAAGAAAAGTGGCTCTTGGTATAGTTATGGAGACACTAAACTAGGTCAAGGTAGGGATGCTGTTAAGGAACTATTGAAAGACAATCCAGAACTAACCGAAGAATTAGAAAAAGCAGTCATTGAAACAATGGTCTAAACCTTTGATTCAATTTGATAAGTTAATTTTGATATTAATATGTAAATTTGCCCAAGTGCTCCACTTGGGCATTTTTTTTGGCAATTATGAAAATACTACTAGTAATATTATTTAGCACTTTTCTAATCGTTTCATGTAAGGAAGCGGAAAAGAAAAAGGATAAAACGGATTCTGAAAAAATTGAAGAGACGGTGAAGGTGATTAATACTCTTGATGAAATAAATCAAGAAATATTAAATTCTCCCGAAAGCCCAAATGGTTACTATAAAAGAGCATTTTACTATAAAAATCAATATGATTTTGCAAATGCTATTACCGATATTAATAGAGCGTTGAAACTTACTCCTGATGTAGCCGCTTTAACCTATCTAAAAGCTGATATACTTTTTAATCAAGCAGGAGCAACTCAAAATCCTGTGCTTTACGAACAGGCAGAACTTTACCTGTTGGAGACTATTTCTTTGGATTCTACTTATGTAGAGGCACAAGTATTAGAAGCTAGAATAAATATGGGTAAACCAAATTTTGAAAAGGCAATGGCTAATTTGGATGCAGCACTAAGGGCTGATAAATATCACGCACCAGCATATTTTTGGAAAGGTATGATTTTCGAAATACAAGGTAAGGATGAGCAAGCAAAATCATCGTATCAAACTGCAATTGAAATAGACGCTAGTTATTATGATGCTTTGCATCATTTAGCCAATGCTTATGCAAAAGATTTAAATGAAAAAGCGATAACGTACTACAATGCAGCATTAGATGTCCAACCAGGAAGTTTTGAAGTACTCAGAAATAAAGGTCTATATTTAAAAGATATGGGACAATACGCAGAAGCTATTCAATGTTTTAAAGAAATTATAGCGCTTGATAATCAATGTGATGAATGCTATTTTAATATTGGAAATGTTTATATTGCTTCCTATAGAGATGATATGAGCGACTATAGTAAAGATACTACAACAACAGTTGCGCTGGAAAATTTCGCAAAAGCCATAGAGTTGGATAAAAAGTATGTAGATGCATTGTATAATTCGGGATTAATATATGAACATAGAGGTGACAGTAAAAAAGCAATTGAATTTTATCAGAAAGCACTAGAAATAGAACCAATGTATCAACCTGCTATGGATGCTTTGAGTAAGTACTAGAAAAGTCTTAATTTATTAAGTGAACGAATTGTTTTTTGCTTTAGTACTTATGTAAATAAGTGGGATGCAGATTCAAGTAATATGTATTTTTAGTCTTTTATTTTCAGTATGAAATATAGAACTAGTAAAAATATTCCTGTTCCAATAAAAGCATAGGCTAGATAATAAAGCCATGTATCACTTTCAGAAGTGATAATAATTTCCGTATCTTTTTCGTGAGTTGTCGATTGTTTAGGTTCGATACTAGGTAAAACTATTTTTTTAAATTGTGGTTGGACTATAACTGAATCTAATTTTGTATTGATTATGAGAACATCACTACTATCTCCTGCATGTAAGAATTTACAAAATACATATCCAGTATCTGGAATTATTTTAATTTCTAATGGAATATTTTTAAAGTATTTACCGGTGTAAGGTAAATGAATGGGATAGTTATCATTAATCATGACTAATCCCGAGTCCCCAGTAAGTGAAAGTACAAATGTGTCATCAAGGTTTAAAGATTTCTTTAAATGTTGCCACATGACTTTAGGTCGCAATTTGGCATAAGATCTTAAACTATTTACATCATCTTGCCATCTGTCCATGGGAAAATAGGTTTTCTTTAAGTGAGAAGGTCTTCCTTTACTGCTTCGTGGAAGTTCATCCATATATAAATCTTCAAACATATCAATTGCTGCCAACATTGTGTCTTTGTGAAGTGAAGTGTTCATCAAATGTGCGAATTGTGATGCAAACTCATTTTTAAAATCAGGATGCTGCATTAGTTTTGATAAATACATTGTGCTCCAAACTGGATTATACCAGTCTGTTGGGATAGGAGATATGCATTTTTCTAAATAGTTCATGCTATATTTTCCATAACCTAAATCGGTATCATATAGTATCATTTTGAAACGTTGATCTTTTGCTCCAGAAACATTATAGTATCTAATATTACCTCTTGAATCTTTATTGTTAATATAGATTTGGAAAACCCTATAATTAATATAATTTCTAATGTTTAAAAATTGCTTAGCCTTTTCATATGATTTATCATCCATAGTGTCAAGGTCGGCAAACCAATAATACATTTTTGTATAAGCTTTACCGCTTCCTTGCTGGGTTATCCATCTTCCCATCGTAATGTTTACACTGTCCTTCTTTACTTTGTGGTTGGATGCAATAAAGTGTTCGTTTATTTTTTCTCTTAGATTATATACACCCCAATATTCACCATTTATAAAAAGATTAACTGGGCGCCAAGCCATATAGTCTAATCCTAGGTTTCTTGCTAGATGCGCACTCATCGCGTCTTTAAATCTAGTATTGGCATAGTCATTTCCTGATGCTCGAATTACTAATTGCTTGTATTTTTTGATATCCTTCTCGGGAAATATGCGATACTTGAATCTTTTCTTGCCATACTTTTTTCTAGCAATAATCTTCATTGACTTATCTGGTTGTCTTCGGGTGCTTTCACCAAATACTTTTATGCCTGCTTGTTGAGAAAATCCAACGGCATTGTTGGTGTCAATAAATGTCGTGAAGATTTTTTTCTCCCAATTTTTTTGATAGTTGCAATTCTCCCAATGTTCTGTACTGTCATTCCAAAAAGCGTATTTCCCTTTAGTATAAATTCCGGTGGTGTCATTCCAAAGGTCCTCTGGGTCAATTGATATACTAAGAATTGCAAATTTTGAAGAATAGTCAAAGTGGTAACTCCTTTGTATTAATGTGTCTGAATTTTCAGTCTTAATACGTAATAAAAGTGTTGTAGTTTTCGTAAGTGAAAGTGAGTCTTTTAGTTTTTTTAATGTTTCTGAATTGGCTGTGCCAACTGATGTGTAGTAAACAGTTTGATTTGGGGCAGGTTTTATCGTAACTGCATGTATATATATACCAGACTCAGGAATATTGGCAAGTTGCTGAGCATGGTATACAATACCAAAGGTAAGAATCCAGAAAAGGTAGAATATCCTCATTAATCAAAAATAAAGATAAACCTCTTTGAAAAAAATGAGAAACTAAGGTGTTTTGAACGTGGAAATGTTGACTTACTTATGCAATATATTTAGAAAGAGATGTTGCATCTATTTGATTATGACTGTTGTCATAAATACATATTTCGTCTTTGATTACCAGTATTTGAGGGGATTGATGCGAAACTCCAAACTCGTCTGCTAAAGCATTGCTGATTTCTCTATGCGCGATAAGATCAAGATATACTGGGATGGCTTTAGATTCGTCATAATTCCAAGTTCTTTCAAATTTGCTTTTAGCCATTGAACTAATAGAACATCTTGTACTGTGCTTAAAAAAAACAACCAATTTATCATTAGATTGCGCTTTAAAATCTTCCAATTGTTCTAAAGAATTTAAGACTTTCCAATCTATGTTCGAAGCATTTTCTTTATTGCCAAATAACCAGCTCATAATTTTTAATCCTTTAATTTGTGACAAAGGTATCTTGAAATATTAGTTTGCTATGTTACAAAAGTGACTTATGTCCAAAACTAGCTTGACTTTGTTTTTTGCCAAACTGAAATTCGATGTATAATTCATGAGTTCCAGCACTGTAATTTCTAATGTTGCTAACTACGTAATCGTAAGAATATCCTATCAAAAAGTTTTCTCTTTTCATTCCTAGCATAGCAACGAGTGATTCTTTATTTCTATAAGAAACACCTACCCATAAGTTTTGTTTGTATATCAATCTTGCATTGATGTCAAACTGAATTGGAGAAGCTTCGGTTGCTTTCAATAATACCGAAGGCTCTAAGTCAAAGTCAGTTGCTAATTTAAATTTATATCCTCCAGAAACGTAGTAATGTCTGACATGTTTTGTAGAGTCTAGTGTAGATTCACCAAAATTATATTTCTTTTGAATCAATTGTGGCACGGCAGCGCCAATGAAAAAATTCTCTCCATAATAATATGCTCCAAATGAGGCATCGGGATTAAGTGACTTAAAAGAAGCGCCATTCAAAGTTTGATCTACTTCATCATTAAGTACAAAAGAAGATCCGTCTAGTACGTGCTGAGTAAGAGATAATGACAACCCAAGAGATAGTTTTGTGCTTTCGCTTGTTTTGATATGATAAGCGTAACTTCCAGTAACACCTACATTTCTTAGTGGGCCTGTAACGTCATTATAAATTACTCCTCCTAGTCCCATTGATTCTCCAATTTTACCATTGGCTGTAATCATTTGAGTTCTTGGTGCATCTTTAAATCCAGCCCATTGTTGTCTAAAACTAGTCCCGATTGATGTATTACCTTGTGTTCCTGCTGCTGCTGGATTTATCAAATACTGATTCAACATATATTGACTGTTAAACGTCAATTGTTGCGCATTTACAGCATTAGTAGCAAGTAAAATGAAACTTAGGTATATTAAATTTTTCATGTCTTGTTAGTCTTTATAAATTTATCTAATTACTGTTAATGAACCTGTGTATGTTGTTTCTTCATCAATTGTTACAACAAAGTAGTAAACACCTGCAGCAATATTTTCTCCATTATATGTACCGTCCCAATCATTTTGATAATCGTTACTTGACATTAACAAACCACCCCATCTATTGTATACTTCAACTAAAGCGTCTGGATAATTTTCTAGACCATCTATGACCCAAGTGTCATTAGATCCATCTGCATTAGGAGATATCGCAGTTGGTATTTTGATACACTGTGCTCCTTCATTGTCTATAGGGATAACCAATACTACTGAGCAATGCAAAGCGTCAGCAACAGTAAGTGTATAACTACCGGCTGGTAAACCAGTCAAAATGTCTGTAGTGTCTCCTGTGGACCAATTATATTGATATGGAGTTTGTCCTCCAGTAACCATTGTTGTTATGCTACCATCTGCCGCGTCTGGGCAAGATTCATGAACAACTTCGATATTCACGACCATTGAATCAGAATCGGAAATAATGGTAGTAGCAGTAGCGGTACAGTTGTTGGCATCAGCAACCATCAAATTGTATGTTCCAGCACTTAAGTTAATGGCTGTTGCTGTGGTTTGATTTGAAGCATCGTCCCATGTGTAAACGTATGGAGGAGTTCCTCCAGTAACTTCAGACATTGCAATTCCATTGTCTTGTGCACATGAAGTTTGGACACCATTAATGGTGGCTGTAAGCACTGCTGGTTCGCTTATGGTTACTACTGCAGTGGATATACAACCAGTGTTATCTGTCACTTCTATATTATAGGTTCCAGCGACAAGATTAGAAGCAGTTGCTCCAGTTTGCGAACTAGGGTCATCCCAGGCATATGAATAGGGTGGTTGTCCTCCGGTAGCTGTTACTGTTGCAAATCCATCTGAGTAACCGTTACAAGTCACATTTACTTGTGTAATATTTAAAGTGGCTTCACCAATTGAATTTACAGTTACAGAGTTGGACGTGCTACAAGAATTACCATCAGTAATAACTACGGTATATGTTCCTGGGGTCAGTCCTGTGGCTGTGGCAGCGTTTTGTGTGTTAATGTCGTCCCAGAGATAGGTTAGTGTACCGGTTCCTCCTGAGGCTAGTACTGTAGCAGTACCATCATTTGTACCACACGTTGCTGCAGTACTAGAGATTGTTGAACTAATTTCAGTAGGGCCTCCAATTACAACTGATGAAAATGCTGTACAATTATTGGCATCTTGTACAGCTATATTATAAGTGCCAGGAGATAATCCTGAAAATACATAGTTAGCACTAAAGGTTGTACCGCCATCTATGCTGTATTGTAGCGTGCTTGATAATCCTGTTGCAGTGATGGTTATGCTACCATCATTGCTACCAAAACACGTTTCATCTGTTCCATTTACAGATGATATTATTGGACCTCCGTTACTAGAAATGATTTCTGTTCCAAAAGCATAGCAATTGGTAGCATCATTTACGAATATATTATAGGTACCAGCACTTAATGAAGTAAATACGTTTGAACTAACATTTGTTGTTCCGCCATCAATACTATAGGTAAGTGTTCCTGTTCCTCCTGTGGCAGTGATTGTAATACTACCATCATTGGCTCCACAGTTTTCATCAACAATAGTAGCTGTATAGGTGATTTGAGATGGAGATGTAACTGATTCTGAAGCACCAGTTGTTATACAGTTGTTACCATCTTTTACTGATATTGGATAGGTGCCAGCCGCTAATCCATTAAAGGTGTTGCTTGATTGAAAAGTAACGCCTCCATCAATGCTATAACTTAAGGTTGCATTACCAGTTGCATTTATTGTAATACTACCATCAGTAGACCCAAAACAAGACACCATTGAACTTGTCACAGATGTAATTGCTGGTCCACTTCCAGAAGAAACTGATGCGGTTGAAGTAGCTGTACATCCGTTAGCATCTATTACTGATAAATTATAACTTCCTGCAGTTAATCCAGTAAATGAATTGCTTGATTGGTAATTGGTACCACCATCATTACTGTATTGCAAAGTTCCTGTTCCTCCACTAGCTGATATAGTTATTGAACCATCTGAAGATCCACAATTCTCATCCACACTAGTACTAGAAATGGTAATTGCTGATGGTTCATCCACTGTAATGGTGCCACCTGAAGTTTGACAAGAGTTCCCATCTTGAACACTTACATTGTAGGTTCCTCCAGCAAGTCCTGAGAAGGTATTGTTTGATACAAATGTAGTTCCACCATCTATGCTATAAGATAGAGTAGCAGTTCCAGATGCGGAAATTGTAATTTGTCCATTACTTAAACCATTACATGTTACTCCAGTAGGAGTAATGTTTGAAATAGTTGGACCTCCATTATTAGAGACTGATTCCGTTGCTGTATTTTGACATCCTGTAGCATCTTCTACTACGATATTGTAACCACCGGCAGCAAGACCAGAGAAGGAATTTCCTGATTGAAATGTAGTTCCTCCATCAATACTATATTGTAAAGTACCACTGCCGCCTGTTGCAGTTATTGTGATACTTCCATTAGGCGAACCACAAGTGGCATTATTAGAAGTTGAAGAAATTGCAATAGCATTAGGTTCTGATAAGTTGATGGTTCCTGCAAATGTTTCACATCCATTTCCATCTTTAACTACAATCATGTATGCCCCTGCCGTTAAATTATTAAATACGTTACTAGACTGGAATGTTACACCATTGTCTGAACTATATTCTAAAGTAGCAGTTCCTGTGGCGTTTACTGTGATTGAACCGTCTGCAGCACCGTTACAAGTTAAATCAGTCTTATTAATAGATGCGAGTGAAGGGCCAGGGTTGTTTCCTACAATTTCTGTTGCCGTTGCAGAACAATTGTTTGCATCTTGAACATAGATATTATATGTATTGGCAGACAAGCCTGTAAATGAACCACTCGAAGACAGATTCGTTCCACCATCAATACTATACAATAATGTTCCTGTACCGCCAGATGCACTGATAGTTATGGAGCCATTACCAGTACTACAATTCTCATTATTAGCCGTGCTATTTATGGTGATAGCTGTAGGTTCAGTAATGGTTACAGTTGCAGGTCCAGAACCAACGCAACTATTAGCATCTATTACACTTAAGTTATAAACACCTGCTGTAAGACCTGTGAAACTATTACTAGATTGGTAATTAGCACCACCATCAATACTGTATTGTAAGGGGGCAGTTCCTCCAGTTCCTGAGAATGTTATGCTGCCATTAGCACCTCCGTTACATGTTAAATTCACTCTAGTTCGAGTATAGGTTATAGCGGTTGGTTCGCTAAGTGTCACTGTACTTGCTGTGGATTGATTGGAACCTGCATCCATTGCTATTACAGAATAAGTTCCGGCAGCTAAACCACTGAAAACATTACTCGATTGGAAAGATGTTCCACCGTTGATGCTGTAAGTGTATGGTCCAGTGCCACCAGCGGCAGTAACGGTTATGCTACCATTTGAGCCACCATTACAAGTTGGGTCTACATCAGCAGTTGTATGGGTAACTGTCACTGTAGAAACATTGTAAATACCTGCTCCAAATCCACTAAATCCATTTGTAAAAGAGGCGGTAAGTGTTACATCACTATTGAAACTTCCTAAAGTAGCAGCAATATTGTTGATAGTGTAACTTGTATAGTTTCCTGGAGTGACATCATTAATGCTATTGTTTCCAGCTACTTTGATGATTTCAAGATCATTTCTACTATTTCCTGTGGTAGTTTCCCAGGCTTGAACTTCAGCTTCTTTATAGTATAAAGTTACATCAAACGTACCTGAAGGGTTGTTATTGGTAGGGACTACTGTATAGGTTTTAGAATGTAAAAAGTCTGGTGTATTAGTAGATGCGAATTGCAATGCAGTTGGTGTACTTCCGTCTCTGTCAACTTCTACAGTTACACAGCCATAATCAAATGAAGATGTATTTTCAATACTTAACATTACATCAGAGGTGGCTGGGTCGTAGAAGTGAACAGTTTCATTAGGTCCAAGGTTAGCTTGCATTCCACTTCCTGTATTTACTGCTGTTTGAATGTCAATACTCGAAGTTCCAGTTAATAAAATATCATCAACAGTACATCCATACAACCAACCTCCGGCATCGCTATATCGTATAGCAAAAACAACATTGGCATTTCCAACATAAGCAGAAACATCAAAGTTTTGAGTGATCCATGTTCCATCAATGACAGAAGCAGTCAAAGCACCTACAGTTGTATATGCACCACCTCCAATAGATACTAATAAATCTGCATTTTCATTATCTCCATTATAGGTATTGTCTTCAAAATAAGTATAAAAAGATAAATTTGCATTTGTATAGTTTGTAAGGTCAACGCTTGGGAATATTAAATCTACGGCATTTTGATCACAATTACAATCATCATCATTTATCCAAGCAAAATTGGTAGTATTAGATGTTGGAATTGCATATGGACCAGATGCTGCAGCGGCATTGTTTCCAATTTGCCATGGTGTGTCATTGGAGGGATTGTTTGTTGTAAATGCACCAAACGTTCCACTGTTAAAATTCTCAGAAAGGATCGTATTTGTATTAAACATTGCGGTTGGTGCTAAATCATTATCGTTGATTGTGATGGTTACGGTTTGATTTAATGAACCTGTTACTGCATTTCCTCCATTAGCATTAAGGGTGTAATCCAAAATAATTGTCTCCGTACCTTCTGTATTGTTGTCATTGTATACCCATATTTCAGCAGTACCTACTAATGTAGTTCCATCAAGTGTTAAAGTAGTATTTGAGATGTCAAAATCAATACCTTGTGTTGCTGTACCCCCTGAAACATTTATTGTAATATCTGCAGTTTGTGTAGGGTCTATACCAATTTGAATAGGGACATTAACTACGTAATAATCTAAACAGCCATTGGCAACATTTGCGTCTCCTTCATTTACTGTATAAGTTGCATTGGTAAATTGAACTGATGGATTACATGGGTCAATTGTGAATGCTCCAACTCTTGTCCTTGCTTGTGAGTTTGGGTTGTACATTGCAGTAAACCAAAATGTTTCACCATCACTTGGGTCAACACCCATGGCATTGTAATCACCCCATCTGTTAGAGTTATTGGCAGTTGTTCCAGCGATAAGTGTAGTCTCTGTTTCTGTCATTACATTTAAAGGGTCGCATTCCTTTCTACCAGTGTATCTGATGCTTGGATACATAGAAGAACTTGAAACATTATATGCTAACCCAATATTTCCACTAGCAGAAATTCCAATTGTAGGCATCCATCTCATATCAGAATCAGGTGAATAAGTACTTTCTTGATAGATGCTCCAAGTACCAGAGGCACCTCCAGTTCTTCTTAATTCGTACCATCTAATTCCTGCTAAATCATTTCCATCAACGTCTGTTACGTGAGCGCATACAATAGACTCGTGTGTACCAAAATTACGATACATGATTCTATTCATTAACAATTCTCTAAGCGGGTCTAGAGTTGTGCCAGAGCCTTGTTGAGGAATACAGGCAAAAGAAGTATATCCACATAATTCAGATTCATGAGGAGTAGTATTTAAAGTACTTGTTTGCGATAGGGTAGCAGCAGTAGGATTAGACCAATCGATGTCAAGTTCCCAAATCTCCAAAGCATCACTTGCGGAACCTGTCCATGCATCATCTCTCATTCTCATTAACATTGGAGGAGTACCTGCAGGAGTTGTTCCCATTAAACTTACAGGAGTAGACGCTTGGAAACCAATGGTCCCATATCTTGGTATAGTGAACTGCTGAGCATTGGCAGCACCACCAGTAAGCATTGCATTTCTATTTAAAGCATAAACCGTTGATGTTGCAGTACCTTCGTTAGCTGTGATTAAATATGTGTCGTCCCAAATCGAGTATTTGGGATAATCAGGAAAACTTGAAGCCGCCACAGAGAAGGTATAGTATGAACCTAGTGGGTCTGCTGTTGTTGAAATAGCAATGTATAAATCATTACAACCAGAACAGAATTCAGAAAGCAACCATCTATCTGCACGTTCATCATAAAGTACAATAGGGTCTCCGAGTCCTGCGTTCGGTAAACTTACCAATGTACTAAAATCAGTATTACCTAAGAGAGTAGTTCCAGATTTATCCCAAATTTGCACCCTAGCACCACTGCTTCCGTTCATCATTTGTACAACGTGATTAGGACCTACATCTAGTACAGGGTCTCCAGGATTGGTTGTAGTTGTTATACCTTGCCAATTGGCTACTTGCGCGCTCTTATGAGTTGAAGTACTGTATTCTTTTTGATGCGCTTGATCGCCATTTTTGGGAAGTGCATTTGGATTAACGTTTTCATTTAGAAACCAATCGCCCTTGGGATGGTATCCCAGTTTTAATTTCTTTGTTGTAGGATAGTCTGTGTGCGGATCTATTACTATTGATCCTATAGGATCTGTTTTACCTAAAAATGTAACTGTAGCTTCTCGAGGGTTTCTTACTATATTGTCTTTTCCTAAAACTGAATTTTGAGAATAAAGTGAAGTGAAAGAGCCTAAAGTAAGGCAAAAGCATAAAATCTTTTTCATAGTAAATTGGGTTATTTCTTAAATTGGTTGATGCAAAATAGTAAAGCGTTTTGTATTGATAATTATATTGTTAACAATTAGTGCAATAATGTTAATAACTGAATATGATAATGTTAACATATTCTTTTTGGGGATGAATGGATATAAATCGATGTTGAATAGAGAATTCAATAGTCATTAGTTTCATATCAGAATTGGAAGTACAAAATGTCTCCACAATCAGAGGATTATTTTCTGTTTACCCCTAATTTTATACCATTTATACAAAATAATGAGTACACGATTTAATATTGGTTAAATTAGCCAAGAACAATAAAATAGATTATGAAAAGAATATTTATAAGTATTGCAACATTTGTTTTAATCATTTCTGCTAATGCTCAAAAAGCGCAGCCAGAAAATTGGTATCTTCAAGATCCAAAAGCAGATAAGGTATATGGTGCAGGTGTAGAAGAGGCATATAAAACTTTAGGAGATAGAAAAGCAAAAAAAGTTATTGTTGCAGTTATAGATTCCGGAGTGGAAGTAGATCATGAAGATCTTAAAGATGTAGTTTGGATAAATGAGGATGAAATACCAGGTAATGGAATTGATGATGATAATAATGGATACATTGATGATATTCATGGCTGGTCATTCTTAGGAGGAGAAACAGAGGATATTAATTATGAAGCGACCGAATTGGCACGTATTTATCAGAGATTGAATAAAAAATATAATGGTAAAAGTGCTAGTGATGTAGAAGATAAAGAAGAGTTTAAATATTGGGAACAGATACAGCAGGAGTTTATTCAAGACATGACAGAAACGCAACAGCAATATCAAACGATGGCTGTGCTTTCGGATTATATCAAGAGAGTAGAGGAGCAAACAGGATCGCCTATTTCATTGAAGACCAATAAAGCTTTTGAGCCAGAAAATGAGTTAGATAAGTTATTGAAAGGTATAATGGCTGATCAGGTTTTGAGTAAAAAATCAAATGATGGATTATTGCATGAATTAGAGCATGGAGCAGAAGCGTATGGAGGTATGTTAGAATATAACATGCTTGATTCTGATTCATTGCGTAGAGCAATTGTTGGGGATGATCCAACAGATATGACAGAAAAGTATTATGGTTGTAATCGGGTAGAAGGTCCTGATGCCATGCATGGCACCCATGTGAGTGGAATTATTGCAGGTAATAGAACTAATAATAAAGGTATTATAGGAGAAGCTAATAACGTTCAGATAATGGCTATTAGAGCGGTTCCAAATGGTGATGAACGAGATAAAGATGTGGCAAACGCTATATATTATGCCGTTGATAATGGCGCAAGTATTATCAATATGAGTTTTGGAAAGTACTATTCTCCTAATAAGCATGTAGTGGATGCTGCGGTAAAATATGCTCAATCTAAAGATGTTTTACTGGTTCATGCTGCAGGTAATGATGCTAAAAATAAAGATGTGGAAGACTCTGACCCATCAAGAGAGTTAAATGATGGAACTATCGCTGATAACTGGATTGAAGTTGGAGCCAGCTCTTTCAAGAAAGGAAAGGATATTATTGCTAGTTTTTCAAATTACGGAAAATCAAGGGTAGATTTGTTTGCTCCTGGAGTTGATATATACTCTACAGTACCTGACGGGAAGTATGAAGAGGCTTCAGGTACTTCTATGGCATGTCCAAGTGTTGCAGGTGTTGCAGCCATTATAAGAAGTTATTTTCCTGAATTAAAAGCATCAGAAGTAAAGGAAGTCTTAATGAAGACCGTTGTACCTTATAAGGGGAAAGTTCTTTTACCAGGAGGAGAAATTGTAGAAGGTAAAAAAGGACCGCAGCAGAAAGATGTTAAAACTAAAATGACAGAATTAAGCATAAGTGGCGGTTTTGTCAATGCAAATAATGCGGTAACCTATCTTTTAGAAAAAAAAGATGAAAAATAATTAATTGAAAATAAGGGAGTTGTAATTTTTATTAAAAATAATATGATATTTCCCTTGTAAGTTTAAATATTCGATATATATTTGCACTCGCTTTTAAGGAAGCAAAGAAACAAGTTCGAATCCCGCTGTAGCAGGAAGATGTAAATCTAGAACATTGGTCTGGTAGTTCAGTTGGTTAGAATACCTGCCTGTCACGCAGGGGGTCGCGGGTTCGAGTCCCGTCCAGACCGCTAGCTTAAAAGCAAAAGCCTTGGTAACACTGTTACTGAGGCTTTTTTGATTCTAATAGGGGAAGGATTAGGGGAAGGAATTTTAAACATTTAGTTGATGTTCAAGAAACTTTATACAGATAAAATAGAGATTACTGAAAAGAGTATTAACGAAAATATTGAAAATTGGCATTTAGAATCATTTTCATTATACGATAGAAATGAGCGTAAACTAATATTCTCAAATAAAGGGGAAGATGCTCAAATTGGTATTGATTTCTTTTTCAGTATGATCTATAGTGGTAATTTAGGTAAGGGACCATATATGTATTTTTTAAAAAAGTACGATGAGCTCATTTCTGACTTTGTAACTTCTAAGAATAGAATCTTGTTGCAAAAATTATTTTTTCCGTACATAGAGTTTAAACAGATTATCAGTGAACTTTCTGAAAATGATTTAATTCAGTGGATAAATATTGAAATTATTATGAAGAGTGTTTTTTACTTTTCAGAAAACTTTAGACTTTACAAAGCATGGAGTTTGTTTGGAGATCCACCGCCAAATAAAAAATATGACAATAGAATACCATACATAATTGATAGGAATCTCAAGCAATATTATTCAACACAAGATACTCCGAATTCTGTACTTGCAAAAATGCAACTTGACAAGGTTTGGAATCCAGAAATTGATAAGGATGTTCAATTAGAGTATCTAAAGGCAATATCTAAGCATGACACATCAAAATTGAATAAATTCTATTTTAAATTGATACTTCAGAATATTGTATTTAGAAGTACTGAAAAATATAAACCAAACGATTCTAACTATTTATCAGATGGAGAGTGTGTTAAAATTTTAGCACCTCTTTTCAATTTTGTTTTTAAAATTTCTGGTCAGGGAAGTAAAGGGATTATGTCGGAAAGTGAGTTTTTCAAAAGTGCTAACCATTCAACGTACGAAATTTATAATGAATACTGTAGGCAGTTTGTTAAGGCTATAATCTCTTAAGTCAATGTTTATGTGGACTGGGAGGATTCGACTCCATTAAGGAGCGATTAAATACCGGTTAAACCAACGGATTAAGTTGAATTTTTGCATCGTAATATTAAACGAATAATTATGAATGTAAACGATAACGATCTAATAGTATCATTAAAAGTTAAAGACTTAAATGAAATCATCGAAAACCTTTTAAAGGATAAAAAGAAAAGTATGGAGTCAAATGTTTTGATTCCATTAAAACAATGTTGTAAAATTTTCAATGTATCATTAACAACAATACACAAATGGAAAAGATTAGGTATTTTACCTAAGGTGGTTAAAATAGGAGGAAGGTGCTATTTTGATCAATTAGAGTTAAGAGAAGTGATTGAAAAGAGTAAGTGCTAAAGAATGTAGTTTACAGGTGATATAATACTTACTTAGTGGAGTTATGTGATTTTATAATGAAATTAAAACAAGTTCTTATTTGGTTGAGATAGCTTAGTTTTGACATTAATTTAGTATCTCAATTTTGAAATAACTTTAAACAATTCAAAATTATCATTATTTCAAAGTGTCAGATTGAAAGAACTAGGTAATTTAAAATTGCCTACTTTAGCTGAGTGAGAATTATTCTATCAATACTCTTTTTCGTTTCTTTTCACAATAAATATTGTCAAGATAAACTTAAGTTTTTTCAGAAAGTTGAGAATGTCATTCCTTCTGGAAACATATCTCTAGGGTATGAATATGGGTTTCTACCTTTCCTAGTTAATGTGAACCCACCTCAAGGAAATTTTAAAACCGAAGGGAGTATT
This sequence comes from Parvicella sp., assembly GCA_041583015.1. Taxonomy (GTDB): domain Bacteria; phylum Bacteroidota; class Bacteroidia; order Flavobacteriales_D; family Parvicellaceae; genus Parvicella. Next base: position 1,667 of record JBFHGR010000004.1, on the reverse strand, counting down.
CAATTGGAACTTTTAGATCTTCCTTTTAATACATCCTTTCATTATTCTAGTTTAGGTACAATATCCGGATTGAACAATCACTTTACTGTTAATTTTGACGCTCAAAAATATCTTCAACAAAAAAAAGAAAGTTTACTTGAGGAGAAAATGAAACGTATAGGTAAAATTGATTCTTTGGCCATTCTAAAGCAAACATTAAAAACTAAATTAGATTATCTCTACTTACTTAAAGACGGTAAGATTAATATGCCTAATGCTGATGTCCTGAATTTTGATACACTAGATTTGAATATTCCAAATTTTCAAGATTCTTTAAGTTTACCTTCAATTTCAGATTCATTGAAAATTCCAAATGTGAAAAATCCCATTGATTCAATTCTAGGTTCAATGGATATTCCAAATATTAATAACCCAATGGATTCTATTTTTAACTTAATAGAAAATTACCAGAAAACCGTTTCAGATATCGATCAAACTATTACAGGATTAAAGTCATTAAATGAAATGAGTATTGATAGTCTAGCAAAGAACCCAATAATTTCAAAAAGTAATTTCAAAGGTAAATTGACCTCGTTTTTCTCAGGAATTAAAAAGTTTAATATTGGTTTGACTTATCCAGATTATTCCCAATTTCTAATTTCAAGAACTCCTGTACGTGGGATCAATTTAGAGTATAATAAGAATAATATATATGTAGCATTTACTCACGGTAAAACAGTTAACAATATATTCCTTAGCAATAACGTATTGCAAAATACTTTAAATGCAGGAAGAAATTTGTATAATTTCTTTGACTTTAACGGGGTAGCGGATGGTAGGAGAATCACTGCGATGAAAATAGGATATGGGAAAAAGGAAACAAGTCATATTTTCGTAGGAGTTTTATATGGATTGGGTAAAGTCTCTTATCTAGATACTAGTGTTGTTTATGATACCGAAAAGAACTTAGTTGGAGAGTTCGATTTAAAATGGAAAGCTAAAAAATATCATTCAGTAGATTTTCTCATCGGAAGATCAGCTTTGCAAGTGAATGAAGTTAATTTAGAGGAAAATAATAAGTTGTTGAACAGATTTACAGACTTTAATGATAAAACATATGGTTTACTTTCAAGATATCAATTAGACTTAAAATCAACTGAATTAAAATTTACTTTTAGAGTGGTCGATCCTTTTTATAGAAGTTTTGGTGTGGCGTTTATAAAGTCAGATAATATAAGATATGAAGCCAAATTGAAACAAAAAATTGGAAAGAAGCTGAATTTTGATTTGTTTTATCGTAGAGAAAATGATAATATTTTAGGCATTTTTAATTATCAGAATGTAATAACGGCCTATGGCGCAGGAGGTACTTTGAGACCTACCAAACATTGGTTGTTAAAAGCTGATTACAGGCCACTTATCCTTAGTGTTAAAGATTCATTTACACCTTCGGATTCAACAGAACTTGGAAGTGAAAATTATATCACAAACTTTGTTCTTTCTTATAATAATAGGATTAACAAAACTTATTTTTTCGCTACAGCAGTTTATTCCTATTACCAATTAACTTTTGGCGAAAATTTAAATATTTATCAAAACTTAAATTTGTCATTAAGTGTACAACATAAGTCAATTTGGACAAACGATTTGTTGTTCAATAATTATAGAACAACTGACAAAACCACGGT
>JBFHGR010000003.1:0-60906 GCA_041583015.1 Parvicella sp. | reverse complement strand
CCCCATTTTCTTCCTTCATAAATTTTTAAAGGTGCTCTATCAGAGGTATCTTGTACCAACTCTATATAGGAAGTACCACTTAATTTTGTAAAACCGCCACCAGAGGGATTAGATTGAGTTAATAAAACTCTTCTATATTGACTGTCTCCGCCTGCTACAAATTTCCAATCACTGAAAACATCTGTTTTATCATAAACAACTTTGTCATATCCTAGGATAGAAGCATATAGTTCCATCGCTTTGTCAATGTTGGATACTCCAATACTGCAGCCAACAGTTCCTCCTGTATTGTGAGAATAGGTTGTAAACCATTCTTCATTATCTGCTGGCACAACTTGCCATAGATTGCCATCTAAATCGTAGCAGTAAAATGTCTCCCAACCGTTGGGCATTTGTTTAATTCCACTGCAAAGTTTTGCCCCATTTTCTTTAAAGTACTTATAACTAGCTTTTACATCTGGAGATTTAACCATTCCAATGAAAATCCCTAAATCTCCCAATTGAAATTGTTTCTCAGATGGCTTTGCTTGAAATGTTGTAGGACAAACTATCTCCATTGCACAACCTCCCTTAAGGTTCATTACCATTGCTGCACGCTTAGTAATTGTTTCATTATCCGTATAGATATCCATTAAAGGAGCAGGCGCTTCTGCATTAAAAAATGGGACGTCCATTCCAAAGAACTTTCTATACCACTTCCAAGCTGCTGCATGATTTGCAACTCCTACCCCTAAATGCTGAATTCCATGAATTGTATGCATATTTTATATTCTACTTTTAAATTTTCTATATCTATTTTAAGTTTTTAGAAATTTGATTTAAGTATTCTATTCTATGGTTTAACTCCAAACCTCAAACCCCAAACCCCAAACTTCAAACCTCTTAATCCTTTATTCTCTCCGCATATTGACCTTTGGCTACATCTACTTTAATCTTGTCTCCAATCCCAATAAATAATGGCACTTTTATCTCTGCACCGGTATCTATTGTCGCTGGTTTCAAGGTGTTTGTTGCTGTGTCTCCTTTTATTCCGGGTTCAGTGTAAGTTACTTCAGTATCAATAAATTGCGGTAACTCCACCACCAAAGGGGTTTCTTCTTCTGCATGAACTAAGATGCTTACGGTCATTCCTTCTTTCATGAAGTCCTTTTTATCAACCATATTCTCGTTGATATATATTTGCTCAAATGTATCGTTGTTCATGAATACAAATTGCTCACCTTCTTTATATAAATATTGGTACTCTCTGTTCTCAACTCTTACAATATCAATTTTATGACCTGCTGAAAATGTCTTATCTATTACTTTTCCTGTTTCAATCACTCTATATTTTGTTCTCACAAATGCAGGTCCTTTTCCTGGTTTTACATGTTGAAATTCAATGATTTGAACAATTTTTCCGTCTATGTTTAAACATAGACCATTTCTTATATCTGAAGTATTTGCCATTAATTTTATCTTATAATTATATTTCGCAAATATAGCAGATAATTTCATGTTATTAAAGTGGTTAAAGAAAGAGAAAAGGAAACTTTATTAACTTTGGACTAAACTTGAGAATATGTCTGAAAGAGTTTGCCTAGAATGTGGTACTAAATTGTTTGGTAGAGCGGATAAGAAATTCTGCAATGATAACTGCAGAAGTGTATTCAATAATAAAAGCAATAAAATCACAGATGAGTATTACAGAAAAGTAAATACTATCTTAAGAAAAAACAGAAGAATTCTGGAGTCGTTAAATCCTAAAGAAAAATCCAAAACAACTAAAGAGAAGTTGCTAATCAATGGTTTTAACTTTTATTATTACACTAATATTTATCAAACCAAACAAGGGAAAACATATTATTTTGTCTACGAACATGGTTACCTTGAACTAGATAATGAAGAGTATGCTTTGGTAAGAAAATTAGATTACATTTAAAACGCTGAGTACTATGAAAATTCAAATTATTAATGGACCCAATCTTAATTTATTAGGAAAAAGGGAGACAACTATTTACGGTGCTGAAGATTTTGAATCGTACTTTGATAAAATAAAGGCGAAATTTCCCAACCTCCAATTAGAGTATTTCCAAAGTAATATAGAAGGTGAGTTGATAGATAAAATTCAACAAGTAGGTTTTAGTTTTGATGGTATCATTATCAATGCAGGTGCATATACGCATACTTCTATTGGTATCGCTGATGCAGTTGCTGCGGTTTCAACACCTTGTATTGAAGTGCATATATCTAATGTTTATGCTAGAGAAGATTATCGCCATCAATCATTTATGGCTAAGAATTGTAAAGGTGTAATTGCTGGTTTTGGACTCAAGTCATACGAGTTGGCAATACTTGCTTTGGATTAAGTTAATGGTTTATATAAAATAATCAATAAAAGGCTGCTTCAATTCGATGTAGCCTTTTATTTTTGTGGTACTTAAAGATGAAATAATGCCAATAAGAATAAGAAAAGATAAAAACTCCTCAAGTTCTAATCAAAAACAAATTCCAAGAACTAATAGTGGTAGTTCTGGAAGTGGAGGATCTGGAATAGGTGGTAATATTATCGCAGCGCTTTTACCTACTTTAATTGGGCTTTTTAGAAAGAATCCAAAGGTGGGAATTATTGTTCTGATTGTAGGTGCTATCCTATTCTTTGTCGTAGGAAGAGGTGGTTGTGCAGGAGGGGGATATCAAGCTGGCGGTGAAGTTAATGAAAGTTTTGAGGGAGATTTGTACATGGATCAAGATGTCTATGACAAAGCAGAAGTGTTTGCTCCGTTAGCAGATAATGCTAAAAATCCTTTGCCTGATAATGTATCTCTACTTGAGTATTGTCCGCCAAGAAAAAATCAAGGAAGTCAAGGATCTTGTGTTGGGTGGGCTAGTGCTTATAGCGCTAGAACTATTCTTTATGCAAAACAGTCGGGGAAAAATCCCAATGATGTTAAATTTAGTCCTTCGTATTTATATAACCAAATTGCTTTAGACGGTTGCCAAGGTTCTTATTTGCATAATGCCATGGAGGTTATGAAGAAAAGTGGTGTAGCGCCTTACTCTAAATTTGCCTACAATGAAAAATCTTGTTCTAAACAGCCTTCTAGTGATGTTAAACAATTAGCTTCCAATTATAAAACTAAAGGCTACAACAGGTTATCTAAAGGTGGAAGTAATTACAAAACAGACTTATTAGCAATCAAACAAAATTTAGCGCAAGGAGCACCTGTAGTCATTGGAATGATGGTGGGAGGAACCTTCATGAATAAAATGATGGGCAAGTCTTTTTGGAAACCTTCTAAATCGGATTATGATATGTCTGGTTTTGGAGGACACGCTATGTGTGTGATTGGTTATGACGATTTTAAAGAAGGTGGTGCTTTTCAAATTATGAATAGTTGGGGAGAAGATTGGGGAAAAAAAGGCATCTTTTGGATTAGATACAATGATTTTGAATATTTCACCCGAGAAGCATATGGTTTATATCCTATGGGAGACGCAGCAAAGTTTGATACCCAGAAAATGAGTGCTGATATTGGATTGATTTATAATCAAAATGGTAAGAATATAGATTTAACTTACCAAGGTGGTATTACATTCAAAACCAATCAACCTATTAAGGAAGGAACAGACTTTAAAGTAGAAGTTACCAATGATGTGGAATGTTATATTTATGTTTTTGGAGAAGAAGTAGACGGTAGTAACTATGTGTTATTTCCATATACAGCAAAACATTCGCCTTACTGTGGTATTACTGGTACTCGTGTTTTTCCTAATGATCATTCACTGTATGCGGATGATAAGGGAACAACTGATAGGATAGCAGTAGTGATTACCAAACAACCTGTGGATTACAATAAATTAAGCAAAGCTATTTCTAATGCTTCGGGTTACAACTATGAACAAAAAGTGAAAAATGCTTTGGATGGAGAGTTAGTTAATAATGTTGACTTCAAAGGTGGTAAAACTTTCTCATTTACTTGTGATACTAAAAACAAGAATGCAGTAGCGGCAATTCTTGAATTTGATAAAAACTAAGTAAAAATGAGATTTCTAATTTTATTGTTTATTTCCCTAATTACTTTTGGATCTTGTACTACCTATCAAGACGGTGCCTATCAAAATAGTATTGTTTTGAACCAACCTAATTATAAGTATGTCAAAAAGGTTAGTGTGGATGCAAAATTGACTTACGTATTTGGATTTGGAGGAAATAAGAAGGCTCACCTATACGAGACAATGAAAGAGACGCTTTATGCAAATGCAGGACTTGTAGATAATCAAGATATAGCAAATGTTATTGTTTCAAAAAACCTTAGAATATTTCCTTTTGTAGCTGTTTATAAAGTGAGGATGAGTGGAGATGTAATTGAATGGACAGCAGGAGGATTGGAAAACACGAGATCGGAAGTAATCAAGAAAAAAATATTAATGGGTGAAGAAAGTAATGCGTCAACACGTTTTAAAATAGACCGCATTAATGAGTTTTCAGTTTGCGCGAATCAAGATATGATTACTTATGAAGACATTTTTAGTGTCAGTGTTAATGACATTATTTATTATGGATCGGAAAAGGAGTATGGAATAGTGGATGAAGTGAAAGAAAAAGGTGTCATTGTAGAGTTTTATAATGCTAATGGAGTACTCTGGAAAAGAAGTATGATAAAAGTTGAGTACTTGACTAAGATTGAATGCAAAGAAACTGAATGAGCGCTAAAGAAATTAAAGATAGCGGATTTAGTAACGTTGCAGAAACAGAAAAAGGTAGATTACTCAATAAAGACGGTACCTCCAACTATAAAAAATTAGGACTAGGATTTTTTCAAGGATTTAGTGCTTATCATTGGCTTATTTCTATGAAGGCATGGCAGTTTTTTGTATTTATCTTTGCTGCTTATGGCGCCATTAATGTCATTTTTGCCTCTCTTTATATTCTGGTAGGAATTGATCAACTAGTGGATTCTTCTATCATTGAAATTGATAATTATTTCCTACGCGCCTTTTTCTTTAGTACTCAAACGCTTACCACTTTAGGGTATGGACAAATGAGCCCAGTTGGAATTGGTGCAAATGCAGTTGCTTCCTTGGAAGCATTTGTCGGATTGTTGATGTTTGCTTTGCTTACCGGTTTATTGTACGGAAGATTTTCCAAGCCTAAAGCAAAATTAATCTTTAGTAAGAACGCACTGATTGCTCCATATAAAGAAGGGATGAAAGGGCTTATGGTTAGGTTGGCCAATACGAAAAGAAGTACCATAACTAATGTGAAAGCAAGGGTGGTTGTTTCCTATGTGATAACTAAAAATGAAGAAAAGGTGAGAAAGTATTTCAATCTACCTTTAGAAATGGATAAAATAAGTTTACTCACTACTTCTTGGACTTTGGTACATCCATTGGATGATGAGAGTCCAATTACAGCGCTCAAGAAAGAGGAGTTGGAGTTGTCTGCTGTGGAGTTGATTATCCAAATAGAAGGGTTTGATGAAACATATAATCAACAAGTATCTTCACGCACATCATATGTATTCGGAGAGATTGTTTTTAATGCAAAGTTCAAAAAGATTCTACATCATGACGAAGATGGTATTCCATTTATTAATTTAGGAGAACTATCGGAGTTTGAACTAGTGGGTTAAGGCGTACTAGAATTAGGAGTGTCGTCTTTCGGTGCGTTATACTTTGTTTTAAATTTCTTGCCAGTCCTAGCGTCTACATCGGGTACATACTGCCATCTACCATTTTGCAACACATAGGCATCAAAACTCAAATCAGGTACATACCAATCTTTCATGCCTTCCAAATTTGGAGAAGTGGGAGAGAGGTGATCAAAAATAATCATTTTGGTCTTTTTTGTTTCTTGATACTTCAAAGACATGACGGATTGCTTGTTGTATTGAAAAATAACTCTTCTCTTGTTTTTATCTTCTTCAGATCTAAAAATAGCTTGTCCAAATTTTACTTTGTCTGTTCTATTAAATTGCATCGTTTCGATAATCTTCTTATTGCTCATCATGTTGTTTCCGTCCCATCCTAGCAATGTGTAAACGGTTCCTCCCATTCTTTCCACAGGTATAATTTTGTAATAGAGCGCACCATACCAATTCTTTTCAGTTTTGGCTTCATATTCCACTTGGTAACTTGCGTTATCAGATTTGTCAAATAACTCAATGATTACAAAATTGTTTTTTCTTGGGTCTTTTTTCATGATTAAACAATGATATTTTTGCTCTTCATGCTCCCCATATTCTAAATTCCAATTGAACAGCCTAAAAGTCCCATCTGGAGATTTAATGGTTCCCATCATTTTGCCCAATTCTTCAAAAGGATAAACGAAAGCACCATCATATGCCAAGGTTTTTCTCAAAAGTTCTTCAAACTCATTGTTTGGCTTTATTTGTTCCGAACGTTCTGTAAAAGTCCTTACCTCCTTTAGTTTCGTAATTAATTGTTTTTCAAGTTTTATTAGAGCCTCCATGTCACTTGAAGATTGCCCTAATAATCCATTGGATACAAATATGATAAATATGATACTAATAATTTTTCCCATCGTAAATCTGACTTTCTGCTTATCTCCTTGCAAAAGACAAGCCATAAAAAAACCACTCAGTGTTGCTAAGTGGTTTAATAACGTAATAAAATTAATTCAGTTACAAGAATTAGTCTGCAATGTGCAAACTATCCTTCTTAGCTAATAATTCTTCTTCTGTTTCAACCCAGTCTTCGTCATCTACGCAACAATCCACTGGACATACAGCAGCACACTGTGGTTCTTCATGAAATCCTTTACATTCCGTACATTTATCAGTAGCGATATAATATACATCCATATCATAAGGCTCTAATTCTTGGTCAGCATCTACAGTTTTTTTAGAATTTAGACCAGTGTACTGTCCTTTTAAAGAGGTTCCATCACTATATTTCCACATGGCACCACCTTCATAGATTGCATTGTTCGGGCATTCTGGTTCACAGGCCCCACAATTGATACATTCATCGGTAATTTTAATTGCCATAGCTATATTCTTTATAATTTTGAACTGCAAATTTATAACATTAAAAGAGAATGCATATTCAAAAGAAGATAAAAGTATTGACAAAGTTGGGAAAGGTGATGAAATCTATTGGAGAAAATGCTCCCTGGGGCGGATTTGACAGTGGGATAACGCAAGATGAATATGAAGAATTGAATTTGTGGGCTGCCAAAGTCAAAGTGTATAACGGATGGTTTGAAGAAAATGAAGTAAGAAGAGCTTTTGCTTCTTGGGGAAATGCACTTACAGCTAGTAATTTAACTAAATGGGTCGGTAATTACTGTATAAGTGGAACAAATGAACCCAAAACTATTGCGGTCATTATGGCTGGGAATATTCCGTTGGTTGGCCTGCACGATTTGATTTCTTGCTATATTACAGGGCATAATGCATTGGTTAAGTTATCCTCCGATGACGATAAACTGATCCCCGCACTTTTGAAAGTTTGGAGTTGTTTTGATACAGATATTGAAGAGAATGTAAAATTTGCTTTTGCTAAACTTGAAAATTTTGATGCTGTAATTGCTACTGGAAGTAATAATTCATCAAGACATTTTGAAGAGTATTTTGGAAAGTATCCCAACATTATTAGAAAGAATAGAACTTCTGTAGCTGTCATTGATGGCAATGAATCTGAAGAAGAATTAAAGGCATTAGCTGACGATATTTTTGCATATTACGGTTTGGGTTGTAGAAACGTTACTAAACTTTATCTGCCAAAAGGTTATGATTTAAACAAAATATTTGCAGGATTATTTCATTATCAGAATGTCACGGACAATAAAAAGTATGGAAACAACTACGATTATCATAAAGCGGTATTTCTTTTAGAACAATACGATGTCTTGGAAAATGGTTTTATTCTAGTCAAACAAGATGCTGGATTGACCAGTCCTATTGGAACACTTTATTTTGATAGTTATGAAGATAAAGATGAATTGTATGCTAAATTGGATGCTATTGCAGATCAAATTCAATGTGTGGTGGCTGCCGATAAAGTGCCATTTGGAAAAGCTCAACATCCTGAATTATGGGATTACGCGGATGGTGTGGATACCATCGAGTTTATTTTAAGCCTTTAATTATTAGTTATTGAATGATAACTGAGGTCATGGAAAATGAACCAGCAATGACGGCATCGTTAAAATAACTAACGTCTTCTTTTTCATTGCGCAAAGCAATTGAATAAATTAATGGCAAATAATGCTCTGGAGTTGGGGAGGAAAGTGCCAATGATTTACTGTATGTTTTATAGTTAACTAGTGATTTGTAATCATTTTTTCTTATCAAATCCTTGAATGTCTCATTTGCCTCTAGTGCCCAGTCATGACCAAAGTGATTGTTGAAATCACCACCTTTTAACTGAGCATAACTAAAATTATGCACCATATTTCCGCTACCTATGATCAGCACACCTTTCTTTCTCAGTGCTTGTAACTTTTTAGCTAACTCATAATGATACATAGCATCTTTTGTGTAGTCCAAACTTAATTGCACCACAGGGATGTTAGCTTCTGGATATATTTGTTTCAAAACACTCCAGCATCCATGGTCAAATCCCCAAGAATAGTCTTCCTTTATTTCGTTTGGTTGAATGATTTTTTGAGTTTCTTCAACTAACCACTTACTACCACGTGCAGGATACTCAACATCAAACAATGACTTGGGGAATCCTCCAAAATCATGAATGGTTTTAGGCTTCTCCATTGCGGTTACATAGGTGCCTTTGGTTTCCCAATGAGCAGAAATCATTAAAATGGCTTTGGGCCTAGAAATGGTTTTGGCTATGTTTTTCCATCCTTGGGTAAACTCATTATCTTCCAACGCATTCATAGGACTGCCATGACCAATAAATAATACGGGCATTGTTTCATCTTGTTCTTCTAAAGTATCCAAAATCGATTTAAACGATCCAAATGTTGTCATAGCGCCTATTCCTATTAGTGATTGTACAAAAAGTCTTCTTTTCATAATACCAAAGTTACTGAGTATTTCATTCAATGAGTAATGATAGTTGATGCTTTATTGAAGATGTTTAATAATCAAAGTGGTTGATTTATAGTTGATTAAATAATTTATGGTAGAGTGTATTTTTTTCATAATTTTGATCAACTAAAATTTAATATTATGTTTAAGTCTATCCTTGTTCTATGTCTTGCTGCTCTGCTTTTCTCTTGTGGAGCAGATGTGTCTGTAAATGAATCGGAGTCAAAATATTCCCTCGAAATGGTGGATACAGGTGAAAAGATAGCCTCTAATAATGGTAGTTATTCTGGTAGTGGAACTGAAATGAAGTTTGTTGTTGGAGATAAAGGTGAGTTATATATATATGATTTATATAGTAAGTTAAGCGGGGTGGAAATTACTTCTTTTGAGGGGAAAACTTTTCCTGGAATGGTAATGTTTAATGATGCCAAGTTTGATGGGGTAGTATTGATTGAAAAAATTCAAGAAGAACAGGATGTAAATAAATCAAGTCATGGTAAAAATTACAACTTAAAGGGTACTTTCACAGCTACTAAAGGGAATAAGATAAAATTTGCGGTAAGTTTATTCAGAATGAATTAATTTTTATCAAACTCTTTTTATGATTATTTCTAATCAAGAAATTTTAACTACTTCTAAAAAGGATAGAACCCAATGCAAACTAACTATTTCCAAATTTCTTTTTCAAAGCCAATTCTGTTGCTATTAACACACTGAAAACGGAAAGCAAAACCAAAAACAAACCTATTAATACGCCAATTTCTTCAGTAGGTGTAATAAATAACCCAAGCAAACTTGTCCCACAAAGAATAAGACCGGAAATGATCATTAATTTACTAGAATAACTTTGAGCAAAATCCCACGTTTCTTGAGATTGTTTGGATCGCATGGTTCTATATCCGTAATATCCATTCTTTAATTTTGGTGGGAACTTATAAATTATGATTCCAAAAATGGTAAAGATGCTACCGCACAACAATGGAAGTAATATGATAGGATTCATGTTGTTCATAAATTGAATATAAACTTGTGTAAAACCGTTCGGATTAAATTTTTGATGTGTTTTTAATTAATTACTTTCTTTACCCTACCTACAATCCCATCTTCTAGCATTACTTTAATTCCATGGTGGTGTTTGGGGGCGCTAGTAAGAATTCTTTTTACAAAACCTTCTGTTAGTTCTCCTGACTTTTGGTGATGCTTTTGCACAACTTCTACTTCGCTGCCAATGCTAATATTGGATCTGATTGTTCCGTCTTCTTCGTTCATTTGTATGTTTTATTTATTCTATAATTAATTTCTTAGTAATCAATTCGGATGGGGTACTTACTTGCAGTAAATACCACCCAGAACTTAAATGATCTACAAAGAATGAAATCTGATTTAAGCCTTTTTTAGCAATATCATTATAAAGTGTGCCTACAATTTGACCACTGGAATTAACTAAATTGATAGTAGCAGGTCCTGACTCTTTTAATGAGAAGGCTATTGTTGTAGTTGTTTGTGCTGGGTTGGGAAAAACGGATGTCTTATTACTAGGTTTTTGATTTCCTATTCCAACAAAACTTCTATGACAGTCTTCACTGGTTCTTACTTCGGTCAGCCAACTGCCATTATTGGAAGTGGCTCCATACATTCCCCCCATCCATACTTCACAAGGCTCATTAAATTTTCTCTGAATGCCAAAATAATCTCCCCATCGATCTACATTTCCTGTTAATATATCTATAGGTTGATCGCCCACTTTTAGTTTGATGATATTACTATATTCTTCAGCATCATTCATATAATAACAAGCAATACCATTGGTGTCAACTGCTGAAGTAAAGTTAAAGCCTATTACTACCTGCTTATCGTTAAGTGCATCACTTACTGAGGCAATGTTTGGATAGCCTAAATCCATTACACTATCAGAAAGTATCCTGCCGGAAATAGTTGGTGACGTAGCATAATCTTCAATGATACCATGATACACTGCACAAGTACCGGTGCTTGTATCAAGTGTGTTGTGTACGTACTGTATCCAATTTTCGTCTGCTATGGCACCTAGCACTCTACTGTCATTGGTGGCTAATTCTTTTGCAATAGATTGCTTGGCATTGGGAGCCATAAAGTAATGATCATCATTACTCAGCCTATTGATGTCCAATTGTGCAATACCACTAGAAATAGTGTTGTCTATCGTTAGTAGGTACACTGTGTCGCTTTCTGCTGCAAAATTTCTGGTACTCAAAAAATATTGTTTTTCACTCAACATATTTCTGGCTCCCTTCACTGGATGAATGTTTCTCACTTTGGCTGAACCATCATAAATGTCACTCCAAAGATTCATCGTAAGAAGAGAGTCTCCTTGGTAACCACTGTACTTGTCTATTTGCCAAATGATTGATTGGTAAAAACCGGTTTGCCAAGAACTATCATTGTATAATAAATTTCCTGTTACAAAAAACTCATCGTCATTCACTGCTACCGCTGGATAGTCAGTCCAATGACCTGTGCCAAGCGCATCTCCATCCATTAGATATACATTCCAAGGATCCATGGGATTGTCCGAAGTGGAGAAACATACAACTACTTTGCTGTTTGAGGATTGGGTTCCAACAAGAAAGGTGAGAATGAACCTATCTTCATTTTGGTCATAAGTCATTTTGGGATCATACTTATTTACACTAATATGAAAATCAGCAATGAAATTATTTAAAGATCCTGTTTTCATCAATGTGTCTGCTTCTGTATCATAGAACATGTATTTACTATTGATGCAGGAAACCAAAATTCCTTCGTTAGATATGGCCAGCGTGTTATCATTGGGCACACGATTATTGTAACTATTGCCAGCCATTCCTAGGATACTTGTAAAAACACTATCACCTAAGTTTTTTTCAGAAATAGATTTCCTGCTGGGCACAAATTTTCTTGGATACTTTAAGGATTGATTTGCCTTGAGTTGAAGCAACCTTGCTTTCTCACTGTCTCCACCAGGAGAAGGCATTTCCATATTTTGTAAGTTGACATTCCACTCTTCTTGATGCTTGGTCACATCTATGGTGCCGAGTTTGCTAGCTTGGACCGTTTGGACGGTTTGAGCCGATACTGAATATCCAAATAGCAAAAGCGCAAGGAAGATTAATTGATGATATAACATAGTGTTTCTGTGTATGATTAATACGAAGATAATGAATAATGTCAAAAAGATTGAATGCTAATTTGCACTAACCGCTAGTAACTCGAAGAATTTTTTATTTTAACTTCTCCCCAGTCATCAATCATCTTGAAAAATCATTTATATTTTACACCCCACACCCCACACCCCAAACGTCTAGCATCTAGCATCTAACATCTAACATCTATCGTCTAGTATCTAACGTCTAACGTCTAACGTCTAACGTCTAGCGTCTAGCATCTAACATCTAACATCTAGCATCTAACATCTAACATCTAACATCTAATTAATTATCTTTGCCTCCGCATGAAAATCAATGACCGAATAGCATTAGAACTAAAATCTCGTGAGGAAAATAATTCTCTACGTACTTTGGTGTTGAATAATGGCATTGACTTTAGTAGTAATGACTACTTGGGGTTAGCAAGATTGCAACACAAACTAGAAGAGGTTCCAAGTGGAAGCGGAGGGTCTCGTTTGCTTAGCGGAAATTACAAAAGCATTGAGTTACTTGAATCTGAAATTGCTCATCACGGAAAAACTGAAGCGGCACTTATTTTTGGAAGTGGTTATGCCGCCAACCTAGGTTTGTTTTCATGTGTGTGTAAAAGAGGTGATATAATCTTATACGATCAGTTGGTACATGCGAGTATTAGAGATGGAATTAGATTATCTAATGCAGTAGGTTATGCTTTTGCTCACAATGATTATGATGCGTTAGAAATATTACTTAAAAAGCATCGTGGTCAGAATATTTTTGTGGCTATCGAGAGTGTTTACTCTATGGATGGAGATAACCCTAATGTGGAAAGCATCAAGAAATTAAAAGCACAATATGACTTTAACCTGATTGTAGACGAAGCACATTCATTTGGGTTAATTGGTCCTAAAGGCGAAGGTTGGACAAGTCATTTTGAATTAAACAATGACGTATTCGCTAAAGTTATTACCTTTGGCAAAGCAATGGGCTGTGATGGTGCTGCCATTTTAGGAAGCAGCAACCTTAGAAAATACCTTATTAATTTTTCCCGTCCCTTCATCTATACCACCGCTCCTTCTCCGCATAAGGTAGCATTGATGCAAAAACAATTTAACATCATCCAAAGCATCGAGGATAGAAACTGGAAGGCCAACCAACTAAAAACTCAGTTCATAGCGAACATGAAAGGTTGTGGAACTATTATCACAGGTGATTTCGGCAACATTGTAGGACTTATTATTGGAGGAAATGATAGGACACGCGCTGTGTCTGATTTTCTCCAAAAGAAAAAATTAGTGGTGAAGGCTATCCTTTCTCCTACGGTTCCCAAAGGATCGGAAAGATTGAGAATATGTTTTCATGAATATAACACGCAAAACGAATTAGAATTATTGATAAAAAATCTCAAAGAAGCGCTGGAGATATATTAAGACGAAGATGAAGATTTTTATAACAGGAATTGATACCAATGTTGGTAAAACTGTGGTGTCTGCTATCGTAGCAAGAGCACTTAAAATGGACTACTGGAAGCCTATCCAGTGCGGTGATCTGAAAAACTCAGATACCATGAATGTCAAGAAAATGACTGGTGGTTTGTATCACTATTTTCCAGAAACTTATAGGTTAAAAGAACCGGCTAGCCCACACTTAAGTGCTAAGTTGGAAAATGTACAAATTAAACTCAATGATTTTCAATTGCCTAAATCAGATAACCTTTTGATTGAAGGTGCAGGTGGATTAATGGTGCCTATCAATGAAGAAGGTGACATGATCATAGACATTGCTAGGAAATTTGACGCCAAAGTAATTTTGGTCAGTAAAAACTACTTAGGTAGCATTAATCATACTTTGATGAGTTGCCAGTTGCTAAATAGTTATGGATTGGAAACCATCGGTATCATTATCAATGGTGAAGCCAATGAGGAAACCGAAAAAATCATTACGGAAGTTTCGGGTGTTCCTATTCTTGGACATGTGGATACTACAAAGCGACTCACCAAGAAATTTATTGACAAACAAGCAGAGAAATTTGAAAATATCCTAGTATGAGCCAACTAAAATCAAAGGACAAGCAATACATCTGGCATCCATTCAATCAAATGAAAGGTGCAGATATTATCCCAATTGTAAAAGGAGAAGGCGTGTATGTCTTTGATGAGGATGGCAATAAATATATTGATGCATTCTCAAGTTGGTGGGTAAATATCCATGGACATTCTCATCCGTATTTGGCCAAAGCCTTATATGATCAAGCCATGCAATTGGAGCATGTAGCATTCGGAGGATTTACTAATACTAAAGCAGTAGATCTTTCAGAAAGATTGATAAATATCTTACCAGACAATTTTACCAAGTTATTTTTCTCAGACAACGGAAGCACAAGTACAGAGGTAGCACTAAAAATGACGATGCAGTATCATTACAATAGAAGTGATGAAAAGCAATTGTTTATCGCTTTAGAAGATGGATATCATGGAGATACTTTTGGAAGTATGTGCGTTACAGCAAGAGGCGGCTTCAATGAACCTTTTGAAAAACACATGTTTGATGTGGCTTATATTCCGGCTCCTACAGCAGAAAATATTGAAGAGGTATTGTCTCAGGTTAAAGATTTAGTTGCCCAAAACAATGTGGCTGGGTTCATCTTTGAACCACTAGTGCAAGGTGCAGGAGGAATGTTGATGCATGATGCTGCGGCTTTATCTCAAGTAATTGCGCTTTGTCAAGATAATGGTGTAATTTGCATAGCAGATGAGGTGATGACTGGTTTTGGTAGAACAGGCAAAATGTTTGCTTGTGAATACTTATCTGTTCAACCGGATATCGTTTGTATTTCCAAAGGAATCACAGGTGGTTTTATGGCAATAGGTATCACTGCAGTATCTCAACCTATTTACGATGCTTTTTATTCTGACAATGCTAAGCACACTTTTCTTCATGGACATTCCTATACTGGCAATGCGTTAGCATGTGCTTTGGGAGTTGCCAATTTAGAGTTGTTTGAACAAGAACAAACCATGGAGCAAGTAGCAAGAATAACCAATACTTTAGCGTCTTTTGTGGCAGACTATGAAAAACATCCGGGAGTAAGAAACGTACGACATTTAGGAGCAATCCTTGCCATCGAATTAGAAACTGAAGGAGAATCATCTTATTTCAATACCAAAGGAAAAGAAGCATATGCACATTTCCTTACCAAAGGAATAATCCTACGTCCGCTTGGAAATGTGTTGGTCATCATACCACCTTATTGCATCAAAGACTCAGAATTGAAATATATTCACGAAGAAATCCTTGCTTATTTAACAATTGAAAATTAATATTTATTCCTTGTAAATTGTCAAGTTTCAATTCTCAAATATCAATTAAATGAACTACATCAAAGGATACGATGGTCTTCGCGCTTTCTCTATTTTGTTAGTAGTGCTCAATCATTTGGGGATGGATGAATGGTGGCCGCAAAATACGTTTTTCAATATGCGATTTTTTCAATTGTTTTCGGGTAATGCTGGTGTAAATGTTTTCTTCACGTTGAGTGGCTTTTTGATCACCATGATTTTAATCAGAGAATACAATGCCATGGGAAAGATTAATTTTAAGAATTTCTTCATTCGTAGGTTTATCCGATTATTGCCTCCATTGATTCTGTTCTACGCTATGGTAATCATTTTGATGCTCACTGGACAAATCAATCCTGAGTATAAAGGTTTGCTGATTTCCATGTTTTACGTTTATAATTTTGTTCCAGAGTTGTATTACATACCGGAGTTAGGTCATACGTGGTCATTAGCATTGGAGGAACAGTTTTACCTCACTTGGCCTTTTATGCTGACATGGTTTTACAAAGGAAAGCAACTTCCATTTATTTTGATTGGAGGTGTACTGCTTTGTGCTGTAGCAATGTATGCTGGCTTACACTTGTATATTCCTTTTGAGCACAATGGGAAGATCCATTCGCTATTGCAAGATGGTTTCAAACCTCACCGCTTTTTCTTTCCTGCTGTGGCGCCAATATTAGTGGGATGTGGTGTGGCGTATGGTGTTTCAAGACATGGAGTTTTTCTTAAAAACTTAATTTTAAATAACAATGCCATTACGCTCTTTAAAGTTGTTGCCTTATACAGTGTGGGCTTATACCTTCCTGAAGCAATGTTACCTTATGGTTTCATTTTTCAAGCCATGGGCATAGGTATTTTACTGGCGTGGTTGTACTACAATCAGGAAGCAAAACTGACCCAAATTTTAGGATTGGCCCCATTAGTTTACATTGGTAAGATATCCTACGGTATCTATGTTTATCAAGGTTTATTCTTAACTACCGGCCCTACAGGTCATCTACCTATACAGCAATTTCCTTTGAACATAAGTTTGGTAATCTTACTCTCTGTGGTGAGCTATCATTTTATGGAGAAGCCGGTGTTGAAGTTGAAAAAGAGGTTTTAGGCTTTCAATTGACTGCTACTGTATGTTTCTCAAATTCTTTTTCAAGCCACTTATTGGCTTCATTTTCATCTAGAAATACTTTTGATGCACGTTTAGGTTTAAATAATCTAATATAGAGATTTGCACCTAGTTTCTGACCTAAGTTTTTTACCAAAATTGCTTCGGCAACCCTTAATTTGTTGATTTTTGGATGTTTGGCTACGTATTCTTTTGCCTCATGACTAATGCCTAAAAAATCTTTTCTAGCATCTATTATTGAACAGTAATAGTTGTCTCCAAGTAAACGCTCCCGAATGGTAGCAATTTCTTTCAAATGTTGCATAGAGATATCCTCTTCCACATCAAATGTTATTCTAAGAATAAAATCATTGGTTTTTTGAACAAATCCTCCAGAAAATTGATGCTTTTGCATGTCCATTTTGTATATTTATACTTCTGTAAATATAGCAGTATATTTTATACTTGTCAAGGATTTAAAGGGATTCTCTGAATTTTTAATTTAAAAACCTTTCTTTTGTTAGTGTTTAATCTTCTATGGTTTAACTGAGGTGTCGGAGTTCTCTTTTCTATCCGAAATCTTATTGTCTTTGGTAAGAAATTGTTACTCAATTATCTATCTCAATTAAATCTTTTTTAACTTGCATGCTGATGAATAGACTTGCCCTATATGTTTTCCTATTGTTGAGTACTTTGAATATAAATGCTCAAGATTGGCAAAAGCAATACAATCAAATAGAATCAGCGTTTAGCAATGGTAGTTATGCGGCTGTAATATCAGTAGGGAATGAATTACTATCAGAAATGTCTGAAGCGGGGATGAAGGAGGATACCACTTATGTTAATGCCTTGTATTACATCGAAAATGCTCATTTTTATTTGGGTGAATACCCGCAAGCAGTGGAAGTGGGGAAAGAGGAAGTGAGGTTGTGCAAATTGACGTATGGAGTGGATGAGTATTTCTATCAGCAGTCGTGTTACTTATTGGCAATTCTAGCAACGTATACTGCAGATTACGAAACATCTATTGCTAATTTTGAAGAGGTGCTCACTTTAATGCGTACTAGCCATCAGGATAGCACACCAGACTTTATTACCATTGCTAATCAATTGGCAGGAATCTACGATCAAGCGGGAAGCTACGCCAAAGCAAAGACAGTATACGAAGATGCTTACACCAAAGCCAAAGAACAATTTAATTTGGAGGACAGTATCATGCAAGTTTGGACCAATGCTATCTCTAGCTTTTACCTTACGCATGGTATGTATGAAGAAGCTGAACCTTTCTTCTTGCAGTCACTGTCCATGATGGAGGAATACTATGGTAAGGATAGTGAAATGTATGTCACCGTCTTGAATAGTGTTGGGGAGTTTTACCTTTACGCTGGCTGGTATCAAAAATGTGCCAATACATTCACCGACTTTGTGAGTATTTGCAAAAAAGTCTACGGACCCAAAAGTGCTGATTATGCTACTGCACTCAACAACTTAGCAGTGGCTTATGAAAAATTAGAACAATATGAAAAAGCAGAAAAATACTACCTAGAGTCATTGGCCATAAAGGAGAAAGTATTCAAAAAGGAAAGTGAATATTATGCCTTGACTATCACCAATTTGGCTGTGTTGTATGATAACATGGGAAAACGCAAGGAAGCGGAAAAACTATATAATGAAGCCATTGATATTTATAAAAATATACATGGTGGTAAGTCTGAAAACTATGCGGTAGCCATTAGTAGCCTCGCAAGTGTTTATAGTGGATCGGGTAAATATAATGAGGCAGAAGCCTTGCTGAAAGAAGCCTTAACTATTCAAAAAGAACTGTTTGGAGATAAGTATCCGGCTTATATAAATTCGTTGAATAACTTAGGTCAAATCCATTTTGAAATGGGGCAGTTCTCTTTGGCCGAAACAGAATTACAAAGTGTGTGTGACTTAAGATTGGCTACGCAAGGTGTGGAGCATCCAGATTATGCTACTTCTTTAATGACTTTGGCGGCTATTAAATCAAGTTTGCAAAAGTATCAAGAAGCGGAATCTTTATTGATTAAAAATCTTACGGTCATTGAAAATCAGCAAGGCATGTGGAACAGCGCTTATAATAATTCACTGACTACACTAGCAGGTGTTTACCTAGAAATGGGGCGCTATAATGAAGCCGAAATTGCATTTGATAGAAGCCTCGAAATCTCAAAGAAAACCAGGGGTGAATGGCATCCAGAACACGCTACTTTGCTCAATAATATTGCCCAACTTTACGGTGAAATGGCACTGTATGAAAAAGCAAAGCCTGCTGGTTTGCAAGCAATAGAGATTATCCAAGCTGCTTTTGGAGAGAATGACCCAAGTATCATTTATCCTTGCACTGTATTGGCCAATATTTACAAGGATCAAGAAGATTACAAAACAGCTGAGGTATATATACTCAAAGCGAAGCAACTGGCAGAAATGCATTATGAACCTGCGCATCCTAATTACCTCAATGCTATACACAACTTAGCAGTGTTCTATTATGAATTAGGCAACTTTGATAAAGCGGAACCTTTGTATCAATGGGTAAAGGAACAATATGCTGACATTTATGGATCACAACACTCAGAATATGTCAATGTTTTAAATAGTCAAGGTGCATTTTATATGTCCAAAATGATGTATGCCTCTGATACTATCCAGTTTCACGAATATGCTGCCAAAGCAGAGCATTGCTATTCAGAGGTGCTGAAAATTGATTCAGCAATGACAGATTTAAAAGGTCAAGATTTTGCTTTGCATCTTAATAATGCTGCAGAACTCTACCGTTCTACGGGCGATTATTCATTGGCTGAGAAACTGTACTTACATTCCATTGACAATATCATTGGATTGTTTGGAAAGGAACACGCTAGCCTGGGTGTTAATTATAATAACCTCGCTTTATTGTATGACCATATGGGAGAGGACGAAAAAGCCATAGCGTACTACGGGAAGTCTATTCAAATAAAAGAAAAACACTTTGGTGATAAGAGTGCTAGTTTAGCCAATTCTTATGTCAATTTAGCCAGTTTGTTGGGGCAGAAGGGAGATGCTAAAGCTGCATTTTATTATTTTAATAAAGGATTTGAAATTGATGCTTTTAACATCGACTTAAATTTTTCTTTCCTTTCTTCTGAAGAGAAGTTAAACTACTTGATCAACTCACGCTATTATATTGATTTATTGTACTCTTTTGCTTCTCAAAATAAAAAGGAATTCCCAGAAGTGACTACTTTGATGTATGATACCGAGTTGAGAAATAAAGGTCTTGTGCTGAAGTCGTCCAACCAAATGAAGCAACAAGTGTTGCAGAGTAAACAACCAGAATTGATGGATGCCTATGAGTATTGGATGGCAAACAAAAAGGAATTGGCTAGTCAATTGTCTTTACCCGAAGATAAACGTAGTGTAAGTGTAGATTCATTAGCATCAAAGGTGAATGCTTTGGAAAAGGAAATCAATAGAAAGGTTGACGGACGCCAAAATACGGAGTTGAATGACTGGAAAGAGGTAAGGAAATCTTTAAAGGATGGACAAGCAGCCATTGAGTTTTGTTACTTTTACTTGCAAGGTGATACTCCAATTCCTATGTATGGGGCATTAATCATTACCAAAACCAGTGAAAAACCTATGTATGTGGAATTGTGCAATGCCGCTAGTTTGCTAAATGTTTTGGGAGAATTTGGTGGCAATAATCTGGCGTATGTTAATAAGGTGTATGGTAAGTTGGGCAACTTAAATACGCAGTTGTACGAACTGATTTGGCAACCTTTGATGTCGAGTTTAAATGGCGTTGAAGAAGTTTTCTATGCGCCTACGGGATTATTAAACAAAGTTTCCTTTAACGCAATGGGAATGACTGCCTCCGATTACCTTTCTGATCAGTTTTCTTTAATTCAAGTGAGTTCTACTGCTAGCATGAGTGATTTAAATCAACATCTTCAGATGAAGGATATTGCTCTTTTTGGTGGGGCTCAGTATTCTCAAAACCCTAGCAATAATGATGTTTGGAAGTACCTTCCTGCTACTAAGGTTGAGGTAGAACGAATCGCTGGTACTTTTATGGATGATGGGTTGCAGCAAAAATTATTTGTAGGAAAGGATGCCACAGAACAAAGTTTTAAGGAATTAGAAAATTCACCGTCAACGATTGTGCATGTGGCTACGCATGGATTCTTTTACCCTGATTTATCAGATTTTCAACCAGATGAAGTAGCGGTAGAACAAGAAGTTGAGGTTGCATTTAGAGGTGCTAGTAAAGGTTATGAAACTTTTGTCAAAAGCAAGGATCCGTTAATGCGTTCGGGAATTGTTTTTTCTGGAGCCAATAGTGTGTGGGAAGATGGCAACACAGGTAGTGAAGATGGGGTGTTAACTGCGTTTGAAGTGGCTAATCTAAACCTCTCTGGAGTTGATCTCTTGGTCTTGTCTGCCTGCGAAACAGGACTGGGAGAAATCAAAGGTAGTGAAGGTGTTTACGGTTTACAGCGTGCGTTCAAATCGGCTGGGGTAGGGCAATTGATCATGAGCCTATGGCAAGTACCCGACAATGAAACGCAAGAGTTTATGAGTGAATTTTACCAAGAATTACTAAAAACTAGCAATACTCATCAAGCATTCAAAGCCACACAGGAAAACATGAAACCCCAATTAGACCCCTACTATTGGGGGGCATTTGTTTTGGTGGAATAGATTATAATTGGTTCAGAATATTGAAATGTGATAGGTACTTGCCGTTCTGCTTAATGTCTACATCTTACATCGCTCTTTTTTATAAAGTGCTAATCTAGCAAAAATGTTATTCTAACCCCTTCTTGTCTGGATTCCAAAATGGTTTCGTTTTTATTTGCTTGGTATTCCACTTTAATTCATTTCTAAAGTATTGGTTCAATGCTACACAAACTCTACTGTCGCCAGCAATATAAACCATTTTCACCCCTTGAAGTTTGGGCAATAATGCTGCTATTTTTGATTTTATTTCTTTGGAATCATTTTCTTCAATGCTATAAAAATCCAAAGGTGTTTGGTTGTCTATATCTGGGTATAATTCTGAAATTTCTTTGCTGTATATTATACTTTCTACATGTTTATTTGCTGGTATATATCTATTGATGATATACAAATGAGATAATGCAGATAAATCTCCAATTAATAAATAACTATCAGAGGTATTGTCTATCGTAAAATTCCCTCTTTTTGTTTTGTAATAAACAGTATCTCCTATGGAGCAGCGCTTTACCCATTGTGCTCCAATGCCGTTGCTATGAGTCGCAATCGCTAAACTGAATGTGTTGGTTGCTTTGTCAATGTCCCAAATAGTGTAACTTCTTACCATATCTTTTTTGGATGTTGTGGCTTGCCCAATGCCTACTCCCAGTCTGATAAAACAACCTGCAATAAAATCAATGTTTTGGACTGCTTCACTTTTTATTTCAATTTTATATACACTGCTGGAAACTTGTGCTTTAGCGGTTATTACACCTTTGTCTAATATCTTTTTGATGAGGTTTTCTAATAGAGCCATTTTATTATATTTTTTTAAGTTTTTAATAATTACATTGTTGATTAGTCAACATATTGCTTAAATTTTTTTAACGGATATTTTCAAGTAATCTATTTAATAGTAAATTCAAAGTTTTTGCTTCTTCTTGGGTAAAACAACTCATCGCTTCTGCAATAGTATCTTTAGATGATTTCTTAAAAACCTTAACAACATTTTCTCCCGCTTCTGTTAATGCTATTATGTTTGATCTGGAATCTATTCCAGTTTTCCTAACAATTAAATTTTTTATTTCTAAGTTGTCTAGCATTCGCTTTATGGCTGCACGATCTTTGTACTGCAATTTAGCCAACTGACTTTGATTCATTTCTTTTTCATTGGAAATTAAAACCAGTAATCGCCATTGCTCTGGTGTTGTGTTTAACTCAGTTTGGTTAAAACGAGCTTGTAACTTTTGTTGTAATATCCTTGATATTGTGGTCGTTAAGTAACCCACCGAATCAGTAAAAATGTATTTTTTCATTTCATTATTGTTGACTAGTCAACAAATGTACTCAGAATAATATATAAACAGTACTACCATCATCTTTTAGTCCAAAATATTACTCAAAAACTAGGTAGTTGTCGCGCTATTACCGCGCTATTATCGTGCAGCCATCGCGCCTCTCTCTTTATCTCCGTACCTGGCTCCTCCTTTCCTCCCTTTTCCTCCCCACCACATAGACTGCATATCCCGTCAACAGAGAACAACCCCCGAACCCAACACCAACTCTCAATTACCCAACAAAAACCCCAAACCCCAAACCTCAAACAACAAACCTCAAACAACGAACCTTATAGAGGGAAAACGGAATAATATTTGTTTTAAGTACAATAAACTACTTTAAAATGAAATATTATGGCAAAAGTTAGAGGGATAATTAGAATTAAAGGTAAAATTGGAGATAATGTCTATTACGAAATGAATGGCAAGAACATAGTTCGTAAAACTTATAAGGGAAGATCTCACATGGCAAAGACTGCAGAATCTCACCAGAAGTTTCGTGAATCTGGTCATTTAATGAAAGCGAGCAATGCCTTGTCTGCCGCAGTGTATAGAATGGGGAAAAGCACTGGAATACACCTAAATAGTAAGGCGTACAATATTCTGAATCGTAAAGTAAAAAGAAGACTCCATATGGATGATATTAACCCCACCCAACTTCATTATGGAATTCTTAGACGTACAATGGAAGGAACGCGTCTAGATCGTGTCAAGACCGCTTTTCCCATTAGTATAAGGTATATTAATGACTATATACACCTTAGCACTGGTGGCAATTTAGAGGCGCCAATGCTCGTCAATATATTTATTGGAACATTGGTCTGTCCCATCTGGAAAAAAGACAAGTACATTACGCAAATAGATATGCAAGAGGTAGAAGTAATCCAACTCCGCATATTACCAGGAGAGTCTAGTGGTACGTTCAAAATCCCACTAGACCTCCAAAATAATCAAGCCATTGTGGCTACTGTAAATAATAAATATTGTTGTGTGGTTTAATCCAAAGGATTATCCTGCTTATCTATTCAAAAATGCAGAATACATCCATACCAATTTCTCTTGCTCTCGGATGTAATCACTCATTAAAGCGTTAGTCCCTTCATCATCCGCATCATCAGATATATTAAGTAACTCTCTTTGAAGCATAATGGTGGTTTGAAATGAACTCAAAATGTCTTGAACTGCTTTTACGCCATCACTTACTTGAACACTTTCTTTAATCGTAGAAACTGTTCTATAGTCGGCATAGTTATGTTTTGGTGTGTGCCCCAAGGTTAGAATTCTTTCTGCTACTTCATCTATTTTCAAAATCAAGTCATTGTATAATTCTTCAAATTTAATGTGTAGTTCAAAAAACTTCTCTCCTTTAATGTTCCAATGGTATCCACGTGTATTTTGATAAAAGATGGAATAATTGGCTAAAAGTTCGTTTAGTTTTTCTGCCAAATGTTTCGCTTTGTCTTTATCTAGTCCTATTGCATTTATATTTTTCATGATATTTATTTTTTTTGTTACTGTAAAATTATCAAATATTTAAGTTCAAAAGGGTATCATGTGATACATTAATAAATGATATTAATCAGTTTAATTATAAAAGGTTTCTATACTCCAAAATAAACCATCTTTAATGCCTGCTATTTGAATTGATACAGTTTAAAATACTCGCTTGAATCCACCAAAATAGCAGAAGATGGAACGATGGGCTCGTCAAAGTGATTTCTTTCTTGGTCTCTTGGAGGTCCTTCTTTTTTATCTAAGCCCTTTGTCTGATTCAATACAAAAATATGGTCATATTCTCGCTCTAGGATACTGTCAAACTTACTTTCTTGACTCACATCCACTTTCATTGTCCATGCTACCCAAAATTCTAAATTGTGACGAGTTATGATAACAGTTTTATCTGTCGCAGAAAGACCTGTTTCCAAATTTTTTAAATCCAATAACGCGGCTTTGCTCAAACTTTGTGGTGAACCAATAAGAATTCCAAAAAGCAAGGATACTACAATTACAAAACTCATCATTCCAGTAAATATCTTTTTGGCTAAGGGTTGGAGTAATGGTGTGAAAAATAACAACAGTAGCACTTGAGGTATAAATAAATACATACTCAACCTGTCTGTAAATTGTGGATTGATTATGGGGAGTGGAATGATCACAAGAAGTGCTATTAAAGTTTTGATAATGCTCTGAGATGTAGCATCAAAATGGTCTCGGTACTTTTTAAACCCTTTATACGCTATCATAGCCATTGTACTATAAATAATGAGTAGTATCAATTGCGGAGGTCTTGGAGGTGTTGTCAATAATTCATCAAAGATGGTAGTGAGCCTATAGAGTCGGGTAGGGTCAGACCAATAGATGATAAATAAACTGGATATTACCATTATAAATAAAGGAATAACTGCTTTGTATTTGTATCGAAATCCTAAATAAACTACACCAGCTATGATGGCAAAAATAAATGTACCAAAATGGGTGAGGCCTGTTAGAAGCAGAAACAATAGTGATAGGATAAGGTGTTTTTTATCTCCCGCTGTTTTTATATGCTTGATTAACCAACAAAATGAAAAAAGTAAAAGGGTAATTCCAAGTGAATTTTTCTGACTGGTAGTGGTGAGTGTGAGGGTATAAAAAGATAAAACACTATAGGCTGCTACTAGTATGGTAAAAAGAGAAAATTGATTGTTCTTTGTTAATTTAAGTATTTGATAAATAGGAATCAGCAACAATGGAATGGAGATGCTGTCTACTATTTGTACCACATGGATAATCAATATGTCTGTAACGTTGGCACCAAAAAAGGATAGGGTTTTTACTATTCCTGCATTGAGATAAAAAAGCAATGGCATATCTGGAAATGCCAGTTCTCCTCTTTCCAAAATAGTTCTAACCTGAAGTGGATAGTAGCCTCCATTACCAATCAACAATTCTCCCGAAAAGTTTATGTAAATTCTAGCGCAAAATGTTATAATAGCCAGTATCCAGAATAGGAGTGCTATCTTGTGTTTTATAAAAAAGTCTTGCATCAATTTAGCCTTAAAAGTATCTTTCTTTTTTGACGATAATTAATTCAATAACCTTCTGTTTGAATGGAATATTTTATACATTCTTCTATTCATTACCATTTGTACAATCTCATTCTCTTTTCTTGAATAGGGACTTTTTTTTTATAGTTTATCCTCTTCTATTATGGGATGATATATGGCTAATATTGATGGGGTGGCGGTATAGTTGCTTACAACTTCTTTGTTGCGTATTTAGTATTATATATTTATGCTATTTAGGATGTCATATAGTTCATCTTTCTCTTCTTGTGTAGTATAGGTCACAATGAATGATAAACTAAACCCTTTGGTTACAGTTGCGTAATACTCTTGCATAATATTGTTGCCCATAAAGTGCATTTCGCCTTCCAAAACGTAGAAAGTTTTATCTCCAATTTCAGTAGGATAAACTTCTTTGTTGAATGAATAATCTACTTTGCTTTGTTGTAAACCTTTTTTGGCATGAAATAAATAATCTTTTCCAGTTTTTATGCCTGGAGAGTTTTTGGTATTCTCTGCCATTGCCATAAATGAGGGATTGAATTCTACTGCAGACCCAATTTCATGTTTAAAAATAGCCAGTAAATAGGCTGTGTTCACTTTGGATGCTTCCACCGCAGATTTTAAGTCGTTATCATCTCCAATGACTAACTCATTGCCCGCTTTTACAAGATTATTCATTTGATCCTCATCCTGCACAAACCAATGTGAATTAAACGATAAATCAAAGTTGAAAAAGTTATTTTTATAAGTCCCTTTTCCTACTGTGCCATAGTCAAAATTTTCTGGAAGATTCTTCTCTTCAGAAGACGAACAACTTGTTCCTGAAATTATTAAAACTAAAAATAGTAATGTATTGAATGTTGTCTTCATGACTGCTTGTGTTTTATCGTGTATTTTTCAAATGTAGAAAAATAATTTACATAACTTCATTTTATCTATATGCACTTGGTCTATATTTATGGTCTTCTACCTGTGGTGATAACCTATCTTAGTTGTAATTGCTGAAATAAAAAAGGCAGCTATCTTTTGATAAACTGCCCTTGGTTTTAAACTAACTATAACAGATATAGCACTGCGTAGCGCTATGAAAACTACCAGTGAGAATTACAATTCAAAAAGGTTCTTTGGTATAGCATGAAAGTCTGTCTCAATGACTGCTTGCTCAATATTTTCTACGGTTAGCATTTTTGTAGTGTGAACTGTAAATTCTTTGGGGAATACAGTATTGTTTACAATAACTTCTTTCACGCCTTCTACATCTGCTACCGCTGCTTGTATTCTTGCCATTTCAATTTCAGTGGTGGCATTTGTGCCAAATACCTTTCCGTGATTTCCTGGTATTACATTTTTTGATATAAAACTCATGTGCTAATATTTTAATTGATTAATAAATAAAAGAAAGGTGGTGCCGCCTCAATCAACCACCTTCTTTACCTGCTTTATGCAACCCACTCCATAGGTGTTTTTAATTTTATCCTTTCTGATGATTATCTCCAACCTCCGCCTAGGGATTTGTATATATTCACCATTGCGTTCATCTGACTTTTTTTTGTTTCTATCAATTCAAATCTAGATTCTAATACTTCTTCTTGCGTTAATAACACTTCCATATAATCTGCCCTTGCAGACATAAATAAACTGTTTGAAATTGTTACTGATTGATTTAAGACTTCTACTTCTTGCGATTTTAATTGATAACTCTCCGTCAGGTTGTCTATGTTGGCTACTTGATTGGCAACTTCCATATAGGCATTTAGAATGGTTTGCTCGTAATCATATATCGCTTGAATTTGCTTAGCATTGGCACTTTTGTAATTGGCTTTGATACCATTTCTGTTTACCAAAGGTGCCATTAAGTCCCCTGCAAGTGAGAATAGAATGGACTCAGGTGCTTTAATAAAGTAAGCCGGATTAAAAGCTTGAAGACCTAAATTAGCGTTGATACCAAGTGAAGGGTAAAATTGTGCTTTAGCAACTTGTACATCCAGTTTGGCTGCTTCCAATTCTAGTTCAGACTGTTTGATGTCAGGTCTGTTCTCTAATAATTGTGATGGCTTCCCTATACTTAATTTTGAAGGGTTCAAATTCACAAAGTCTTCAGCATTTCTTTGTATTGGCTGTGGAAATCTTCCCACTAGAAAATTAATCTTATTCTCAGTCTCAATGATTTGCTGCTTTATTAATGGTATTTGACTTTTTGTGTTTAGCACAAAGGCCTCAAATCTTGTCACTGGCAATTGCGTCACCTTTGCAGATTGCTTTTGCAGTCTAACTATATTCAGCGCGTTGGTTTGAATTTCAATGTTTTGATTCAAAATCATCAATTGATTATCAAGTGCAAGTAATTCGTAATATGAATTAGCAATCTCAGCAATCAAATTGGTTACCATGAAATTCTTACCTTCTACAGTGCTCAAATATCGCATATAGGCTGCTTTTTTTGCGTTGCGCAGTTTCTTCCAGATATCTACTTCCCATGAAACATTTGCAGCAAATATAAAATCGCCTAATGGTTCGGGAAACTCCTTGCCTGGAGCAATATCAGTATTAGCATCGTTGGCTCCTTGACTGGTATATCTTCCCACTTTTTCTACGCCTGAACCACCGTTCAGATTAAGAAAAGGTAGGTATTCTCCTTTTTTATCTTGCACTTCATTTTGTGCAATGGCTATCTCCATTAAGGTGATGTTCAATTCCTGATTATTGGCCAATGCAGAATCTATCAATGCAGTTAAGTTGGGGTCTTGAAAATATGATTTCCAATCAATCAACTCACTTGCTGATGAAGTTTCCGCACTAAAGTCTTCAGGAACGGTTGTGTTTTCAGTTTTTTGAATCAACGTGGGTAATTTACACGCTGTCATTATTAGGGATAAAAAAACAAGCCCTATATATGTTCTATATATTTTTCTATTTTGCATTTTTCTATGGTTTTATTGTCTTTTTTTTAGACTTCCTAATAATTTTTTTAGTCTTGCATTCATGCTTCTTACATTTTCACTGGCTTGATTTCGCTCTATGCTAGATTTTACAATGCTCTCAGATAATGTATCATCGTCTTCGTCCTTGATCAACCTTCGGCCATCGCCCATTTTGGCAAAAATGTAGTAAAGTCCTGGGATAATAATCACCGCTAAGGAGCCTACTATCATTCCTCCCATGGCAGAACCTCCAATTGTACGGTTACCTATTGCACCTGCTCCAGTGGATAGCACCAGCGGAATCAATCCTGCAATAAATGCAAACGATGTCATTAAGATGGGTCTAAACCTTACTCTTGCGCCTTCTATGGCTGCTTCCATGATGGATGCTCCTTGATTGCGCTTTAATACGGCAAATTCAATGATCAATACGGCATTTTTACCGAGAAGCCCAACCAACATGATTAATCCTACTTGTGCGTAGACATCATTGGCTAATCCCATGTATTTTAGTAATACAAATGACCCAAATATTCCTATTGGTAAGGAGAGAATGACTGCTAGTGGTAGCAACAGACTTTCATATTGCGCGGCTAATACCAAGTAAACAAATACCAATACTATGATAAAAATGTATAACGATTCATAGCCTCTTCTTGCTTCGTCATAAGAAAGACCTTCCCAGGCTATTTCATAGCCTCTTGGCAATGTCGCTTCTGCAACTTCTTTAATAGCATTAATGGCATCGGCAGAAGTATATCCTTTTGCAGGTAGTCCTCTGATGGATGCAGAATTGTACATGTTATACCTCGTAATCTCATTTGGACCTTGAGTCTTTTTCATGGTCATAAATGCAGAGTAGGGGACCATTTCTCCTTCTTCATTTTTTACATATAGTTTTAATATGTCGGAAGGTAGTTTTCTAAATTCTGGTGAAGATTGTACATATACTTTGAAAAAACGACCGAACTTAATGAATCCTTGTTCGTATGTACTTCCTATTAATATGTTAAGGTTTTCCAT
Source organism: Parvicella sp. (assembly GCA_041583015.1). Classification (GTDB taxonomy): domain Bacteria; phylum Bacteroidota; class Bacteroidia; order Flavobacteriales_D; family Parvicellaceae; genus Parvicella. The sequence goes on along the minus strand of JBFHGR010000003.1, from coordinate 31,280 downwards.
CGCTTTTCCTATGCTTACTCCTTTTTGCATGGCCAATTTATTGTCTATCTCCAATTCGTATTGAGGATAGTTGGCAGCAAAAAATGTAAATATCCCAGTCAATTCTTTGCGTTTACTTAAGTCTGCCATGAATTGTTGATTGATTTTGTCAAACTCTTGATAGTCTGTAGATGTTGTTTTATCCAATAGACGCATTGAGAATCCTGCTGATGAACCAAAACCTGGCACTGCTGGTGGTTCAAAGTATTCTATGACTGCTCCAAAATCTTTGGATTTTTCTTCTAGTTCTTCCATGATTTCCTCCACAGAGTGCTCACGATCATCCCAATCTTCTAAGTTAATCAAACATGTTCCCGCGTTAGATCCTCTTCCTTGGGTCATAATTTCATATCCTGCCAATGATGAAACAGATTCAACACCTTCCACTTCTTCACACAACTCTTGTAGTTGTCGAGAAACTTTGTTGGTTTGCTCTAAAGTAGAACCAGGAGGAGTTTGAATAATAGCATATATGGTACCTTGATCTTCACTAGGAATAAACCCGGCTGGTAAGATTTTATTGACACCTACTATCCCGAAAATAAAAATGGCCAACACACCAAATGTGATAAACCTCCTGTTTACAATGAGTTTTAATAGCCCCACATATCTACCTGTAAGTTTGTCAAATCTTCTGTTGAACCAATCCAAAAACATACTGATGGGTGTTCTTCTTTTTGCCTTACCGTGATTGTTTTTTAACAACATTGCACAAAGCACGGGTGTTAGGGTTAATGCAATCAAAGCAGAAATAACAATGGAACTGGCCATGGTAATGGAAAATTGTCTGTAGAAAGTTCCTACAGGTCCAGACATGAAGGCTATCGGAATAAATACGGATACCATAACCAAAGTAATGGCTATAATTGCACCACTGATTTCTCCCATGACTTTTTTCACTGCTAGAAATGGACTAAGATTTTCTTCCTCCATTTTGGCGTGAACGGCTTCCACTACAACTATAGCATCATCCACCACAATCCCTATGGCGAGTACCAATGCAAATAATGTTATTAGGTTGATGGATAATCCAAACATTTGAATAACAAAGAATGCGCCTATCAATGATACCGGTACGGCTAAAATGGGGATTAATGTAGATCTAAAGTCGCCAAGGAAGATAAATACTACCAATGCTACTAGAATGAAGGCATCTCTCAGTGTATCTATTACTTGCTCAATGGATGCATCCAAAAACTTGGAAACATCATAACTAATTTTGTAATCTACACCTGGAGGAAAACTTTCTTTTAGTTCTTCCATTTTTTCCTTTACGGTTTCAATCACTTCCGTGGCATTACTACCAAATGTTTGTTTCAATACAATAGCAGCAGATGGATCTCCATCTAGATTGGAATAAATATCAAAGAATTCACTACCTAGTTCTATATCTGCGATATCTTTCAATAGAATCGTCTCAGCGTCACTGTTGGCTCTAATTATAATGTCTTCATATTGTTCTGGCTCATTAAAACGTCCTTTATAACTCAAAACATATTCTAACGATTGTGCTTCAATTCCCGAACTTTGACCAATTCTACCAGGCCTTCCCACGATACTTTGCTCGGCCAATGCATCCATGACTTCATCTATAGAAACCTCATAAGCTCTCATTCTATCTGGATTCAACCAAATACGCATTGCGTATCTACGGCTTCCTAATATTTGAGCCTGTGCAATCCCTGGAATTCTTTTGATTTCAGGATTGATGTGTACCATGGCGTAGTTGTAGAGAAATTTTTCATCTAAACTTTCATCGGTACTAAATAGGTTGACATACATCAACATACTTGGTTGGATAGGTGTAATTATTACACCTTCTCTTTGTACCAACTCAGGTAGGAGGGGCATTACTTGATCCACCCTCGTCTTGACTCGTATAACGGCTTGATTGGGGTCGGTGCCGGGTTCAAATACAATACTTAATGTCGCTTCTCCTGCACTGGTGGCATCTGTTGCCATATATCGCATTCCTTGTACACCATTGATGGAGTTTTCTAATGTAATAAGAGTAGATTTAACCAGTACATCTGCACTCGCTCCCGGGAAAGCGATGAATATATTAACGGTTGTTGGGGCTATTTCAGGAAATTGTGATGTTGGCAACTGCTTTATCGCCAACGAACCTACAAAAACAATAACAATGGAAATTACTATTGCTAATACAGGTCTATGTATTATTTTACTAAACATGATTGCTAATTTTTATAAAATGATTACTCAGAGTACAATTCTAAATTTGAAATAACCGTCTCAGGGTCTTCAAATTCATACTTTATCTTGTCATTTTCCTTCACTTTTCTCAAACCATCTAGGAGTATCTTATCTTCTACATTTAATCCTTCTGATATGATGAAAATATGAGGCAATTCAGCTTCAACTGTAACTTGTCTTGTTCTTATTATGTCATCTTTGTCTACTACAAATACATATTTTTTATCTAAGATTTCAAATGTTGCTTTTTGAGGAATCATCAAAGCATCTTTTATTGGGTTTGTGAGTTGTACACTCCCCGTTTCTCCATGCCTAAGTAATCCTGTAGGATTTTTAAAAGTTGCTCTAAAAGCAATGTTTCCTGTTTCATTATTGAAGTCGCCTTCAATGGTGCACAATTCTCCTACTTGATCAAATAGTTCATTATTGGCCATCAATAACCTAACTGGTATAGCGTTCTCTTTCGAGATCTTCGTTTTTAAATTTAGATATTCAGCCTCTGGTACATTGAAGTATACCCACATTTCACTGTTGTCGGATAAATTGGTCATTAACTCGCCTTCATCTATCAAACTTCCAAGTTTTACCTCAAATAAATCTGTTAATCCATCAAAAGGTGCTCTTATTTGTGTGAAATTTAAATGGGTCTGTGATAATTTTACAGCGGCTTGCGCTTTTTCAAATTCTGCCTTAGCTAGTGCTAGTTCATTTTGTGAAACAACATTGCTGTCTGCTAATGTCTTGGTGTTTAGGTAATTAATTTCAGCAATTTTTGCCTCTGCTTGTACTTGCTGAAGTTCTGCGTCATACAAATTTGGCATTATCTGGAAAAGTAATTCTCCTTCTTTTACAAGTTGACCTTCATCAACATAAATGTGCTGCAGATAGCCTTTTTCCTGGGAGCGAATCTCTATATGCCTCGCAGACTTAATTTGACAGACGTAATTTGAGATTAATACTGTGTCCTTTTGTATAGGACTGGTTACTAAGAAAGTTGATTCTTCCTTGTGTTCTTTATGCTCATTGTCACAACTAATGTTGAACAACAAAGCGAATACACCTAAATTAATAAGTAGTTTTTTCATTGTGTTTTGATTTGGACTAGAAAATCTAGTGATTGGTTTTAAAATGAAAACTTTGTGTGTAGCAAAGGATGTTGCATTGGTCTATCTACATAGATAAAACAATACAGAAAAGAACAACCTATGATGACGTTGTTCTTACGAGACTAAGAGAAACTTAGCCGCTATTAAATCATATTCTGAAAACTTGCAAAAGAGCACATCTGCTTGCAGCAGTTTGTGTATGGGGTTTGTTGAAATTTACAGGTATCTCTTCTTCATGTGTTGATGAAGCGGCTTCCTGCGAAAGCACATAAACTAGAAAAAAACTAAAAAAATTAAGACGCTTTTTCTGATGTAGCAATTTGTCTTCTTCCTCCTCCATGTCAAAGACACATAGGTGAGAGTTGGAAGAACTTTGATTTGACTCAACTTGAGTTCCGTGAATGGAGTTGGAGATTGGTGTATCAAAACTATCATGTCCCATTACAATTATATTTTCCACGTGCGAGTCGTTGGCATGCAACTGTGCGCTACTTCCTATAAGAAATAGTCCAATTGCTATAATATATCTTGTAAGTATATTCATGATTACGGTGTAAAAATAATACTTAATCATTTTAGTGCGCTAACAATTTTGTTAAATAACTGTTAACGGTAGTGATAGCAAGGGGAGAGTTGTACTCACTGTTGGGATTATCATTTGTTAATGTATTTGCTTGTGGACAACAGAACGACATTAAACAAACCTTTTTCCTATGAATTTAGAGTTTAATAATCTAGCTACCGCCATATAGGTGGGCTTAAAAACAATGTTATCTCCTATACTATATTTCTTCTTTCCTTGAGGTGTCATGTTTTTGCCAAGATCTATAACCAACATATCAGAGGTTATACCTACAAAACTTATAGATTTATCTTTGATCTCTAAATCGTTTTGGTCAACATCTAAAAGTCCAAAGTCTAATATTGCCTTGACTGAAGTCTCAGATGGATCGTTCGTATCATATTGAGCGGTGTGACCAACATTGGCTTCTCCTATTATACCATCAGGTACTACTTTCTTTTCTTCTAATTCTATAATGTTGGCAGAGAATTCAAAGGTGTCTGTATACAATTCTTTGAATTGTTTGTTCTCCAATGGGCTTATCCCAAAAAAAGCAGCTTCGCCAATCCTAAAATGATTGATGTCTTTAGGTATGTTATTGTTTTCAAGTAATGGAAGTGTAATGGAAGTGCCGCCAGAAATATATTTCAATTCTTTATTGAATTTGGCAGATATCAATTCTTTATATAGAGATAGTTGGAGTAGTTTGTCATAACTAGGCTCTACACCATACATACAACCTAAATTTGATCCGATTCCTATGACTTCTATATTTGATAAGTCAAAAACTTGCTCATAAAAGTCCATGATGTCAGCCCTTTGCACGCCTTCTCTTAATTCACCCAATTCAATCATTATTATAATTTGATGGGTTCTATTGATTTTCTTAGCAGCTTCGTTTAGAGCTTTTATTGTGGAGAAAGAACTGTTCAACGAAATGTCTGCATATTTCACTATTTCATCTACATAAATTTTTGCGGGTGGCTTAATGTAGATAGTCCGCATCTTAGGATTGACGGTTTTTAGATTTTTTAAACTCGTCAATCTAGAATCTCCAACTGAATTTACATTTTCTATTACATCGGTGGTGAGGATGTTTTTTAAAAACTCCAAATCGCCAGAGAACACCTTGGTGATGAGACTCCATTCAATTTCTCTGGATAGAAAATATTGACTTAAAAATTTTATGTTACTTTTTATTCTTTCCTTTTGAATTATTAGTTCTGCCATGGTTATTTTTTTAACCTCATTTCTAAATATGGATTGGTAAAACCGAATTTCTCATAAAGTTTGATTGCTGGATTATTGGGCTCTACATGTAAAGCTATATCTCCTTTTGTAAATTGAATAGCTTTTTCCATTAATGCCTTTCCCAATCCTTCTCCTCTGTGGTCTTGATGGGTGGCAATATAAACCAATATATTTTCGGGAATATAGCCTCCCATACCTGTCTTGTTTATTACTACAACTCCTTTTATCTTGTCGTCTTCTGAAAGCACCAATGTGAACCCCCCAGCAGAACTTATTTCTTTTATGGAATAATCTATTGCCTTTTGAATGTCCTTTTTAGGATCGCCATATTCCTGTAAATTTTCATAAAGGAAGTTTACAACTTTCATTTTTTCTATTGCAGTTAACTTTGTTACTGCATCATACATTACTGTTTTGCGCATAAAAAATTGTATTTGTCTACATAATAACAAAGTTTATTTCTTAGACAAGGATTTTTGGCTTTTTAATAAAAATTAACACTATTATAGACTGTTCCTGACTTTGTAAACCAATTCTTTTTAGCTGAAGAAGTTTTCATTTTATATCTTTGCAGAATTAAATGTAAAAGTCTAAGAAGACGAACAAGGTATGGCGGAAAATTCAACACAAAAGAAAGTAGTAAAGACAATTTTAAAAGACTTAGAATCAGGTGATTCAAAAGTGGTTTTAGATGCTTTAAAGAGAATTAAAAGTAAAGGAGATGCTAGTGTGATCCCTTCTATGATTGCCGTTTATGCAGCTACGGAAAATGAGGACATAAAAGATGAAATCAAAAAATTGCTGTCTCAATTGAAGATAAAAGAAGGGGTGTTACCTATGATTGAAGGCCTTCTTGATGGTAATGATGATGTGAATGAAATGATTCTTTTTTCCCTTTGGAATGCTAACCTAAATCCCATTAATTACATGGCAGAAATTGTTGAAGCTTCTTGCAAGGGAAACTATATGGTGGCACTGGAAGGTTTAACGGTTATAGAAAATTTAGAAGGCCCTTTTGATGAAGAGGTCCTAAATGATACAAAATTAGTATTGTCGGATTATTTCCTTAATGAAGATGAAAAAGCAGATTTGATAAAATCTATTCTTGGTTGTATCAGAAACTATGATAACTTTATTTCTGCTTAAAGACTCGCGTCTAAGGAATCATTGATGATATGAATGCCGTCTTTATATTGTTCTATGTTAATGATGTTGCCGGTACTGTCAAATTGTATTAAATCACCTTCCATTTTTCCGTTGATATATTCTACTTGAGATTTTAAAATTCCAGTAGGATAATACTCCTCGTAAATCCCATGGGGAAGTTCATTTTTGAAATTTGTTTTTGTCTTTACTGTACTGTCTGCGTATAATTGAATGGCTTCGCCATGCTTTAGTCCATCTACATATTGTGTGATTTCTATGAGGTTCTCTTCTTCGTCATAAAGTTTCCACTCTCCCTCCATCTTTCCGTTTACCCAATTGGCACTAGATTGCAATTGGCCATAGTCGTAATAGGTGTAGGAAAGACCATGTGGCTTCCCATCTTTCCAAAAACTTCTTTCTATTATTGATCCGTTTTCATTCCAATAAATCCATTCGCCCTCTGGCTTATCCGCTATATAAAAACCGTCACTCATTTTTCTTCCATTGGGAAAGAATGATACAAATCGACCTTCTAATTTATCCTTGATGTAGTTAGCAGAATCTTTTACTTTCCCTTCGTGATAATAACTAACCCAAAGTCCATCTTTTTGATCTTGTTCATTGTATTTGCCTTTTGCAATTAGGTTGCCTTGTTCATCTCGGATTTCACCTTTTGTAATACTGTCTTCTGATGAAGAGTCAGAACGAGATTCACTACATCCAATTAGAGATAATGCCATTAATTCAATGAACAGAATATGTATTAAAAAACGTTTCATACTATAAAAATGGTGTTTTATTTATACGCAAAATACTAATAATACGGCATACGTAAATGTTTTTAGTTTTATTTGTAGAATAATTATTGTTGAAAAATGGAAATACCTTATACTTTTGACCCAAAAACTACTGAACATTATCTAAACAGAATCGAAAAACTTACTCCTGAAACTCAAGCGAAATGGGGGAAGATGAATGTTGCTCAAATGTTAGCCCACCTCAATGTGTCTTATGATATTACTTATGGTAAAACGCAAGTGAAATATAATTTCTTTACTAAACTGATACTGAAAAACTTTATTAAAGGTATCGTAGTTGGAGAAAAACCGTACAAGAAAAATGGACAAACGGCACCGGCTTTTGTGGTCGCAGATCAAAGAGATTTTGATACTGAAAAAGAAATTTTAATAGATTATATCAAATTGACAGAAAGCAAAGGCGAAGGTTATTTTGAAGGTCTTGAGAATAGTGGCTTTGGAGTGTTGACGGCTAAAGAATGGAGCAACATGTTTTCTAAACACCTTAATCATCATCTTAGTCAATTTGGAGTTTAATTAAATGTTCTGGTCTTTCCAATTGCCGCGTTTTAGATAGTGCCAAGACATGAGTGCTAAGAACCCAAAATAGATAAACTCAGCGCACCACACTATTGCTATTGGAGGGTTGAAATAGTTGATGATAAATACAGTGGCTGAAAGGTAAATTACAATGTTTACAAATTCTATCAGTAGGGAGACTCTCGTGTTTCCTGTTCCAGTAACACTGTTGAACATTATAAATGCAAAACAGAAAAAAAACATGGAGCCATTGATGACCATTAAGGTTTCTTTGCAGTTGGCAATTATGTTTGGGTTGTCTGTGTAAAAACCTATAATTTGTTCTGGAAATAAAAGATTCATTAGCACAAAAGGCACGGTGCACGCAAAACTTATGGTAACGATTTTCCAGGTTGTAGGTAAGACTAGGTGCGTACTCTTTTCTCCAATCAAATTACTAGTAATGGTATTTGCTGCTGTGCTCAATCCGAACATAGGAATCATCATGACCATATAGATACTTCTTATTATGTGAGATACGGCTAAATCTTCTTCACCCATTCCTTCAATTAATGAAAAGAAAATATACCAAGAGCCTAAAGTGATAAAACTTTGTAACATAATAGGAAAAGATACTTTAAGAATTCTAAGTAGTTTTTCTTTGTTAGGTTTTAAAAATTTAAACATTTGGTATTTTTCTAAGTCTATTTTGTAAAATGTGTAAATCAAAAGAAATGTACAGGCTACAAATTCTGCTATTACTGAAGCAAGGGCGGCACCTTTGATTCCCATTTCTGGCAACCCAAAATTCCCAAAAATAAAGCCATAGTCTAAAGTTACATTGATCGCAGCCATAATAAATGTTGAAAACATTAGAACCCTAGTGTTGGTAGTACCAATGTAAAATGAATTCAATATAAAAGTGAAAAATGCAAATACAATCCCAAAGGATCTGTATTGCAAATATTCTACGGATGCCGAATAAATTTGAGAAGAGTGTATTATTCCTTTTAATGCATGTGGCATGACAAAATATAAAATCCCAATTAAAATAATACCTAGCGGAAGGATAAAATAAAATGATTGATCTATTAAACTTCCAATTTGATTGTAATTCTTTTCTCCGTTTCTTCTACCAATAATTATCTGAGCACCTGATGTAAACCCCATTCCGGTAATTACAAATAGGAAATACAGAATCCCAGCATTTCCCGCAGCGCCTAGTTCTATTTCTCCTAATTGGCCTAAAAAAGCAGTGTCGGTAACGGTGACTAAATTTTGAGCAATACCACCAATCATTATTGGAAGTGCTATCTTCCATATGTCTTTAAATTTATATTGATGATTTTGCATGTGCAAATGTAATTGCTTACAACCAAATTTTAGTAAACTTTTTTGTTGATAAAAAATTAACTTTGAATTTAGATTAAACCTTAGATTTAAGTTCAGTTTTCATATTTTTGTCATTCAATTAATGTATATGAGTAGAATACTAACCACCTTAATAGTCATGATTTCACTATGTGGATTTTCACAAAATGTTGATTATCAAGTGCGAATTGCTGAGTTGTATGCCGATGGAGATAGTAATGACGGAGGAATTGGTATTAATGACCAAGATCCTGTTTGGTGGATTTTTCTCAAAGATAATGGAACCACAGCATCAGCATTAACGACATTTCAGGCTTCGGGATGCATTAGTACTACTAATACGTATGGTACTTGGTGGTCTGGAAATCCTAATCATTCTGGACCTTTAATACCTTATAATTGGATTACTGTTACTAATTCTGATGCAACAGTTATCAATACAGAAATGGAAGGATGGGAAGATGATTGTAATCCGAAGTGTGATTATAACCCGAGTCCTTCATTTTTCTCTTCTTGCGTTGCTAATGGTGATGATAATCATGATGGTAGAGGTGCTTCTGGAAATATCAATTTTCAAGATGACGCCCCTTGTCAATGGAATCAATATGAAATTTTCATTGGAAATTATAAAGCTAGAATAGAAGTTTATTGGGATTATGTAACTGCAGATGGTGGAACAATTGATGGTGATCAATTTGTTTGTACTGGTGGTGATCCTACAGTTTTAGGGAATGTTAGTGCAGGTACTGCAGCAACTTCACCATGGTTTACTTATCAATGGCAACAAGACGTTGGGTGCACTGGTGCCTTTGTAGATATCCCTGGTGCTGTTAGCGCTACTTATGATCCTCCCCTGGGTATTTTACAAAATACATGTTACAGAAGAAAGATAGTCTACGGTTGTGGTTTCTTTTTATCCAATGAAGTACAGGTGCAACTTGAAACCGCATCTACTGCACCTACTTCTCTTACTGCTAATCCCAATTCTTTATGTGGAATAGGCCCAGTTACTCTTACTGTAAATGGAGGAACTTTAGGAACTAACGCGGATTGGTATTGGTATAACGGAGACCCTAATGGGGGAGGAGTTTTGCTAGGTGTTGGCTCTCCTTTGGTGGCTAATTTAACAGCAACAAGTACTGTTTACGTTAGAGCGGAAGGAAATTGCTCCATAACTAGTACGGCTAGTGCTGTCGTTATAGTGGAGACTCCTTCTACAGCGCCTACTACATTGACACTTAGTCAAAATTCTATTTGCTTGGGTGGTACGGTAAATCTTACAGCCTCTGGTGCTGCACCGGGAACTGGAGCCGAGTATGTGTGGTATGATAGTGATCCTACAATTGGTTTGCCTGTCCCACTTTTTTCTAGTACAAGTGTTAATTATACTGGTGTTTCTCCTTTTGTAACAACTACCTATTATGTTAGAATTGAAGGGTGTGATACTACAGCGGCTGCATCAAATACAGTGACGGTAAATACATTGTCTAGTGATCCCTCAGGAATAACAAGTAGTAATGCCCAAGTCTGTGCTGGTACAACAGTAAATCTAGCCGTCAATGGTGGAAGTCTAGGTACTGGAGCGAATTGGTATTGGTATCAAGGGGGGTGTGGTGCAGGTGCTCCTATTGGTAACGGTGCCAATATTAATGTTTCTCCAAGTGTTACCACAACTTACTATGTTAGAGCGGAAGGAACTTGTAATAATTCTAATTGTGCTACTGTAACAATTTTGGTGGATGACTTATCACAAGATCCAGTTTCTGTTATTGCTTCAGATCCTAGTGTCTGTCCAAATGATTTAGTTGTCCTTTCCGTAATTGGAGGGAATTTAGGCGCTGGAGCATCATGGGAATGGTATAATGGTGCTTGTGGAGGTTTGAGTGTTGGTTCAGGAACTTCTATAGCAATCAATCCTACAAGTTCTGGTACTTATTACGTTAGAGCGGAAGGAACTTGTAATAATACAATTTGCGCTTCTACAGGTATTGCAGTAGAAAGTAACTCTACTCCTGCTACTGGTGTTACAAGTTCTGCAAATAATGTTTGTCCTGGTGCTTCGGTTACGCTAAATGTAGCAGGTGGTGCGCTAGGAGATGGTGCTACATGGGAGTGGTATCAAGGTTCTTGTGGAGGTATTTACCTAGGAAGTGGCGCATCTATAGTTGTCAATCCCAATAGCACAACAACGTATTATGTTAGGGCAGAAGGAAATTGTAATAGTACTTCTTGCGAAAATACTACAGTGATTGTTAATCCACTATCTAGCACACCTAGTTCTGTCTCAGCGTCTAATTTTAGCGTATGCTCTGGTGATAATACAACGCTTACAGTTAATGGAGGAAACCTTATAAGTGGGGATGTATGGACATGGTATGAAGGGGGCTGCGGAGCAGGAACCTCTATTGGTACTGGCCCTACCTTGACTGTTGCTCCAAGTGTAGCTACAAATTATTACGTAAGAGCAGAGGGAAGTTGTGGGGTAACTGCTTGTGCAAATGCAGCAATTTCCATGAACGAAATTAGTATCGCTCCAAACAGTGTTACGGCATCCGCAACGGATATTTGCGTTGGGCAATCTGTAGTATTGAACATCTCTGGAGGAATTTTAGGGGCTGGCGCGAACTGGAAATGGTATAGTGGAACTTGTGGAAGCGGTTTAGTTGGAACGGGTAATTCTATTAGTGTTTCTCCAACCGCTACAACTACTTATTTTGTAAGAGGAGAAGGTACTTGTGGAAATTCAGTATGCGTATCATACACCATTAATGTCGGTGCTGGAGTTGCAGATCCAACAACTGCAATTTCTAGCATGAATAATATATGTCCTGGTGTTCCTGTAGATCTTACGGTGATTGGCGCTGCGCTGCCTAGCGGTTATTCGTATGTATGGTATACTGGTGCTTGTGGCGCTGTGCCTATTGGTGTGGGAACTACCATAGCGGTGAGTCCAACGGATACTGAAACTTATTATGTACGTGCTGTAGGTACTTGTGGAGAGACTGCATGTGCGGATGTAACTGTAACAGTTTTAGATGGTAGTATTGCACCGGATGCTATTTTGAGTTCTAACAATAATTTCTGTGTTGGAGAAACGGCAGATTTAACAGTAGATGGAGGTAGTTTAGTGGCGGGTGCACAATGGGTTTGGTATGCCAACAGTTGTGGCGGAACTTCAATCGGAACTGGTACAAATATTACTGTTCAACCTAGTAATGCTGCAACTTATTATGTTAGAGCTGAAGGAGGAACTTGTGGAAATACGGCTTGTGCTTCTGTTTTTGTTAATGTTATTGAAACTGTGGTGCATACTAATCCATATGACACAATCTGCGGATTTGGTCCCGAGCTGTACTTAGATGGAGGAGAACCAGCAGGTGGAGTTTATGCTGGAACAGGAGTTTCTAATGGGTATTTTGACCCTATTACGGCAGGAAATGGGACGCATGTTATTTCATACACTTATACATCTCCTAGTGGTTGTGCTGAGTCTGTTAGTACTAATATTGTGGTAAAACCAACTGACTTAGAGGCGAAAATTGAAATGGAGTTTTTATCTTGTAGTCAAGGGGGAACTACATTATCTGTTAACTCAAAAGGCGGCAGTGGATTCTTGGATTATAATTGGTCTAACAATAGTTATGAACCTACTATCTCTTTTGCGCAAGCTGGAGAATACTTTGTTTGGGTGAAGGATGGAGAAGGCTGTATGACAAAATCACCTACAGTTGAAGTGCCGGAAGATGCAGAGTGCATTGAGATACCCAATACTTTTACTCCAAATAATGATGGCCATAACGATACTTGGAATTTGGACTTTACAGCATTTGCTGATGTTAATTTAATCGTGTTCTCTAAATGGGGGAGGGAAGTCTTTAGTTCAAATGATAAGGAGATTCATTGGGATGGAATTGGTAAAAGCGGTAAGACTTTGCCCAATGGTGTCTATTATTATGTTTTAGAATTGAATGGAGGGGAAATTAATCAATCTGGATTTATTACATTGCTGAAATAATGAGAAAGAATATTTACATACTAATCATTGCGATCACAGTTGCTATAAGTGGACAGGCTCAGCAATTTATAATGGCCAGTCAATATATGATTAATGCTTTTGCAATAAATCCAGCAGCAGCGGGAACTAAAACTTATGCGCCTTTGGTGTTGGACGTTAGAAGGCAATGGACGGGAATTAGAGAAGCGCCTGTAGGTCAGCATTTATCCTATCACACTTCTTTGTCAGAGAATATTGGTGTTGGTGGCTATCTTTATAATGATGTGGCCGGTCCAAGTAGGAGAACAGGATTTATGGGAGCAGTTAGTTCTCAAATCAAAGTAAATAGAGGTCAGTTTCTTTCTTTAGGTTTGGGAGGTTCCTTAACTCAATATGTTTTTGATAAGGATAAATTGGTGACAGAAGAGGCAAATGACCCCACAGTATTAAACTATTCATCTAACTTATTGATACCAGATCTTAGCGGAGGAGTGAAGTTGTATGGAGCCAACTATCATTTGGGTTTGTCTATGTTTAATTTACTTCAAACAAAATCAGATCTGTTTGATATAATGACTCCAGTGACGAATAATCTTCAAAGAACTATTTACCTTACGGGAAGTTATACCATTCCTTTAGGAAAAAGTGAAGAGTTTTATGTTGAACCTTCGGCTGTTGCAAGAATTATGTTTAATGCTCCTTTTACATTTGACATCAATGCTAGACTGATGCATAGAAGTGGAATTTGGGGAGGCGCTTCTTATAGATTTAAAGATGCAATTGCATTGATGATTGGATTTAGTACTTCTAAAATAGGCATCAGTTATTCTTACGATATCAATACTTCAGCGCTCAATTCATACAATTCGGGTTCACATGAAATTACCTTGACCTACAAGGCAAAGAACAAAAGAGGAAACCAAGAATTCAATGGTGGTAAGTATAGGATTATAAATTGTCCTTCGTTTTAGGTAACGTAATGATTTCATTTCTTGTGTTGCTGTTCACTTTAGTGCGTGGATTGAACATTTCATATTTTGGGTGATCTTGTTGTTTGGAGGTGCTGTAATGCGTTTTAAATGAATTAGTTATAGGTAATTTGTTTTTCTTTGGTGTATTTTATTATCCTTGTTTTTCACCTTTCATAAGATATTTGTAACTGCCTTTTATAGATAACTATAACTTTGTGCATTGAAAAGTAATTCTTAATAAAAGAAAGCAGATAGCAAATGAAAGTAAGACATGTTTTAATCGTATTGACTTCCATATTTGTGGTGGTTGTTATAGGGACGGCATACATGATAGGGTATAGGTCTGGCTTGGCAAAAGGAGAGCAAGACGCAGAAAAAATTAGAGCAGAAAGATTAGCCGCGTCAAAAGAAGGTGCTTTTACTTCTATTGTTTTTGGTAATAACGATACTAATTTTGTTAATGTTGTTGCAAAGCCAGTCTTGAATGAAGTGAAACCAATTGTTGCTGCTGGTTTTGGAAAAGTGATATCTAGTTCAATGATTAATATTACTTCAGAAGTTCAAGGAGCTATAAATGCCAATATTAACCTGAAGAAGGGAACTAAGTTTAAGAAAGGTCAATTACTATTGTCCATTAATAACCAAGATGTTAAAATGGCATTACAAGCTAGAAAGAGTGGTTATTTAACTTTGTTGACAAACATCCTACCTGATTTGAAGTTAGATTATAATGAAAATTTTGAAGCATGGTTAAAGTTTTTTAATGCTTTTGAAGTGGATGCGCCACTACCGCCATTGCCTCAAACTAAGAGTTTTAAGGAAAAGAATTTTGTTATTTCTAGAAATGTGTACAGCGAATATTACAATATTTTAAGTGATCAAGAAAGGTTAAAGAAATACAGTATATATGCTCCGTTTAATGGAAGTGTTTTAGATGCTTTCACTGATGATGGGGCAATAACTGCTCCAGGAAGTCCTGTTCTATCTGTGATAAGGGAAGGCGATATGGAAATTGAAGTGCCAATTAATTCTAATGAAATAGATTTGGTGAAGGAAGGTGCTCAAGTGAAGTTGTATGACGAAATCGGTGCTGTTGCTATAGGTCGTGTAAATAGGAAAGGAACTTACATTAATCCGCAAACTCAAACAGTGCCTGTTTTTATTGATATTAGTGAATCTTCTGTAGATTTATACAATGGTATGTATTTGAATGCTGAGATTCAGTGTGAAGGTACTACAAGTATGATTGAATTACCTAGAAAGGCATTGTTCAATAAGAATGAAGTTTATGTGGTAGAAAATGGCAGAATATTTTCTAGATCTGTAGATATTGCGCTCTATCAAAAAAATAGTGTTTTGGTAAAAGGAGTTGAAGACAACACAGTAATTGTGCTAGAACCAGTTCTTAATGCAAAAGATAGCATGGAAGTTAAGGTTATAAACCCAACAAAATAGAGTGGCTAATGAGAGCATTTATTTCATTTTTTATAAAATATCCTATTTGGGCCAACGCAATTATTATTGTAACCGGACTAGCTGGTGTTATAAATATATTCACTTTAAATCAATCTTTCTTCCCGGAGTTAGATCCTAATCAAATATATGTAACTGTTGCTTATCCTGGAGCATCTCCCATAGAAATGGAAGAAGGGGTTACAACTTTAATTGAAGAGTCGCTCATTGGCATTGAAGGTATTAAAGAAATATCAAGTAAATCTTCAGAGAATTTGAGCAGAATCACTATTGAAAGTGAGGAGAAAGTAGATATTAACTTGTTAACTCAAGAGGTGAAAAATGCTGTTGATGGTATCAACTCATTTCCTGTTGGGGCGGAGAGACCTATTGTAGTCGCGCAAAAAGCCAGAGGAATGGCCGGTATGGGAGGAACAGTAGGGTTTATATCTCTTGTAGGAGATGGTTCATTGGAAGACCTAAAATTAATGAGTGATAAAGTTGAACAAGAACTTTTAGCTTTAGATGATTTGTCGCAAGTAGAGGTGGTTGGTTTTCCTCCGCAAATTATAGCCATTGATATTAGAGAACATGATCTGTTGAGATATAACCTTACGTTTGATATGGTTTCTAATAAGGTTAAATCGCAAAACATTGATGTAAGTGCTGGTTCTATTAAGTCTAGTTCGGAGGAGTTATATATACGGTTAATGAACAAAACTACTGATGCAGAAATGCTTAAGAATGTGGTGGTGGGCGCGCAACTTGATGGACAATTGATTAGATTGTCAGACGTAGCAGATGTTAGATTTGAGTTTTCTGATATAGCCTTTAAAAGTTTTGTAAATGGAAGGCAGAATGCTACTATTCTTATTAAGAAATTAAATTCTGAACATTTAGGGAAAATCTCAAAGGCTGTAAAAGGATATATCGAAGAATTTAATTTAGAAAATGATAATTACAATATGCAAATATTGTTTATGTTTTCAGATATGCTAGATCAACGTATTGATATGCTTTCTTCCAATTTGATATTTGGATTGATTCTAGTTTGCATTGTTTTAGGATTATTCTTGAGTTTAAGATTGTCGTTATGGGTAGCATTTGGAATTCCATTCTCTATGTTGGGAATGTTTTGGATGGGAGGTCTCTATGGCATGTCTATCAATATGATTTCTTTGTTTGGAATGATCCTAGTTGTAGGGATTTTAGTAGATGATGGAATAGTAATTGCCGAAAGTATTTTTGCTCAATTTGAAAAGGGAAAATCACCAGTTCAGGCTGCACTTGATGGAACTATGGATGTCTTGCCCTCGGTATTTACGTCAGTTTTGACAACTATTGTTGCTTTTGGTTTTTTACTGTTTGTAGGTGGAGATATGGCCATGATGGAGGAAATGGCATTTAGTGTAGTTGCCTGTCTGGCATTCTCGTTGGTAGAGGCATTTTTGGTATTGCCTTCACATCTGGCAAGTAAGAAAATCTTAGAACCCACTACCATTGGTTGGTATCAAAAAATCAGGCTCAAAATTGAAAAAGCTATCAAAAAATCTAGAGACGCTTACGGCAGATTGATTGAAAGAATGTTGAAAAGATATCGATTGTGGGTTTTTGGACCGATGATGTTTATTATTGTGGTGCTAATTCTGGCAATTACGGGAGTGATCAAAACCGCCTTTTATCCTAATATACCATTTAATGATATTCAGGTGGATGTGGCATACAAACCTGGAGATCGGGAATTTAGAACTGAGGCTACCATGAAATACTTGGAAAGTTTGGTAGTGGAATATGCAGACTCTTTGGAAAATGAGTTTGGAGAGGATATCATTACTACTGTAACTACTACTATTGGTAATGCACAAAGAGTTGGGGAGTCAGGTAATCACGTAGGTTCGCTTAGGATATCTGTGCTTGAACAAGATTATATTTCTACAGCGGAAATTTCCAATAATATTAAGGATTTGATACCACAGGACACGATTGATACATTTGAGAAATTTACAGTAGGAGGTGATACTCCTTTTGGAAATGATATTTCGTTATCTATTCAAAGTACTGATCGTGAAGAAATCAATGCAGCAGCAGTGTGGTTGAAGTCAGAGATTATTGCTATGCCTGATGTGAAAGATATTGTAGACAATGCCGGTGCTGGAAATAGGGAAGTGCAACTGACATTGCTTCCTAAAGCATATTCTCTTGGATTAACAGAAGCTTCTATTGTTTCTCAATTAAGACAAGGCTTCTTCGGTGAAGAGGTTCAGCGATTAATTATTGGAAGAGATGAGGTGAAAGTTTGGACTAGATTTCCAATAGACGGAAGAGATGATTTCGGAGATTTGGATAATATGAAAATTAAAACTTCTTTAGGACAAGAGTTTCCTCTGTATACCTTAGCTAACTATGAAATTAAAAGAGGTAACGTGACTATTAATCATATAGATGGTAAGCAGGAAGTCAGAGTATATGGTAGTTTATATAATGGAGAGTTATCGTCTGCAGTTAATGAACAGATCAAAAGAGAATTGTTTCCAAAACTGAAGGAAAAATTTCCCAATACCGAAGTGGTTGTAAAAGGTCAGGCAGAAAAAGCCTTAGATTCTGGAAAGCGTTTACTTACAGCATTTGGACTGGGGGTTTTATTGATTCTTATCATACTATCCTTAAATTTTGCATCTTTTTATCAGGCAAGGCTAATTTTAATGGTTATTCCTATTGGAATCATTAGTGCTTTATTGGGCCATGGAATTGTTGGAATCCCATTTTCGTTATTCAGTTTCTGGGGAATAATTGCATTAGTAGGAATTTTAGTAAACGATGCTGTTGTAATGCTAGATCAATACAATAAGGGATTGAAGTCTGGTCTTTCCGCTTTTGAAGCAGTTACAGAAGCAGGTAAATCTAGATTTAGACCTATTATTCTAACATCATTAACAACGGTTGTAGGACTTTATCCTTTGATTTTAGAAAAGAGTTTTCAAGCACAGTTCCTTGTACCAATGGCTGTTTCTGTGGCTTATGGAGTTTTGTTTGGTACCATGGTCTTACTCTTCTTTTTCCCTTCTCTTTTACTATTTATGAATGATATGAGAAGAGCACGTTTTTGGTTATGGAGAGGCGGTGAATTTGCACCAAGCAAAATAGAAGTAGAACCAGTGTATAAAATTGTGCAAAGGTCCAAAGAAATGGATGACCCAGAGGATGTCGTGTTTTTTGATGATACTAATTCAAAAGAAGATAATGAGTTTAAATAAGTTAAAATCAAAGAGTTTGAAAGTTTTGAGAATAATAGTATTGAGTGCGTTGATGTGCTTTTGTCATTCAATAAGTGCACAAGACTCTCTTTCATTGGAAAACGCGTTAAAAGTTGGATTAAAACAGAATTTTGATATTCTGCTCACTGAGAAGTCAATTGAAATTAATAAAATTCAAAATTCTTGGGGACAAGCAGGAAGATATCCAACTGTTACACTTAGCGCACAACAGGGCAACAATATTAGTGATCAATCTAATAATCCTACATCTTTTATTCAGGAATTGCTCATGACAAATAGTATTCAGGGCGCTGGAAATGTTAGTTGGACATTGTTTAATGGTTTTAGAGTAAGAGCTAATAAGGAACGATTAGAGCAATTGCAATACCAAAGTGAAGGTAATGCCACATTAGTAGTAGAAAACACGATTCAAGGTATTATTCTAAATTATTATCAAGCTAAACTTCAACAGGAAAAAATTAAGTTATTACAAACTGTAATTGAATTGTCAAGACAAAAATGGGAATATCAAAAGTTGAAACAGGATCTCGGTGTCGCTCTAACGGTAGATTTATTACAGTATGAAAGTGCTTTTTATCAAGATAGCACCAATTTAATCATGCAAAAATTAGCTTATGACAATGCTATAAGAAATTTAAACCTCTTGATGGGAGTTGATGAGTCAAAAGAGTGGGAATTGACCAATGAAATTGAAGTGTCTCCAGATTTGTATGATTTTCAGGCTTTAAAGGAGAAAATGTTAAGCAGTAACCAGAATATAAAAAATGAGTTTATTAACCTAGAAATATTGGCTAGGGATATAACTTTAGCAAAGGCCACGATGTATCCTGTGGTAGGTTTTAATGCTGGGGCACAATATCAAACTAACTCTTTTAAAATTGGAGATTATGATAGGGTTGCAGGTGCTACAATAAATTATTACGCCAACTTTACGTTGAATTTCACATTATACGATGGTGGAAAAGTAAAAAGAGGAATCAAAGCACTAGAAGTACAAAACGAAGTAAATGAAATCCAATTAGATAAACTAAAGGCTACTTTATCCAATGAATTAAAGACTCATTTTGATTTGTATGAAGCTAGGTTACAAATGTTTGAATTATCTAAAAAATCTTTTCAAGTGGCAAAACAAAATTTTAACATAGCCAAATTAAAGGAGAATTCAGGATTGATAAATTCATTTGCATTTAGAGATATAGAAATGGCATATCTTACCACAGGTATAACTATGATTGAAACAGGTTATAACTTGATTGAGTCACAAACCAATCTAGCTAAATTGACAGGTGGTCTCTTGGATGAGTAAATTGAACATTTTTTTCGTCCTTGTTTTATTCTAAATAAAAGAACATTTAGTGATGTTCATAAATATTAGTGTAAATAAGTGTTGAAAATTGAAACCGCAATCGATTCTTTGGCGTTACGGTACTATATATCACCCCAAATACATTAATTAGAAAAGAATGAGACAACTAAAAATAGCAAAGCAAGTTACCAATCGTGAAACAGCGTCATTGGATAAATACTTGCAAGAGATAGGTAGAGTAGATTTAATATCAGCACAGGAGGAAGTTGAATTGGCACAAAAAATTCGAGAGGGAGATGATAATGCGTTAGATAGACTTGTAAAAGCTAATCTTAGATTTGTGGTTTCGGTTTCAAAACAATATCAAAATCAAGGTTTAACTCTTCCAGATTTAATCAATGAAGGAAACTTAGGATTGATCAAAGCTGCACAACGTTTTGATGAGACTAGAGGGTTTAAGTTTATTTCATATGCTGTATGGTGGATTAGACAATCTATTCTTCAAGCACTTGCAGAACAATCAAGAATTGTAAGACTTCCATTAAACAAAATTGGATCTATCAATAAGATCAATAAAACATTTTCTATTTTAGAGCAAAAGTATGGTAGACCACCAACACCAGATGAAATTGCTGAAGAATTAGACATCACTTTGAATGAAGTGAAACAGTCTATGAAAATTGGTAATAGACATGTAAGTATGGATGCGCCCCTTGGTGAAGAAAGTGACAGTAGTTCGATGTATGAGGTAATGACTTCTGATGATAACCCTCGTCCAGATAAAGGGCTGATGATGGAGTCTTTGAGAAAGGAAATTACAAGATCTCTGAGCACGTTGACAATGAGAGAAGCTGATGTACTTAAACTTTACTTTGGTCTAGAAGAAAATCATCAACATACATTGGAAGAAATAGGTGAAAAATTTGATTTAACTAGAGAACGTGTTAGACAAATTAAAGAAAAAGCAATTCGTAGATTGAAACATACGTCAAGAAGTAAATTGCTTAAGTCTTATTTAGGATAAAATTCATTAAAAGTGAATAACTAAAGCCACACTCGTTGTGGCTTTTTTTGTTACTTTGTTTTTCAAATATATAAATGAAGAACAAAGAAAAGAATCACCTGATAGCACCTTCACTTTTGGCTTCCGATTTCGCAAATTTGCAAAGTGAATGTGAAATGTTAAATTCTAGTGAAGCAGATTGGTTTCACTTAGATGTTATGGATGGTATGTTCGTACCAAATATATCGTTTGGTATTCCAGTTATTAATTTCATTAATAAACATGCTAAGAAGACATTAGATGTACACTTAATGATTGAGCAACCGGATAGGTATATAAAACAATTTAAAGCAGTAGGAGCAGATATTTTGACTGTTCATTATGAGGCATGCACCCATTTGCATAGAACATTACAAGCGATTAAGGCTGAAGATATGCAAAGAGGAGTAGCGTTGAACCCGCATACGCCCGTAAGTTTGTTGGAACCTATATTGCAAGATGTAGATTTAGTTTGTCTAATGTCAGTAAATCCAGGTTTTGGAGGGCAAAGTTTTATTGAGAAAACTTATGATAAGGTCATTGAACTTAAGGAAATGATTACTGAAAAAGGATTAGAAACAAAAATTGAAATTGATGGGGGAGTGACAATGAATAATGCCAGAAAATTGTTAGACGCAGGTGCTGATGTATTGGTTGCTGGAAGTTTTGTTTTTAAATCACCTGATCCAATTTCAACGATAAAAGATTTAAAAAATGCATAAGTTGTAAGAAACTATAATTTTTATGATATAAAAAAAGGCTACTTCATTTGAAGTAGCCTTTTTAGTATAGTTATGTTTGAAGTTATTATCTTCTACTTGAACCTAATCCAGTAGGAGATCCAACTCTATCCATAGCACATCTAAATCCGATAGTTGCAGTAGATAAGTCTTCATCTAAATATCTTCTAGTTCCAGGGTTCATCCAGTAAGCTCTATCTCTCCAAGAGGCTCCTTTGTATACTCTGGATTTATCTGTAATAAGTGTAGTAGGATATTGTCCCCACTTACTTTCTTTTCCTGATTGATACATTGCCCAATCTTCATTAAGTTCTTTGTTGTTGAACTGAGATATCATAGCTCCGTTTGTTTCTTCACCTGGGTAGAAGATAGATGATTTTAAATCTCCATCTAGGTAATCAATATTGTCAGCAACTCTATAGTTACGTCTTTTGATATTTTCTTCAGCAGTAACTTCTCTTACTTGAGTATTACCTGGCTTTTTGATTTCAAATTCAGAAAGACCAACTCTAAGCATTGGTATGATTTCTACTTGGAATTCACTCCAGTCAATTTCATCAGGACCAAAACTAACACTGTCTAAATCTCTATTTTGAACTCTAGTATTGAAATCATCAAAGAGGTTATCAAATATTTCACGGATAGCCATAGAAGATTCAATTTCTTGCTTTCTATCTTTCAAGTCTTGTGCTGTTGCAAAAACATCTTTGATTTCGTTAATTAAAACCATCTCAATAGAGTCCATTCTTTGTTGAGTGACATAACCATAGGTTCTATCTTGTGTCTCATATCTTTCATTTTCAAACTCTTCTAAATATTCTTTCATCCCTTGAAGATCATAAATTACTTCTTGGTATTTATTAGAATATGCTCCATCGCTCTGAAGTGTTTTTGTAGTAAATACATTACCTCTAAAAGGTCTGAACTCGTCAAAATCTTCATGTGATTGTGGTCTGTAAACATCCATTACCCATTCAGAAACGTTACCAGCCATGTTATAAAGACCGTAATCATTTGGCCAGTAAGAATATACCGGTGCTGTAACATCTGCATTATCATTCAAACTTCCAGAAACACCCATATAATCTCCAGCACCTCTTACAAAGTTTGCCATCATGTCACCTTGCCATTTATCTTCAGCATTTCTCACCCAGTGACCATTCCATGGGTAAATTCTTCTTTCTACAATTCTTTCGTCAACTGTATTACCAATTAATCCATATGCTGCAAATTCCCATTCAGCCTCCGTTGGTAGACGATAACGCGGTAAAAGAATCCCATCTTCCATTCTAACAATACGAGTTGCCATATCTTTAGACTTGATTTTACCGGTAGCAGGATTAAACCCTCCTTTAGAAGGATCTAAATCTGGTAATTGTCCCATAGGGTTTGTACCAGCTTCGTATTGACCAATTAAATAAGAATCAGTTGTAAAAGGTTCGTTTTGTTGCATAGGATTGGGGACTAAAATCCCTTCTCTAATAAGAATTAACTCATTAACTCTATCAGATCTCCACGCACAAAAATCATTAGCCTGCAACCAATTGACACCAACCACAGGATAATCTCTATAAGAAGGATGTCTTAAGTAGTAGTCTACGTAAGGTTCATTGTATGCTAATTTCTCTCTCCATACCAATGTATCTGGAAGCGCTTTTTTATAAATCTGAGTAAAATCAGGAGAATAGGTTCTGTCTGTCCAATATAAATACTCACACCAATGGTGATTTGTTACTTCCGTTTCATCTAAATAGAAAGATGAAATGGTAACCCTCCTTGGTGTATTATGATGTTCGTACATCACGTCTTGTTCAATTTGTCCCATGGTGAATGTCCCCCCTTCAATAAGGATTAAACCAGGACCTGTTTCTTGTTCTTCGTATGGTTTCTTTTCAAAACCACCGTTCATTGGATTGTTATAATCCCAACCAGTTACACTTGATCTTTCATAAGAACAAGACATAACTAAACTAGTTAATAATCCAACAACTGCTACTTTTTTACCCGTACTCTTCATAATGAGATTTTAGCCTTATAACTTGTTTAAATAAATTTAGTTACAATTTTTTTTATTTTTTTTATCAATTCTGTTAGAATGATGGACAACTAACAGTTCTAAATGATCGTTTTTTCTGTTTACATTTAAAGTTTATACCTAAAGTAACTTCATGTGCACCACCTGTGGCAGTGGTTAATTTGGAAGTTGTTACGTCATAGCTATAGCCTATTTTAAAATTATCAGTTTGAATTCCTATTAGCACAATGAAAGCGTCTTTATTTCTATACCAAACCCCCGCAGCTAAGGCACCCTTCTTCACATAGAGTCCCATGTTTAATTGAGAAAAACTTCCTTGTTGTCTAAACATGATATTAGGTGAAATACTCACATCATTAGTTGTGTATTTGGAAGCACCTCCCGATAAAGGAAGTACGGCACCTGCATGACCAGTTATTTTCATCGGTAATGGAGACTCACCTATAATTAAAGATTCATCTGGTGTAGTCAAATGATGAGCAGCTACACCAAAGAAGAAAATTTCACTAAAGCCAAGTACACCTGCAGAAAAATCCACACCACTTATATTTCCACCTCTTGGTAAATCACCAGTTTGATACACAAAGCCTCTTCTAGGGTCAACCATGTCACCAAAAGTTAATTTGTTCCAATCTAAGGATTTTTGAAAAAATGTTGCTTCTCCTCCAAATCTCATAGAGAATTTTCTGTTAATCTTAATTTGATAGGAGTAAATAGCACTAAATCTACTAGATTTTAATGTGTTGGCTGCATTATCTGTTGTAAATAGAAATCCAAGTCCCCCAGATATAGATTCTACTTGCTGGTCATAAGAAACTGATGATGTTGTATATGTGCCTGTTATTCCTGGCCATTGATTTCTATGTGCCATGCTTATTCTAGGACATCTTAATGTTCCCGCAAAAGCTGGGTTTAAGTATAGTTGATTGGCATAAAATTGAGAAAATTCAGGGTCCTGAGCATTTACGCTATTTGGCATGGTGAACAGTATAATGACACCAGCAAATATTAATTTAATTACGTTTTTTATGTTCATTCCCATATATACAAACTTAGACAAATGTATAAAATAATAAAGTAATATTTAAATATTACAAGAAAAAGATTACTAACTTATAGGAGTGTACAATAATTTTACATCTTTAAAGTTTTAAACTTGAATTTCAAATTTCATTTAATGAGTCTTTTTCGCATGCGTTTAAAAATAATTGTTTTACTTGGTTTTTTGAGTACTTGGAGTATGGGCTTTTCTCAAAAAGACTTTAGTGTTAACATTGCTATAGAATATGAGAATGTTTATTTAGAAACAGGGCAAGGCAATGTTTTTGTCGGATTTTCTCCTAACCATGGTAATTGGAATGAAGAAAAGGGTATGCCTGTTATTTCAATTTCTGAAAAGGTTAGTTTTTCACATGCGAAATTTATTTTGGAAGATTTTACGTCCGAAGTTTTAGATGCATCTGAGTTGAAGGTGGTAAACACCAATAATATTGAACGTGAAGTGGTCCCTAGGTTTAGAGTCGTTACGCAAAGGTTTCAATCGTTTTTTATTGTTGATTTGGATGCAGTGTTTTACAATAATCAGACGGGTAATTATGAAAAAATATTGACGGTTAGTGGGAGGATTCAGGAACAGAACATACCTATTGTTAGGGCTAAAAGTTTTAAATCTAATTCAGTTCTTTCAAGTGGTTCAGGAGAATGGTACAGGATTGGTGTAAGTAAAAGTGGTCTATTTAAAATTGATTACAATTTTTTAAATAATAACGGGGTGAATACCAGTGGTTTAAATTCTTCTCAGATTTCTTTGTATGGAAATGATCAAGGGATGTTGAGTCATCAAAATGCTGATGAGAAAATTGATGATTTAGCGCAACAGTCTATTTACATGAAGGATGGAGGTGATGGGCAATTCGATGCAGGAGATTATTTTGTTTTTTATGCAAATGGACCGCATGAAATTTCTGCTGTAAACGGAGAATGGACACATGAGAAAAATAACTATTCTGATACGGCTTATTATTTCATTAATATTAGTACAACATCCAACGGTTTAACGATTCAAAATGCTTCCTTGGCAACAGGGACTCCAACGCATACAGTTTCTACTTTTACTGATTATCAATTCTTAGAAAATGACGACATTAATTTAGCAAAATCTGGAACAGAATGGTTGGGAGATATTTATGATGTGCAATTATCAAATAGTTATAATTTCGTTTTTCCTAATTTACAAACTTCGGACTCCATTCTCGTAAATACACGTGTAGGTATAAGTAGTCCAGTTACATATAATAGTAGTTGTGAATTTGTCGTGTCATGTGGTGGTGCATCAATAATTACCAAACCTGCCAATAACGCTGGTTCAGGACAAGGAAGTACAAGCCCTAAATGTAGGTTTGCGAGTAGTTCTTTAAAAAGTAAGGCAACAGGTGATAATGTTAATGTCTCCTTACAATTTAATAAAAATGGATTACCATCTTCTGTTGGTTATTTGGATTATATAGGTGTAAATACAACAAGAAAGCTTATAATGGAAGGGAGTCAATTGCCATTTGCCAATTTAAAAACAATAGGCACAGGAAATATCACAGAATATTCAATGACGAATGCTTCAAGTGTTAAATTTATATGGGAAATTACAGACCCTATAAGACCTAAAAATGTAACCTTTACAAGGAATGGTAATGAATTGTCATTTAAGGTAGCAACGGATACATTAAGAAAGTTTATTGCATTTACAGATAATCAATATTTTTCACCAACTTTTTTTGGGAATGTTGAAAATCAAAATTTACATGGTTTGGAATCCCGAGATATGATCATAGTTTCTGCTCCAGAATTTTATAGTGCCGCTCAAAGATTGGCCGCTTTTCATCAGACAGAAGGAATATCTTCTCATATAGTAAATCAGCAACAAATATTTAATGAGTTTTCTAGTGGGATGAGAGATCCTGTGGCGATAAAACAATTTTTAAAAATGTTTTATGATAGAGCGGCTGGTGATCCAACTTTAGCACCAAGGTTTTGCTTAATAATGGGAGACTGTTCTTATGATTATAGAAACAAATTAAATAGTAAAAGCGATTTTGTAATTACCTATGAATCTACAGAGTCGATGGCGGCATCCACTTTTTCTACTGATGATTTCTTTGTGATTCTGGATGATACCGAAGGAATGAATGGATGGGATTTGATGGATATGGCTATTGGAAGATTACCGGTTCAAACTATACAAGAGGCAGAAGGTGTCGTAGATAAAATTATTTCATATTCAACGGTGGGTAATTCAGGAGGCACTGTGGCTGGACTATCCAATAATGAGGATGAAGTCTTGAGAGACTGGAGGAATGTTGTAACAATCATAAGTGATGATGGAGACGCTAATGCTTATTTTTACGATGTTGAAAATATGGCAACGATTCTTGAAAGTTCTCATGATGAATTAAATATTACGAAACTTCATAGTGATGCTTATCAAGAAACGGTAACGCCAGGAGGCGAAAGAAATGAAGATATTGAGGAGGCAATCAGAAATAGGGTGCAAAGAGGAGCGCTTTTGGTTAATTACATTGGTCATGGAGGAGAACTTGGGTGGGCACATGAGGAAATTTTAAATGTTCCAACAATCCAAGATTGGACTAATACCCCTAAATTTCCCGTATTTATGACAGCCACATGTGAATTTAGTAGATATGATGATCACGATAGGGTATCAGCAGGTGAGTATGTGGTGTTAAATAAAAACGGAGGAGGAATAGGTTTGTTTACAACAACTAGATTAGTTTTTACAACAGATAATAGAAAATTAGCCGAATACTTTTACGATACTGTTGCAGATAAAATAAATTCAGCGCCTCAGTTTATAGGTGATATCTATAAAGGAGCAAAAAATAAGTATTCAATAAAAACAGGTAGTAATGAGGGTAGAAAGTTTACTTTTTTAGGAGATCCTGCTGTTAAGTTGGCTTTACCTCAATTAAATGTTCTTGTAGATTCTGTTAACGGAACTGAAGTTTCTGTTTTTACAGATACATTGAAAGCATTAAGTCACGTGTCAATTTCTGGACATATTGAGGATGACTTGGGCAATCCAATTAATAATTTTAATGGACTAATATTTCCCACAATTTATGATAAGATTTCGGAGTTATCCACATTGGCAAATACACCTGGGACATCACCTTTAGATTTTACGATGTGGAAGAATATTGTGTATAAAGGGAAGGCAACAGTTTCAAATGGTAAATTTCGTTTTGAATTCATTGTTCCTCAGGATATATCATATAATTATGGGGCGGCTAGATTAAGTTTTTATGCAGAAAATGGAACCACAGATGGAAATGGCGTAGATGAATCACCATTGATAGGGGGAATTAATACAGATGCTCCAGAAGATAATTTAGGACCTGAGATAGATTTGTATATGAACAATGAAAAGTTTGTGAATGGTGGTATAACAGATGAAAACCCTATTTTTATTGCCAATGTGTTTGATGCTAATGGAATAAATATGGTAGGTAATGGTATTGGGCACAATATTGAAATTAGAATAGACAATGCATCTGAACCAATTATTCTTAATGATTATTATGAATCTGATGTTGATACATACAAAAGCGGAGAAGTTCGTTTTCAATTAAATGATGTTGAACCTGGGGGGCACATAATCAAATTCAAGATTTGGGATGTTTATAATAACAGCTCAGATGCGGAAATTGAGTTTACTGTAATGGAAGAGAAGGAAATAGCAATAGAACATTTATTAAATTATCCCAATCCATTTACAACTAGTACTGAATTTTCATTTGAGCATAATCAAGTGGGTGACTTTTTAGATGTGCAGTTACAAATATTTACAATTACAGGAAAGGTTGTTAAAAGTATTGAGCAAAGAGTAATTACAGACGGATTTCGAGTAGATGGAATTCATTGGGATGGTAGAGATGATTTTGGAGATAAAATAGGAATTGGTACCTATGTCTATAAAATGACTGTCGTTAATGAAGCTGGGGCATCATTAGAGAAATATGAGAAATTAGTTATTCTGAATTAAGAAAATTTTTGATTTAAACAATAAAACAGCAATCATTGCGTATATTTGCAATATCATTATATTCGAAGTAAATGAAATTTAAACATAAAATAATAGGTGGTCTATCAGCGTTAAGTTTGCTTATGTCGCAATCTGCGTCTGCTCAAATCGCTTCAGGGAATTTGTCAGGGCAACAGATTAATACAATTACAACTGCCGTTCCATTTTTATTAATTGCTCCAGATTCGAGATCTTCAGCAATGGGAGATGTTGGGGCTGCACTTTCTCCAGATGCCAATTCTATTCATTGGAATCCGTCAAAATTGGCATTTATTGATGATAAAGAAGATTTTGGTTTTTCTATTTCATATTCGCCTTGGTTAAGACAATTGGTTAATGACATAAATTTAGCTTATTTAACAGGGTACAAAAAAATTGATAAAAATTCTGCTGTTGGTTTTGAGTTGAGATATTTTTCACTAGGAAATATTACATTTACTGATATTACAGGTAATACCATCAGAGATTTTAAACCAAATGAATTTGCGGTTGGAGTTAATTACAGTAGAAAATTAAGTGAGAAATTTAGCGCAGGAATTGCTGGAAGATATATCAACTCCAATCTTACAGGAGGTATTTCAACTCAAGGAGGAGAAACCAAAGCAGGTAGGTCTGTGGCGGTTGATGTTTCAGGATACTATCAAGGCGACCAGTTTAAGGTTGGTGCTATGAAGGCTCACATGGCGTATGGTATGAATATATCTAATATTGGAGCAAAAATGGCTTATACTGATAACGCTGAAAAAGATTTCTTACCTACTAATTTGAGATTGGGAACAGCCTTCAATATGGAAATTGATGATTTTAATAAATTAACCATCGCTTTAGATGCTAATAAATTATTAGTTCCAACACAACCCGCATATGTAGATGAGAATGGAGTTACAACTCTTTATAGTGGTACAGATCCAGATGTTGGGGTAGCATCAGGTATTTTTCAATCTTTCACGGATGCACCAGGTGTTGTATTGTTTGATGACAATGGAGAGGCTACAGGTGTGGAAGCAGGAAGTAAGTTTAAAGAAGAGTTACATGAAATAAACCTTTCTTTAGGTGCTGAATATTGGTATAACGATATCTTTGCTGTAAGAACAGGCTATTTTCACGAACACTTTACTAAAGGTAACAGAAGATTTATTTCTTTAGGTGCAGGTGTTAAATATTCTTCTTTTCAATTAGATTTATCTTATTTATTAGCGCTAACTCAGAATAGTCCAATTGCTAACACAGTAAGATTTACTTTGAAATTTAATTTTGGAGATAAAGGCGGAGAATCAGAACCTTCTCTATAATCCTATAAAATATTGGATGCCATTCTTTTTCAAGGATGGCATTTTTTTTGTTTGTAATTTTTTTTTGCGTTATTTTTGTTTAAAATATTGATTATGAAAAAGTTGAATCTTATACTTGTCTTGTTCTGTTTAGTTGGTGTTGTAACATTAGAATCTTGTAAGAAGAGAAAGGCCAATCGTTCTACTATAACTAGTCAAGATAACGCAGCTGTTGAAGCAGCATTTAACGATGTGTTTAAAATCACAGAGGACGCTCTTAAAGATAATAATCTTGAGAAGTCTATGTATTCTTTAAAGTCAATTGGAGCAAATTGTGCTACTGTAAACGTGAATCCTCCTTTTCCAGATACTACCTTCCCGAAAACGATAACTGTGGATTTTGGGGCGAGTAATTGTACGGACAATTATGGTGTAAATAGAAGAGGTATGATTACAATTGTTGTGACTGGTAAGTATAGGACAACAGGCTCTGTAATATCTATTACGACTCAGAATTATTATGTGAATGATAATAAAGTAGAAGGAACGGTTGTCGTAACGAATTTAGGTGCCAATGCTGCTAATCATACGGAGTTTTCTGTGGAAATATCTAACGCAAAATTAACTTATGCAAATGGTGATGAAGTTACGTACCAAAGTTCTAGAGTTAGAGAATGGGTTGTGGGAGAAGATACAGATGGCCTTATTGGTGTGCTTGATGACGAGTATGATATTACAGGAACAGCAAGTGGAGTAGATAGAAACGGATTATCTTATACTATGACGATTACTTCTCCATTGAGAGTTGCAGTAGTTTGTAGATGGATAAAACAAGGGGTGGTGGAAATACAGCCTGATGGACTTTATTTAAGAGTAGTAGATTTTGGTTCTGGTAGTTGTGATGCAACTGCAACTGTAGAAATCAATAATCATACGTATACATTTACAACTCAATAATTATACTGGATATTAAAAAAGATGAAAACTATTTGTGGATTTATCCGTGAATGGTTTCTTGTTTGCCATAGTTTTTGATGATAGAATCTTCAAATGCTAACCATTCTTTCCACCGTTTATCTACGTCTGTATCTACT
>JBFHGR010000002.1:0-73654 GCA_041583015.1 Parvicella sp. | reverse complement strand
TCTTGTACCTGGTCATGGGAGTGGTCATTTGGTTCTAGGGTTTGAGAATGGTGAATTAGGAGTGGTAGGTCAAGGAGATCCTGGAGGAGAAGGAGAAGATCCTTTTTGGAGTTCTTGGGGAGATAAAACGATAAAATACAATAACCTAGGTGTGTCCGGAATTGCCGTTTGGCAGATAGCAGCGGATGGTTTTACCGAAGAAGTGTTGAATCATGCGATATTGAGTGGTGTAAGTCTATATAATAACGGAGAGCCGCTGAATCCTTTTGCAAGATTTTTAGACTTTGGAGAAGATCCTACAAATGTACTTGGTGGAGGTGAAACATATGATTATGTTCATCATATAGAAGTAAGTGAAGCAACATTTTTTACCAATTGGTTAGGGAATAATGATGTACTGGGATGGTCACTGGCAGGAGGTGATGAAGGTGAAATTTCTATTGCAGGAATTGGTTTACTCAAAACTTCGCCATTAACTGAAGTTGGTGAATTTAGAGAAAAGTATAATGCAGTACTCATGGCATTTAGTAATTTGGGAGCAAAAGGTATCTGTGCTACTTTACCCGATGTTACAGCAATTCCTATGTTTACGACAATAGATGAAGAGTTTTTGGGAGTAGATGAATTGTGGATAACGGAAGGGGTGTCTGGTAATATTAGATTGAAAACAGAGAATGATTTGGTCTTGTTATACGGTGCCGATGCAATAGATGCTGGTGCGGGATCTAGTCAGTCAAATCCAATACCACATGAGTATGTTTTAGATATTCAAGAAGTGTCTACTGTGCAGCAAAGAACAACAGAATTAAATGCAGTTATTCGAGATTTAGCGATGCAATATGATTTTGGATTGGTAGATATGCATGAATATTTAGAGGGGTTTAAAACTGGATTTTCTGAAGCAGGAGTAGATTTATCTGCAAAGTTTATTGAAGGTGGTGTTTTTAGTCTTGACGGAGTGCATCCCAACACAAAAGGTTATGCTATTGTAGCAAATAAATTTATTGAAGCAATCAATGAGAAGTACGGAGCTTCAGTGCCAAGAATTGATGTTAATCAGTTTAAAGGGATAGAGTTTCCTAATGAGTAGGAGGTTTATTTCCAATTTTTATAAGGATTACCCTGCAGATTAGAGTTACTATATCTATAATCTCCAGTGACTTCTTTTGCAATCCATTCAGGCTTGTCAAATTTATCCAACTCAGATTTAAGTTCAATTTCAGCAACAATTAATCCTTTATTGTCACCTTCAAATACGTCAACTTCCCAAGTGTACTTTCCTTGTGGAAACAAGTACCTCGTTTTTTCAATGAGAACATCACCAAAAATTTTAATCATTTCTTTGGCTTCCTTTGCTGGAATTTCATATTCAAATTCTGGTTTACTAAATCCTACAGTTTTGCCTTTTAAAGTTATAAATCCTTTGTTGCCTAAAATTCTGACACGTACTGTTTTTGCTTCGTCTTTGAGTAGGTATGTTTGAAGGCAATAAAGACCTTCTGGTTTACTGAGATCTTGCCATAATTGAGGGTGAACAAGAAATTTTCTTTCAATTTCAACCGCCATAATTAATAAGTGTGTTTACTTGCTTCCCAACCTTTATCCCCAAGAAGTTCTTTTCCAGATTCAATAGCACCATCTTCAATTTGCGTCCCCATACTATCGTTCCATCTGTTTAGGTATCCAAAAAGAGATATTACACCCATCATCTCTACAATTTCTCCTTCATTCCAATATTTTCTAACGTTTTCAGCAATTTCGTCATCCACTGCATTTGGAATCTGAGAGGCAGCTAATGCTAAATCAAGTGCAGCTCGTTCTGCATCATTGAACGCATCATTTGTTTTATATTCCCAAATGTTATCTAACTGAGCTTGTTGTGCTCCATACCTTTCTGCAGCTCTTATGGTGTGAGCTTGACAGTATCTACATCCCGCAGCATTACTTGTAATGTAGCCTATTAATCTCTTCAAAGCACTTGTTACTCTACCATTATTTTGCATTACAGCTTTATTCATTTCAATAAAAGCGTAAGCAATTCTAGGTCTGTGATGCATTGTTTTTACGCTGTTAGGACAAAAGCCAAGTGTTTCTTCATAAAACTGAATTAAGGTTTGTAAATCTTTATCTTCAGAATCTACTTTAGGCGCTACTAATGGTTGTTTCATTTTGTGTTATTTAACGGTCTCAAATGTAACTATTTCTTACTTGATTTCGGCAAAAATAACTAATTCAGTCTTGACAAGTAAAAAATATAAATTGTACAATATATTTATCAATTACTTTAATAAAGTTAATTTTGATTTTAATTGTAAAACAATAGTATCATATGTTGGAAAATTTATCAAAATTTAATATCGTTTTAGCATCTCAGTCACCTAGAAGGCAACAATTGTTAAAGGAGATTGTACCTGAGTTTGAAATTAAAATAAAAGAAGTTGATGAAGTGTATCCTCCTAACTTGAAGAAGGAAGAAATCTGTATGTTTTTATCCAACTTAAAATCGGAGGCTTTTGGGGTCTTAGACGAAGATCAAATGCTAATTACTTCAGATACTATAGTCTGTTTAGGTGAGGAAGTACTGGGTAAACCAAGAGATCGGTCGGAGGCATTGACTATGCTGACAAAATTAGCAGGCAGTACTCATACCGTATATACAGGAGTAACAATCAGAACCAATAATCATAAAGAGACATTTTATGATGCTACCCACGTTACCTTTCATGATTTAAGTCAAGAAGAACTTGAATTCTATATAGATAAATGTCAACCATTTGATAAAGCCGGTTCATATGGCATCCAAGAATGGATGGGATATGTTGGGATTCAAAAAATGGAAGGAGAATTTTATAATGTAATGGGGTTACCAGTGCATAAATTATATCAGTTGCTCAAAAGTTGGAGTCTCCAATAAATCAAAAGGAATTTTTTTAAATTCTAAGTCAGATAACATTTCTGAAAATTCATCACAAACCTCACTTAAGTCTTCATCATCTTCTTCATAATGAAAATCTACTATAGTTTTTGTTTTATGAAATGCGTCATTGAATGACTTTAACATGTTGTACAGCATTCTAGAAGCAGCAGTGTTGAAATAATCTAATTTTAGAATCAACTTTGTTTCAGATTTAGGAGCTTTTAAATATTCGGTAATATATAAATTTATAGGGTTGAAAAACGCAAAAGTATCTTCAGGTAGAACAACACCTTCCAATAGAAATACGCCTTTGTCAGCACAAAGATGTACGTAAGGAGTTTTATTCGTTTTGTTTATTTGAACAGCCATTTAAAAGTAATAAATAATAATTAGTGGTTTACAAAAGTAATCACAATATACTTCAAAAATATTTAATATCGTCTATTCATGGTTTAGTGTATACCAATAACTAAATTTAGTAGTTAAAGAATAATTGTTAAATTTGAATAGTTTTAAAACGGAACAATGAAGTATCATTTCTTAGTTTTTTTAGGTTGTGTTTTGACTGTTGG
This sequence comes from Parvicella sp., assembly GCA_041583015.1. GTDB lineage: Bacteria > Bacteroidota > Bacteroidia > Flavobacteriales_D > Parvicellaceae > Parvicella. The sequence goes on along the minus strand of JBFHGR010000002.1, from coordinate 70,165 downwards.
ATTTGGTCAAACACCACCTCCTCAGCCAACATTTGGTCCTGGTGGAAGTGATTACTCTCATGGGGATGTTGTTTTTTCCAATTTCACCAATTGGCTTGCTGCAGATGGGTATTGGTTATTTGAACCAGATTCTCCAAAGCCAGATTCTGCAGATGTGGTAGTGTTTAATCATGGATATGGCGTCTTTAATCCAGGCCCCTATGCTGCATGGATTGAGCACTTAGTAAAAAAAGGTAATATTGTGATTTTCCCAAAATATCAATTGAATGATCTTGCATTACCTAATACTTATACTCCAAATGCTATTACAGGGATTTTAGATGCATTTGATGAATTAAATTCAAACCCAATAAGAGTAAAACCCAGGATGGAACATTTTGCTATGATTGGTCATTCTTATGGTGGTGTAATTACCTCCAATTTAGTTACGGAATATTTGGCTTATGGGATACCCAAGCCGCAATGTTTTATGTTGTGCGAGCCTGGTACTGGAGGTATTAATTCGGGTAGGATTAATAGTTATGCTCCTATGGATGTAGACTATAATGCATTGATTGTTGTTGGTGAAAATGATATTGTAGTAGGAAATTCTTTTGGAAGAGAAATTTTTGATAGTACAAATATTGCTACTAGTCACAAAAATTACATCACACAATTGGAAGATAATTATGGTTCACCTGTATTAGAAGCATCTCACAATGAACCGTTGGCTTCAGATAATACATATGATGGAGGCACAGTAAGTGCTGTTATCACTGGAGGATATGTAGCAGCAAAAACGGATGCGGTAGACTTTTATTGCTATTGGAAATTAGCAGATGCTCTGTTAAGTTGTACTTTTTATGGAGTAGATTGTGATTATGCATTTGGAGATACAGATAAACAAAGATTTATGGGGGAGTGGAGTGATGGCACTAAAGCCATTGAGTTAATTGTTGAACCTTCTCAAGCAACGTCAATTGTTCAGCATGGTTTGAATACAACAAAAGTTTTTCCTAACCCAACAATTGATAAATTGAAAATTGATATTAAATTTGAATCGGTACAGTATGCTATTATAGCCTTAAATGGTAAGGTGGTAAAGTCTGGAATTTATAAAGAAGGAGATACATTATTACTTTCAGATATAGAAAGTGGAGTTTATCAGATTCAAATTCGAAAAAACGATTATTTGGAGGTGTTGAAATTTATTAAAATCTAAAAGAAATGAGATTGAAATTTGTTTTTGTGAGCGTTATCTTAATTGCAGGATTAGGTGCTTGTGGTTTGTACATTCATCAAGGGTTTTGGTGGGTGCTTGGTGTTGTTCTTCCGTTTGTTTTTATGGGGTTTTTTGATATTATTCAGAATAAACATACCATCAGAAAAAACTATCCTTTGGTAGGAAGATTGAGATATGTTTTTGAGTCTATTCGACCAGAAATTAGTCAATATTTTATTGAGTCAGATTTGAGTGGTAGACCTTTTAACAGAAGAGACAGAAGTATTGTTTATCAAAGAGCGAAATCTGTGAGACAAACAGTTCCTTTTGGAACGCAATTAGACACAACTGAACCAGGTTATGAGTGGGTTACACATTCAATTTATACAACGCACATAAAAGGTGATTTGAGAATGATGGTTGGAGGTCCACAATGTACGCAACCATATGATTGCAGTATAATGAATATTTCAGCAATGAGTTATGGATCTTTAAGTAGAAATGCGGTTTTGGCATTGAATGGAGGTGCTAAATTGGGTAATTTTGCACATAACACAGGTGAAGGTGGTATTAGTCAGTATCACATTGAGCCAGGTGGAGATTTAATTTGGCAAATTGGAACTGGATATTTTGGGTGTAGAAATGATGATGGAACATTCAATAGAGATTTGTTCAAGAAAAATGCTTCAATTCCTAACGTAAAAATGGTAGAGATTAAACTTTCTCAAGGTGCGAAACCTGGGCATGGAGGGATTCTGCCTGGAGCAAAAAACACACCTGAGATAGCAGCAATTAGACACGTAAAACCTGGTATCGATGTTTTGTCACCTCCCGGGCACTCTGCATTTAACGATAGTAAAGGTCTTTTAGAGTTTGTAAATGAATTGCGAGATCTTTGTGGAGGGAAACCTACAGGGTTTAAAATGTGTATGGGGAAAACTACTGAGTTTGAAGATATTTGCAAGCAAATAAAAAATACAGGTATTTATCCTGATTTTATTACAATAGATGGAACAGAAGGTGGAACAGGTGCTGCACCTTTGGAGTTTTCGGATAGAATTGGAATGCCGTTATATGATGCATTGGCTTTTGCATACAATTGTATGGTGAAATATGACATCAAGAAGAATATTAAATTGATAGCTTCTGGTAGAGTGATGACAGGATTTGACGTAGTTAAATTAATGGCATTGGGTGCTGATGGTGTTAATAGCGCTAGAGCAATGATGTTTGCATTAGGTTGTATACAAGCCTTAGCTTGCGATAGTGGAAAATGTCCTACTGGAATAGCAACACAAGAGAAACCACTGATGAAAGGCTTAGATGTATCCGATAAAAAAGTGAGAGTAGGAAATTATCATACTAATACGATTTTGGCAGTCAAAGAAATTTTAGAGGCGTGCGGTTTAAATAGTACTGACGAAATGAAACGGGATATGATTTACCGAAGAGTGGAGGAAAATAAAGTAATGACATTTGAAGAAATTTATCCAGAAGATAAATATGTTGCTATTGATTAATTAAAATTAAATTTTTTATTGACCGAAAAGAAATTGTAGTAATACAAAAAAAAAAGGAGGGGACAGAAGTTTCCTTCTTTTTTTTACCTAACACCATTGTCATACCAACTTCTACGTCTTTGCAATTTAAGATCTTGCAAAATGGAAGATTTAACATTGATTTGTACATTATAACTTTTCATTGGTCCATATGGAACCCAATTAAATGTCATTTCCCAGCAATGTAAATTTCTTGTAATTTCTACAGATGAATAACTGAATTGCTTATTTGTGATGTCGTAGTTGGTTTGAAATCTAATATTCCAATTGGCCGTCAAATTCATTTGTCCGTTTAGGTTAATGTTTTGGGTGAATTGCATAGTGTCTTTCTCCTCAAAACGATAAACCCTAGTATAGTTTAGTGTATAGTTGAAATTCGCAGACCAATTCCATGCTTCCCCAAATTGAATGAACTCATCAAGGTTGTTGTTGATAAATTCCAACTCTTCTTCAGAACCTTTATCTGACTCTAATTTTTCTTTATTCTTTTTACTTTTTAATGAAAAACCAACAGAAGCAGTAGCGGTTCTAAGGTTAAAATATTTTCCTTCAACATCTTTCACAAATTTGTTGTATGCTCTTCCAAGACTATCTCTTTCGTATGGGTCAAGAGAAGCACCAAATCTAGTATTGAATAATTTAGAGATATTAGTTCTACCAGATAATGTAACATTGTCCCAATTTAATGAATCTCGCATGAGGTCATAACCAGATGAAATGGTGAAGTTATCCAGTATGTTTTTATACAAATAGGGGTTGTCTCCAGTATCTTTAAGGTTTATCTGACGCATCTCAAATGCATTAATCAGACTGAAATTAACTTTACCTGAACTTCCTGTTGGTGGAGCGCCAAAGATTTGTCCGTCATAAGGTGTGGTATATGCGAGATTACCTAAAGTATCATATTGATAATTGTATTCATATCCATTATCGGGTCTTAAACTAAAGTTAGCAGTAGGTGTTAAAACATGTCTTATTTTTGCTTCTTTCTTTCCTTGTAGGAATCCTGCAAATTCATAGAAACCATAAATTTTACTTGTAAATGAAGCGCTAAATGTAGACCAAGTAGGAATACTGAACTGATTTATGGTGTCTGTATTTACCGTTTCGTTTGTGGTATCGTAGAACTTGTTAGTTTGATTTAAATACATCAATGCATTAGTTGAAATAGAAGGTGTAAAGGTTATTGCGTTTTTCAAGAAAGGGAAACTAGCAGACGTATTGATGGTGTGCTTCATTCCATTTCGCATATTATCACCAAGTCTATCCAGGCTATTAAAACTTAGTAGAGAATCTGCAATAGATGTTTCGTTTTTAGTATTGTTAATATAGGTAATACCAATTTTTTCAATTCCTTTTCGAACTTTACTTTTTACAATACTGTTTGATGGCAACCATTTTCCAGGATAAAATCTATTGACACTGTACGTCACTTCTGGCAATGTAAAAGAAACAATTTTTGTGTTTGAGTTTTGACTATGTCTTAAGTTAACACTTAGGTTACTCGGTAACTTTTTGAATGTCTTACTGAATGAAATATTTGAGTTAAATGTGTTATTCAAATAGTTTTCTGGATTGACTGCATTGTTTCCAAAATCATTGGAGTATACTGTTCCTGTCCCTGCTTTTACATACGCACTAAATGACATTCCAGGAATACTTTTAGGATCTTGCCTATGTGTCCACTCTACTAAAAAGTCTGTTGCTTTACTGTAGCCATCAAGTTCTATATCACCTAGTTTTTCGCCAGTTATTGTTTGCCTAAAAGTTAAACCTACAGATCCACTATGTTTATATTTAGTGGCGTAGGCTGTGTTGTTTTTTAAAGCCCAACTTCCTTTTGTGTAGATATCACCAGTGAAAGCAGTTGATAGTCTATCATTTTTAAATTTATGGTAATAACCACCATTTGCTAAGAAAAAACCAAGGGAAGATTCTCCATATGTAGGCATAATAATACCGTTAGAACCTCTTTCTTTATTTGGGATGAATGCAAAAGGTAACCCTAATGGAGTGGGGATGTCAGCAATATAAAGATTTATAGGTCCTGAGATAATTTTATCGTCAGGTACTATGATAGCTTTTCTCAATTTAAAAAAGTAGTGAGGGTGATCTAGATCGCAAGTAGTGTAGAGTGCAGTATCTATATGAATTTCACCGTTTTCTTGTCGTTTAACTTTGTTACCGTGAATATAACCTTCACCTTCTTGTAGTTTTACATGGTAAGTGATCCCTCTTTTTGTTTCGAAATTAAACTTTAGACTGTCAGCTTTCGTTGTTGTATTTCCATCCGAAAGTTCAGGAATTCCAATTTTACTTCCTGCAGAATCAGTGCAATATTTAGCCAATACATTTTTGGTTTTGAAATCGAATTCAATGTAGCACGCGTTGAGGATATAATCACCATAATCGATATGCGCATTGTTGTATAAATAGGCCTTTTCATACTTGAGATTTAGTATCATTGAATCCTCGGCATTATAATTGAGAGGTGCTTCTAATTGACTCAAAGAGTCTTGTGAAAAGTATGAACCAAATTGGATTATTAACAACACAGTTAGAATAACTCTAAAAGAAGTTACTCTCAAAGCATTGCTTAAGACCGTATTTTTGGTCTTTGAGTATTGTGATGTTTTATATGACAGCAAACAATATTATAATTATGAAGTCAGCAAAAGTAATATATTCTCCTGAGAAACGAAGAAATTCGTGGATACTTGCCTTAGCATTGTTAATGTTTGTGAATTTTTATTCCGGACAAACAGGTTTAGGAATAAATACAGTCGTGATTGATCCAGGTCATGGAGGTAAAGATCCTGGCGCGGTGAATGGCAAAGTTTACGAAAAAGATGTCGTGCTAAGTGTTGGTTTAGAATTAGGAAAAATGATCAAAAAGGAATTTCCTAAGGTGAATGTAATTTACACGAGAAGTACGGATGAATTTATAGGATTGGCAGATAGGGCAGCCAAAGCAAACAAGGCAGGTGCGGATTTATTTATATCTCTGCATTGTAATGCTGCCGGTAATGCTTCTGCAAAAGGGGCTGAGTCCTGGGTGCTTGGATTGCACAAGTCTGCCGCTTCATTGGAAGTTGCAAAAAAAGAGAATAATGCTATTTTAATGGAGGATGGGCATGAGAATACGTATGAAGATTTCAATCCAAATGATCCCGATGCATACATCGCGTTGGCAATGAGACAAAATGCTTTCTTGGATCAGAGTTTAGTCTTTGCAGATTTTATCCAGAAAAATTTTGTAGGGGATTTGAAAAGACATGATAGAGGAGTAAAACAGGCCGGGTTTGTTGTTTTATATCGGGCTACAATGCCATCTGTTTTAGTGGAGTTAGGTTTTCTATCTCATAAGGAAGAAGTGAAGTTTTTAGCGAGTAAAGAAGGTCAAGTAAAATTAGCTAAGGAATTGTTTGATTCTTTTAAGTCTTATAAAACTCATACGGATAAGGTTGATGGTATTTCAGGTAATGTAGGAGAAGATCCATTTGAAACGCCTGTCAAACAAGAAAAACCAATTAAGAAGGAAGAGCCTAAAGAAGATGTTAAAATCAATGAAGGTATTGTGTTTAAGGTTCAAATTGCTACTTCTACATTAAATTTACCTACAAAACCAGAGAACTTTAAAGGGATGGTTGACGTAGAAATGATACCTTCTGGTAAATGGTATAAATATTTTGTTGGAAATTATACATCATATGATGATGCTAAAGAACGACAAACAGAAGTTCGAGAAAAAGGATATGATACTGCATTTATGGTGGCATACGAAAATGGTAAAAAAGTGGATGTGAAGTATGCTGCTGATAAAAGTAAATTGAAAAAATGATATGAAAATAAGAAAAGAGTTTATCGTAGGGATATTTGCCGCAATGGCGATAACAGCACTGATTTTAGGATTCTTTTTTCTGAAAGGACAGACTTTATTTGGTGAAAAAACAGAGTACTATGCTGTATACGAAAGTGCAGATGGTATCGCTGAAGGGAACGCTGTAAAATTAAATGGTGTGATTATAGGAAAAGTAACTCAAGTATCTCTGAATCCTAAAGATGTTCACTCTACAGTGATTAAGTTTGAAATTACAAATAAAGAAGTCAAAATACCTTTGACTTCAAAGGCGGAAATGAAAGGAGATTTATTGGGGACTGTTAGTATTAATATAATCTATCCAGAAGTACCTACATCTACTTTTCATGATAATCAAGATACCTTGATAAGTGCTGTAGCCGAAGATTTACAGAAAACTTTAGAAAATAAAATTGATCCGTTGATGGGAAAAGTAAACATCTTACTTGAAACAGCCGATGGTGCGATTGCTACAATAGAGAATGTTTTTGGTGAAAATACGGGGCAAGTAAATGAGACTTTTGCTAAGTTGAACAAGTCTATGACGAATTTTGAAAGTATAACTAAAAATATAGATTCCTTGACGCATGTATTAAATCAAAACAAGCATCAGATTACCTCTATGATTGCAAATGTGAACTCAATAACAGGAAATATTAAAGAAAGTAACGAGCAAATCACTACTATTTTGGCCAACTTTTCTAATTTATCTGACTCTTTATCAAAGTTAGATATCAATGGAATAGTGAATAAGGCTAACGGAGCATTGGATAATGTAAACTTAATTTTGGATGAGATACAAAATGGAGATGGAACTTTGACAAAGTTGATGCAAGATTCATTATTGTATAACAACATGAATGAAATGGTTGAAGAGGCCACTAGATTAGTTGAAAACATTAAGGAGCATCCTAATAGATATATCCAGTTTTCTGTATTTGGAGGAAGAGATAAAGGGTTGAAATTGGATTCTAGACAAGAGAAAATTCTTAGAAAGTATGTTAAAGATACTATTGAACCAATGTATCCTTGACTTATATAGTTTTAGTAAAAGCGGTAAATAAATCTATTATTTACCGCTTTTTTGTTTAAAAAAATACCATAAATAAGGTATAAGTTGCCGAATGTTTATTTTCTTTGTAATCGAATTATTAATTTAGATTAAATGGGTATTGGTAGTATTATTTTCCTGGTTATATTTTTAGGAGGCATTACTTTTTTTGGTTTACAGATCAAGAGAATTGCTGGTAATATAAGAATGGGGAAACCGTTAAATAGATCAGATAAGTTTTCTGAGAGGTTGAAAACAATGACATTGGTAGCATTGGGACAGAAGAAAATGTTTCAAAGACCAATTCCAGCAATGCTGCACTTGTTTATTTACGTGGCATTTTTATTTACTCAAGTTGAGTTAATAGAAATAATAGTGGATGGTGTTACAGGTTCACATCGTATTTTTATGGAGCCGCTGGGAGGTTTTTATACATTGGTAATAAGTATCATCGAAGTTTTGTCATTTTTAGCGTTGATTGCTACTTTTTCATTTTTGGCTAGAAGAAACTTATTGAAAATACCGAGATTTCAAATGAGTGAAATGACAGGTTGGCCTAAATTGGATGGTAACATTATCCTATACCTTGAGTTTTTCTTGGTGATGTTCATTTTTACAATGAATGGCGCTGATGAAGCATTGTATCAAGCGGGGCATTCACATGCCGTAGGTGCTACAGGTGAAGGGTCTTATGGTTTTGCTTTAAGTAGCCTGTTTGGAGGTGCTATTTTCGGAGGAATGGAAATAGCTACTTTGGAATTAATTGAAAGAATAGGGTGGTGGGGACATATCATTGTTGTCCTTGGATTTATGTGCTATTTGCCTTTTTCAAAACACTTCCATATTTTCTTGGCTTTTCCTAATACATTCTTTTCAAACCTTAAACCAAAAGGACAGTTTACCAACTTGGCTTCTGTTAAAAAGGAAGTAGAAAGTATGTTTGATCCAAATTTTGATCCATATGCTGCACCACCAGAAGGTGAAACTGCTGAAGTAGGACTATTTGGAGCGAAAGATGTTGAAGACTTGACTTGGAAACAGTTAATGGATAGTTACACATGTACAGAATGTGGTAGATGTTCTTCTGCTTGTCCTGCAAATCAGACAGGCAAGAAACTTTCACCAAGAAAAATCATGATGGATACGCGTGATAGATTGGAGGAATTATCAGCATACAAAAAGAAAAATGGTAAAGATGCTCATGATGGTAAGTCATTGATTTATGATTTTGTCCTAGAGGAAGAAGTTTGGGCATGTACCAGTTGTAATGCATGTGTGCAAGAATGTCCAGTGAATATAGATCCACTAAGTATTATTGTGGATTTAAGAAGATACCTTGTTATGGAGGAATCAAAAGTACCAACAGAATTAGCTGGTATGCTTACCAATATTGAAAATAATGGAGCACCGTGGCAATATGCTACAAGTGATAGATTGAATTGGGCAAAAGAAGATTAATGTATCAATGTTCCAATTGATTACTGAAGCAATTAAATTGAAATAAATAAACTAAGCGCTATCCACTAAGTGCTAAAAACTAAAAATAAATGTCAGAATTATTAAATGTACCAACAGTAGCAGAAATGGTTGCCAGAGGGGAATCACCAGAAATTTTATTTTGGGTTGGTTGCGCTGGAAGTTTTGATGACAGAGCTAAGAAAATTACAAAGGCAGTTGTAAAGATTTTAAATAAGTGCGAAGTGAAGTTTGCTGTTTTAGGAACAGAGGAATCTTGTACAGGAGATCCTGCAAAAAGAGCAGGAAATGAATTTGCTTTTATGATGGCTGCTATGCAGAATATTCAAGTCTTAAACGGTTATGAAATCAAGAAAATTGTTACCGCTTGTCCTCACTGTTTTAATACTTTAAAAAATGAGTATCCAGAATTAGGAGGAACTTATGAAGTTATTCATCATACACAATTAATCAACGGTTTGTTGAAGGAAGGTAGATTGAAAATTGCTGGAGGCGGAGATTTTAAAGGTAAGAAAATTACTTTCCATGATCCTTGTTATTTAGGAAGAGCCAATGATGTTTATGAAGCACCTAGAGATGTGCTATCTAAATTAGATAGTGAATTGGTGGAGATGAAAAGATGTAAAACAAATGGACTTTGTTGTGGAGCAGGAGGTGCTCAGATGTTTAAAGAGGCAGAAAAAGGAGATAAGGAAATTAACGTGGAGAGAACTGGGGATGTTATTGATGCGAAAGCAGATTTAGTTGCAACAGGATGTCCTTTCTGTAATACCATGATGACAGATGGATTAAAGCACTTTAATAAGGAAGATAGTGTCAAAGTTTTGGACGTAGCAGAATTAATCGCAAATGCAGCAGATTTATAAGAGATAAATAATTCAATGAAAAAATATATACTACCCCTAGTATCCTTATTCATAATTGCAACATCTTGTGAAGTTACAGTAGGTGGCGATGAGACTGTTTCAGAAGAGAATTCAGAAATAAAAAATGGATTTTCTTATGAAAGTTTTGATGTGTCTATTAACGGTATAGAACCTATTTATAACAATGAAATAATAAGAGGAGAAAACGTAATTTTAGAGTTTTCAGGTGTTCAGAATGCAACGATTAAAGATGGATATCAACACGTAGGAATTAGTCTAAAAGTTTTAGATTCAAAAGGAAATATCATAGATCAATACGAAGATCTTTTAAGTAAGATAGAACAACAAGATCCTAAGATTGATTTCTTTGAAGCATACTTTACTGTACCATTAGAACCAAAGGAAGAAAGACTAACCATGGAAGTAGTACTTTTTGATAAATATGGTACAATTTCATATGATTTTAAAGAGGAATATACTTTAGTTTCCAAAAAAGCAATAGGTACAAAAGGAGTTGAGTTCTCTTCTAATTTGGAAGGTGTAGTTCTTTCAAGTCAGTTATTTTTAGGAAAGAAACAGTTTGAGAAAATACCAATAAATGTTTATAAAGGAGACGAAATTTTAATTTATTTAAATGGTGTAAAGGGATTTGTAGAGGAAGATGGAATGGTGTATATGAATTACGTCATGAAAGTTTTGGACAATAATCAGAAGGAAGTATTTTTTCAAGAAGATGAAATATCAGGGTTAATTGAAGGGTATGAAACCTATCCTTTATACTTTTCAAAAGTATTCTCTGAATTTTCGCCAGGTAAATACACTTGGAATATATTGGTAACTGACACGAAGAGTGATAAATTTGCAGAAGTATCAGCAAAAATTACAATAAAATAAGATGTTAAAAGATTTTAAGCCTACCGATAAAATTTGGATTTACACTTCAAGTGAAGAATTTTCTGATGAGCAAATCAATATTATTGATGGCTATGCCACTAATTTCTTGCACGGATGGGAAAGTCATGGTGCAAGTGTAAAAGGAACGGTAAAGATTCTCTACAAAAGATTCATACTTGTTGCAGCAGATGATTGTGATGGAAGTATGTGTGGTAGGGCTCAAGATGCTCAAGTTAAATTGATGAAAGCATTAGAAGAAGAACTTAGTGTTTCATTATTAGATAGAATGCTTATCGCTTTTAAAAACGATGAAGGAAAAGTGGATGTTACGACTATGAATAATTTTCAAGATTTACTAGCATCAAAAACATTTACAGAAGATACAATTGTATTCAATAACATGATTACTGTGGTTGGAGATTTTGATAAATGGGAAGTGCCGGTTAAGGACAGTTGGCATAACAATTTGATTACAAGCATTTAAAAAAAGACTAGTTATTTTTTATTATATTTGTAGTACCTACAATTACTACTATGAATAAGTTATTTTTATCTGCTTCAATTTTTTCTCTTACATTACCTATGTTTTCACAAGGAATTGGAGTTAATAATACAGGAACTGACCCTAATCCCAATGCTATTTTAGATGCAGATGTATCTACCAATGACAAGGGAATTTTAATCCCAAGAATTACCTCAGGTCAGCGAGTTGGTATTGGCGGTCTGGGTGCCGCAGATGAAGGTTTAACAGTTTATGATGAAACCACTAATTCATATTGGTTATGGGACGGAGCGCAATGGGTGCAGTTTATGATGCAAGGTACTGCTTGGGCATTAAATGGAAATGCCGGAACAACACCAGGGACAGATTACGTAGGAACTTCAGATGCACAAGACTTGGTTTTTAAAACTAATAATGCTGAAAGGGTTAGAGTATATACTGCTGGACAAATGGAAGTAGATGATTTAGGAGGAGTTGGAACAAGAATGGTTGTGGCAGATGCTAATGGTGTTTTAGGAACTCAAACTCTCCCCCCCAATGGCGATATAACAGGAGTTACAGCAGGAGCCGGACTAGTGGGTGGGGGAACTGCTGGAACAGTTACACTAACTGCGGCAGCCGATAATGGATTATATGTTAATGCTGGGGCTGACAGGGTTAGAATGGGAGGTCCATTAGTTGAAGCGACTACAATATCACATGCAAACTTTACATTAATTCATGATTTAACAGGTACAGGTGATTTTGCTATTGAGGATGCCGGTACACGTGTATTTGAAGTACGAGATGACGGTACAACCAGAATTGGAGATGATATGTATTGGCTGGATGCTACTACAGGAGGAACTTTAATGGGAGTATTTTCTGATGATGGTGATGACGGAAGGTTTAGGATGTATGAAAACGGAGCTGTATCTATGGATTTGGATATGAATAGTCAGTTTATTTTCAATGAGCAAGGATTGGATAGGAATTTTAGAGTTGAGTCAGATGGGAATGCAAATATGGTTTTGGTGGATGCAGGAACAAATAGAGTAGGTATTGGAACTGCAACTTTATCTCAAACTTTGGATATTAATGGTAATGCTGACGTTAATAGTGGAACTTATTTTGTAAGAGATAATGCAGGTGCTACTTATGGTGTGGGATATGCAACAGAAGGAGGCACGGAAATGACAATTTTTGCTGATCAATACTTGGATTTCACAGAATCTGATGCAGATGTTTTAACAATGAGATTGGATTTAAATACTCAAGAAGTTGGAATTAGAACCAACGCTCCAACAAGAGCATTAGATGTAAATGGAACGGTAAGGATAAGAGGAGGAGCACCAACCGCTGGTGATTTTTTAATGTCTCAAGATGCAAACGGTAATGCTGCTTGGTCTAATGCCGGATATGGGTTAATTCCTATTGGTAGTATTGTTGGTTGGCATGGAAATTTGACAGGAGTACCTGCTTTACCCGCAGGATGGATGGAGTGTAATGGTCAAACAGTCGCAGATGGGGCAAGTCCTTTAAATGGTAGAGTTCTGCCAAATTTGAATGGAGGAACTACATCAGAATCGGGAGATGCCTCTAGAGGAAGGTTTTTAAGAGGTAATACTACTAGTGGATTATATCAAACTGATCAAGCAAATAATCTTGACTGGATAAATAATGACGATAGTGGTAATGGGGATACCAATGATTATTTGGATGATGATGGCACTGTAGTAACAATTCGTGCATATAATACAAGTGGTGATCGTTTTCAAGCAAATTTAGATGGACTCGAGACTAGAGTTACCAATATGAGTGTTCGATGGATTATTAGAATTAAGTAATGATTAGATTTGTTTCTTATTTCTTGTTTATTTTTACTTCATTCAATTATTACTCTCAGGTTGTTAATTCATTTGTTTTGGGTGAGTTATTTGAAGATTCTTCAGAAGTGAAGGAATTAATCGTTCCAAAGAAATATACTTCTCTACAAAATAATTTAACAAGGTTTCAAAATTTGAATAAAGTAACATTGTCATTTCAAAATAATTGGAATGAGACAATAGATATTTTGGCTTCGTCTCCTAACTTAACTACATTGGTGATTATTGATGCTCAATTGGAGGCAATACCTGATTCAATTATAAAATTAAAAAACTTAAAGTCATTAGTAATCCATGATAATAAAATCTCTTTAATTCCCAAATTTCTGGAAGAATTAATCAATTTAGAAGAAATAAATTTAAGAGACAACTCAATTGATTCAATCGCTTGTGATTTTTCAAATTTTTCAAATTTAAGATTGTTGGATTTAGCATCCAATAATTTAAAGTTTATAGAATTATCAAACGCTTTATCAAGACTTGAAACTTTAGAAATTCAAAATAATAGGTTAAGATTCTTAAGTGATAAGTTATTTAGATCGAAGAAACTAAAGGTATTTAAATGCGGGAATAATAATCTAGAAATTTTACCGAGTAGTATAGGACTAAATAAGCAACTAGAAATTATTAACTTAAAAAACAATAATTTTAGCGAATTACCAACCACCTTAAGTAGTTGTGAGAATTTAAATTATTTGAATGTATCAGGTAATGAAATTAATGAAATGCAATTTATTTCAAATTTATCACAGTTAAAAACTATAAAAATATCTGGGAACAACTTGATGAAATTCCCGATAATATTAAATCCGACAACTATAGAAGTTTATGAAATAGGGGATAATAAAATTTCGACATTGCCTATTTCATTGGTTGATTATTCTGCATTGCAAATTTTGGATGTTTCATTCAATAATATTACAAATATTGATGAAGTCAATGGTTTATGTAATCTACGTAAATTTTTTGCAATTGAAAACAAAATTGAAAAGATAGAGTTTTCTAACAGTTGTTTGAACAAGTTGCAAATGTTAGTTTTAAATGGAAATGCACTTTTAACATTTAAAGTTAGCAAAAATGAATTAGAATCACTTAAAGTTTTAGAGTTAAGAAATAATCAATTAAGTGAAAAAGGTATTGATTTTAAATTGGATTCATTAATAAAGATTGATATTGGCGAGAATAATATTCAGAACGTTCCGATGTCTATATTTAACTCTACAGCAATTCAAAAAATAGACTTAAGTCATAATCCAATATCAATATTGGAAGAAGAGTTATTTTATTTAGACTCTATTCAAAAAATTGAATGTCAATCTTGTAGAATAGTTAATTTTCCTACACTGAATAAGAATAGTGCATTATTGGAACTATTTCTAGACAACAATACAATGACGTCAATTAATTTGTCCAATTTTTCAAAATTGGAGGAAGTTGAACTGTCGAATAACCCAATATCAAAACTACTTTTGAATGAAAGTTGTAAATTGAAAGTATTAGATATTTCAAACACCAATATGTCAGATTTAGATATTGAATTACTTTCAAGTCAATTTGAGCAATTGATTAATGGACAGAGTAAGCCAGAGTTAATCGAAGAAAACAATTAGTAACCTTCATCTAAATATAAAAGAATCCATTTATTGTGCGATGTATAAGATATTTTGACGTCCAATAAATTGGTAAATGGAGAGATTACTGGTTTCATTTCACTGCCATTTCGCCCCATGTTCATATTAGCATAAACTTTTATGTCACTATATCCCTCATACTGCATTTCAGACTTTACAAACTGAGCAAATTGGAAGGCTAAATATGGAAATTTTGAAAGTGCCTTTATTTGCTTTTCATTTAAATAAAGTCCCAAATCAAGAGTATGTTTTTCCAGGTTATTTTTGAATGGAGCTTTTGCAATGACTACAAATTTATTTGTTTCAGCATGAGTTACACCAGACATCATATGCCAAGCATAAAGTTTGCCTTCTCCTGTCCAAAAAGAATTCCCTTCTATAAAAAAATGCCTTAATGGAAGTGAAATTTGTATTACTATAAATAAGGTTAAAAGTGTTATTATCCCAATCTTTTTTTCATTTGAATGATTCTCAACAATCTCAAATTTTTTAGTTTTTGATATAAGTCTATACCAATTATTGGGTATAAACAAAAATAAGGTTGAAAGCATTGCATAAGGAAATGATCCAATATTGAACAAATAGGAATTTAATAAGTTAAACGGTATTAAAAATACTAATCCGAAAACAATGGTCTTTCTATGTAATAATAAAAAACCAGAAACCAGATCAATGCCTATCCCAAACCACTTAGTTATTAATGAATAAAAAGAGATTGATGATTCAGAAAGAAAAATATCTTTTTTACTCAATTCTAAACTTATAAGTGCTGTTGTAGCAGAACCATTCATCCAATCTGGATTGACTAATTTTGCTATTCCACCATAAAATAAAACCAGAACAACCAAAAACTTAAGAATGTTTAATTCCCACCATTTTGCATTTCTTATTTTCACTTTGTCTTTATGGTAAGAAATAACGAAAGTAGGGCGTATAAAAATGAAAAGAAACAGAATTAGTGCGTAAAAATAATAGTGATTATTCCAGTAACTAATATCAATAAGCTCAAGATAGGTGTAGCCTAAAAATAATAAGGGAGAAACAATTTTATGAAATAAACCTACAGAAAAAAGGATTGCCAAGCAAGCAACCGCAGCAATGATTACATACATTATTGAATCAGGTGCTTGTTTCACCCATTCAAAGAATGGGTACTTAAAATGAAAAACTGTATTTATATATTTAGAATAAGCAGCATCGTTCCAAAATATTAATCTACCTGCCTCCCAAAAAATTACTAAGCCAAATAAAAACCTAAATACTGCTAGTTGTACTCCGGAGATAGAAGAGAAAAGTTTTTGGTATATGGAATTCATTGGTTCAAAAGTAATATATTTGTATCATATGAAGCAAACATTGTATTTTATCGTTCTTCTATTAATAGCTGTAAGTTGTAGCAATGGAAATGAGGAGTCGCTTGCGAAAATAAATCAGGAGTGGAGTAAGTATAATAATGCCATGACGGTTAATGATTACCAAATTGCAAAGTCTGCTGTATATAACATTATTGCTTTAGACAGTAATAATCATACTTATTATGATACTTTGGCTAAATTATATTATTTGACTAATGATTTTTCATCTGTGCAAAAATGCGCATCAAAAGCCTTAGCTTTTAAAGTCTGTGAACCTACATTGGGGTTGGCTTATAATGCTGCCAAAGCATTGAAAAAAAATGAAGATATTATTTTGTACGGTGAGGAGTTGCTTAGTTTTCATGATGATAGCGTTTCTTTAAAATATGAATTGGCATATAACTATATTCAGTTGATGGATCTATCAGCAAGTGAGGAGTTGCTAAATGAAATTATCTTATCGCCTAAAAGTCTTACGGAAGAATACGCGGAATATAGAGGGAATGGAGTGCAAAAAGTTGCATACAGAGCAGCAGCATACAATCTTTTAGGGTTCATTTATAACGAAAAAATGGAAAAAGAGAATGCATTAGGAATGTTTAATGCCGCTTTGATGGTCCAAAAAGACTACATATTAGCTCAAGAGAATTTTAATGCTTTAACCGCAGAATTGGCTGCTACTGATTCAACATCCCACTCTTCTCAATAGGGTAAGCATTCAAGGTAGCCAAACTTGTTGCAACCAATTCATTTTTCTGGTTGTAAATATCACCTCTCACTGTCAATATTCTATTTCCTAGCTTTAAGACTTCACCTATTCCTTTAAGATCATCATTAAGCAATGCTGGTTGCACGTAATTGATTTTAAACTCAATGGTGCTTACCACTTTGTTTAAAGGCGCTACAGCGCTTAAAGCCGCAACACCAACAATAGCATCCATAAATCCAGCAATTGCTCCACCGTGAGCCGCTATTGGTGTAGCCAATAAATCTGAAGTAACTTTAAGATGGTAGGAGACTTTTCCTGGTTCAATAACCTCGTAAGTCATGTTTAATAACCTACCGAAGTTGTTATGTTGGTTGTAGAGTGCTAGGATGTCCATTAGGAATTCGATTAAAAATGAGTTTTATTTTATTCTAAAATTAGTCAATAAATTCTCAGACCTTACAGTTGGATGTTGTTTGCCATCAGAAATAATGACAACTTGATTATAGGTGTAATTTCTAATTTCGTCTAGCCATAGTTGACCATCTTTGTTGGTATCGGCTTTTTTATCGGTGAGACTTTGCATTAATGCGTAGGTGAATATTCCATTCTCAAATTCATTGGTTTCCATGGCGAATTCATTACCTGAAGCACTTGCTATGACGTTGGCGCCAGAAGTATTGTTCATGTCAAAGAAAATGGATTTGGATAATTCCAATGTAGTTTGCTTTGATGTAGTCTTGTATTGCTTCGTTCCTTTCCTAAAAACTATATCGGAATTATCTTGTGAAAGTAACTCATCATCCTCAGTGGTTTCTTCCTTATCTACTTCACCACTATGACATGTATCCATAATAAGAAGTTTTTTATTGGAATTAATACTTGTTAGCATCTGTTCAATTTCATCAAATGAAATTCCATTGGTTTCCGGAGATAAGAAATCAATGTCACTATTGCCAAAATAGTAGTTCAGATCCTTGTCTAACAAGCCATGCCCTGCCATAAAGAGTATTACAACATCGTTTATACTACTCTTTGCCAGGAAATCTTTTATACCAGTTTGAATATTACTTCTTGTAGCATCTTTATCAGTAATTACTAACGAATAGATGTTTTCATATTTGTTTTTAGATTGCTCTTTAATACATTGATCAAAATCATTAGCATCTTTATTGGCATAAACTAAATTAAACTCTTTTTGCTCATATTGGGAAACACCAATTGAAACAACATAAAGATTAGGTTTGGAATTATTTAATTGGGATTCAAATTCAAAAAATTGTTTTACACTTTCTATATTATCATTCGTAGCAAAACTTACCTCGTATTTGTTGACACCACTTACTTTTGGAACCTGAATACTTATCTCTGAATCTTCAACAGTAACTTCCTGTTGAAATGAAGCAACATCATTAATCTTGCAAATTATTTTACCTTCCTTATTTGTACTTTTTATGCGTAGTTTAAGTGAAATCGAATCTTGATTTTCAATTTTTTCAAGAATAGAAACTACAGGAATATCTTCAAAATTTGGAAGAGTCAAATTTTCTGTGGTCAATGTTCTCTTCGAAATACTTTTGGCTAGTAATTGTTCAAATGATTCGGAGATTAGGCCAGTCTTTCCAAGCACAATGTCTGGCCTATTAAAATATTTGTCAAACTGATAAGGGAAAACATAATTATTGTTGTAGTTGATTCCGATAAATTCTAGTTTACTTTTGGGAATAAAATAATGCTGGTCTTTATCAAAGAAGGCAAAGTCATCGTAAAATGAAGTAGCAAATGAAACTGGCTGATCAATTTTATCCAATCTATAAAATTTAATCAAACCATTTTCCGTAATTATTGCAATGGTATTTTGGTTCTTGTGTATATCAAATTGAATAGCGTCTTCATTGATTGTATTTATTAAACGCAATGAATCATTTTGAAATGTATAGATTTTTAATGCGTCATCTTCTTGTGCGAAAAACAAGTTGTGTTTAAAAGAGATTTTTCCTTTTGGTATACTTTCACAAGTTACCTTGGATGTTTTTTGACTTTCTGGATTATAACTGAAGAACTCATAATCTTTTAAGTAGAGTATTATACTATCGTTCAAAACCGCAAATTTCTCCATTATTCCAGATGGCAGTGTTAATTTGTCTAAATTTTTATTTTCCGCTTCCGCAAACTTATAATCATAGTTTAAATATATTAAATGGTCTTTGTAAAAATCAAAAGCGGAATAACCTGCCTTGATATTGGTTACATGATGTGTTTCAGCATTAATTAACGATATTCTCCAAAAATAATCATCTTCTTTTGGGTAGTGCAGATGGTGTAGCACAGCGAAGTATTTTCTACTTGATGAAAAAACTCCTTTGGTAACTCGTGAGTATTTAGTGTTTAATGTAAAGTCAGCACTTTTTTTGACCCTGTACATTGTGGTGTAGGGATACTGCTTTTTTATCCATTTGGATTTGTTCAACTTTTCATTTTCTAAATCATAGGTTATTACTTTATTATTGTCAGTACAACCAGTAATTCCATTTTGAGTTGGAGCAAAGTACATCAAATTGGAAGTGTTCTTGGTATAACTAGTTAATTCTGGGACATTATTACTAAAGTTGAGTATGCTCAATTTTCCTGTTTCATCCGAAAACAAAAGTTTGTTGCCATCTTCAGAAAATTGCAAATGTTTAAAATGGTAACTTGTTCCAAACAATCTTTTTTCCAATTTTTTGGTCGCTAAGTTGATTAGGCAAAAGGATCTATCATTCGAAGCAGTGGCAATCAGGTCTTGATTCTTGTCAATTCTCATAGTGGTAATCATATCACTATGAATGGTCATCCGTTTTATTAATCTACCATTTTTTGCATTCAAAAAGATGATTTCTCCATTATCCAAACCAAGAACAAATAGGTTATGTTTTTCTGAGTATTCTATTACTAAAATTTTATTTCCATTTTGTTCTTTGGTCCAAAACACTATTTTTCCTTGTGAAGTGTTCATGAAAAGCCTGAAATCATTTATTATCTCTGCGTGAAATTGGCTATTTCTAAGTTGAATTGAGTTATCCTCAATTTTTACAATACCAAACTTTGAATTTTCGTTATTTAAAGTGTTGTAAGAAGATTCACCTTTTTTTCCTACGTGAAATACTTTCTCGGTATTTATATCCCATAACACAGTAGTACTATCTGTGTCTGTAGTAAGGAGTTTATCACCTTCAATAAAGTCTATGGAGGACACGCTTGATTTGTGTGCTTTTTGAATAGTGAATTCCACATGCTGGCAATGTAAAATCTGCCCGACCCATAAAAATAAAATGATTATTAAGGTTCTCATATTACAGTTTAGGTTTATAAATAGATTTTTTCTTGAAAAATGGTTGAGGTCTCCCCATAAATGCAAAACCTATTTCTACGTAAGAGAATGTAAGTCCTCTGCTAAGTTTTTGAAGTCTAAAAGATGGTGTATATTTTGCGAAGATCATGACATTAGTTCTAATATAACCTGCTCCAAAATTGAATCTAACGTCCCGTTTTACATTGGTAAGCCATTTTTCTATTTCAGTATCTTCTGCAACACTTCCCGCATGGTAATTATTAAATTTGATTATGTGCTGAAAAGAAAGGTACAATGAGTTGGGTTGTTTTGATAGTTTAAACATCAATTCATTGCCTACAGAAACATATTCATTATTAAGTTCTAAAGTCACTGTATCTATGTATTTAACATCTTGCGGCCAACTTTCTCTAATTTTTTCTGTGATATGGGTTACTTCGTACTCTTCAAATCCTTGAAAAATATTAAAATCAAACTTGTAGAAAAATCGCTTATAGTTAAACAAACCAAGAATTTTTATATCCCAACCTTTTAACTCTGAGATATGTTCAACACCTTCTATTCTAGAGTTTAGTCCTTCTGAGTTGGTGAAAGAAGGTTGGTTTATTGTGAAATTGTCTTTTACCACCATATTCCAACTAGCACCAGTTTGAAAATACTGAGCATAGTTAGTCGCTGTGGTAAAGATGAGTAATAGAATTAGTATTTTCATAATTTATTTATAAAATGAACTTTTATAATCCTTACAATAAGGTAAACTCTCAAAAGTGTCATATTTAAAATCAAGTAAAATATCACCGTTGTACCAATCTACATAACCCCATTTACCATTTTTTTGTGCAGCGAGATAATAATATCCAGAAAGTCTTATCCTTTTAGCACCATCATATAGACAGGGAACACTTTCTTTTCCTGCAGAGAATATTCCGCTCCAAACACCTACTTTATTATTGTTCCATACTAATGTAAAATTCGGATTAAAACCTATGATTTCAATTTTGTCATATTGAGCAGGAATAATTGCTTGGTCCATTTGATACAATCCCCATTTATTGTGTTTGTTTTTTGCATAAAAAACGCCATCCCCATTGCCATCGGGCATAAATGAAATATCACCTTGTGATTTCCTTTTGTTAATATAGCTTTGCAAGTAGTTTAATCCATCTATAGAAAATACAGGAATATCTTTTATATCAGCAGCATCACATGCGTAAATCAATTGACCATTATGCGGATTTAAAACACCCCAATTGCTGCTTTTCTGAGCTAAAACTTGAAAATTTCCATTATTGGTTTTGCGATAGTTTATTTCATCAAAAAACAAATTAGTTTCCATGTTTTCGTATACTTTATTTGGAATAAAACACGTTTTTTGACCTTTGGAATTATAGCATTCAGCAAAATGTTGTAAAGTATCTTTTAAAAACTCAATGCTATGAAATGATTGTGGAACCAATTCTCTAACTTCGTTGTCATTGGTGTAAAGCCCCCATAGTTTAGAAGTCTTATTTCTGATAATTTGAATATCATTTGCTTCATTATACTCTGATAAATCAGCATTTATCAGTTTCAAGAATTTTTTTCTTTCAGTTTTGCTAGCGCTAAATTGAGCACCAGGATGTCTAGCATATTGAGAAATCTTTGGGAGTCCTGGAACAGTACTTTTGCTATTTCTTGGATAAAACCTTACTACATACTTGGCTAGTGGAGTAGTGTATTGAAAAGATTCTTCAGAGTGAGTTATTTTCTTTCCGTTTTGAATTTCAATCCATTCTTTTTCAGCAGGAATGTAATTAGCTATGATTGCGTTGTCATGTTTCGTAACGTAACCCTTATGTTTTTGCTTCCAATTATAAAATGCAAGTGCTTGTCTATAGGTTATATTGGTGATGGCATTATTTGGAAAACTAGTAAAATCATATTCTGGTAATCTTTGATTTTCGTAATCATCCATTTTACAACAAGTATCTCCTAATTCAGGATGTGTTTCATAGTAGCTTTCACAGATGCGATCCGAATAACAAATTACACCTGGGTAAATATTTGTTCTGAATTCTTCAATAAATTGTGAACGATCCTCATGACTTCTTACATCAGCATTTTGACATGTATTATTGGGACTACTTAGTATCATGTTTTTGCCATTTTTATAATCTTCCCAATAATTTTGAGTAATATTTTTTGTTTCCAAAATGTGTTTATCACATTCTGTATACCCAAAATGATCTTGTTCTTCCAGTTGCCCTAATGGTGCAGCAGATTGAAAATTATATTGGTAATGAATGTATTTGATGTATCTGTAATCAAAATCAAACAGTTTAGTTGAATCAGCTAAATATTCAGGATAAAATAATCCTTCATTTTTTATCAAGTCATAATAGCGAATGTCATTATGTACGTTTTTGAGATTCTTCCAGTTGATTACCCACTGATAAATATCTGTTTCGTTCAAGTAGTCATCCAATGTAGGAATAAGTAAACCATCTGGACCAAGTTGTTGGCCGGCAATTGTAATTATTAATGAATCAATGGTATAGTCTAAAAACTCTTTGTAGTCTGCATTAGTTATGGTCCAAGGAGATAAGTCGAAAGCAGGGATGGTAATTTTGTTGTTAATGGGGTCTATTCCTTCAAGTTCCAGTGGAGTTGGCAATGCATATTCTACATAGTACCACTTTTTGTTTTTATTTAACTGTTTTTGATGTTCGGTTTGTAGCCAATGTAAATAAGCTTTGACTTGCATACTGGTAATTCCCACTACAGGCGAGTCCAAAAATCGCTCATAACTGCCATATTGGCTAATCAATTGGTCTGCAATATCTCCATGATGAGGATTTTTACTTTGCGATTTCCACAATAAAGAATCTACATATAATGGTATATAATGCGTACTTGAATAATCTCGGTAGTAATCGTCCCAGAGTACGTTTCTAGCACGTATTGTGTCGGAAAATTCATGCATTTCCAATACATCTTTAAGCATATTCTCACGAATGGTCTTGTTTTGGACTTCCGTATAAATATATTGAAGTTTTCTAGCGTCTGTTTCTATTTTTGATCTAAATCGCTGATGTGGAGAATAGTTTAATTGCGCCAATGAAGGATATAGAAAATTAGTAGGTGTTTTATTAAAATCAATTTTGGCATTCCAGTTTAGAGGCCATTCATAAATATCTGCTTCATATAGACCATTTTTGTCTCTAATGTAAGATGGTATTTGGTAATCTTCAGGAGATTGGTCACTTGCTAGTATTCTCAACGCAATTGAATCTCTTACATATGCTTTAAATTTATTCCAATCCCTGTTGGTAATAACGCCTTTAGAAAGATAACTTATTGGAACAACTCTATCTGAAAGATAACTTGGATGAATGTCCAAATAATAACCTTTGTAACTTCTAGAACTAGTGTCGTCTGCTAAAACGGTAGATAAATGATTAGTTACGTTTTCATACTGCCCATTCAGATAAGTATATCTTTTGTGATAATTTTTAATGTATGCTTCATTTGAGTTGAGATATTCAAAATTTTCATTTTTAAAAATATCTCCTTTCATCAATAATTTTCCATTTTTACTAATGGTATCATAACCATTTTTTGACTTTTCAAAAGAGGTGTATTTGGATTGAGAATTAGCAACATATCCAAAAAATACTGAAAACAGTATTAATATTGATTTGTAAATCATTTGCAAAATTATTGAACGAGATTGAATGTATTTCAATAGTTCAAAAATATGAAAATACTTTAAAGTAAACTATACTCATAAGTGAGTAGATTTCAACATTATTTCAAAGCTTTCAAAACACCACTTACCAACTCATCATACTTTGGTTCAGACTCTTTGAATCTTGATAGTCCTAATCTTACAATTACAACATTCTCTGAGGGAATGATAAAAACGCGTTGCCCTTGAAAACCGTCTGCAAAGTACATGTCTTTTGGAGAGTTTGGATAATCCTCATTGGTTGGTAACCAAAACTGAGCACCGTAACCACCTTCAGAACCTTCGGCTACTTCTGCTGTGAATTTTGTCCATCCTTCTGGTAATATTCTCTCTCCATTCCATACTCCGCCATTGGCATACAATTGACCAAATTTTGCCCAGTCTCTAGCATTAGCCCATGCATAAGAAGAGGCTACAAAATTTCCTTTCGGATCAGTTTCAATGATAAAAGAAGGCGCGCCTATTTTGGCAAATAATTGCTCATAAGGAAATTTAAAATAACTGTCATAATCCCCAAAACGCTGACGTAGCAACCCTGAAAGTAGGTTAGAGGTACCTGATGAATATTCCCAATGTTTTCCTTGCTCTCCTTCTACGCCTGTGTTTTTAGCAAAACTCACCATGTCATCTCTATCATAAAGCATCACTGTTGCTTCAGAAATATCGCCATAGTCTTCCGTCCATTCTAAACCAGTGTTCATTTGGAGTAATTGTTTAATAGTTATATCTTTTCTATCATCTTTTTTCCACTCCAAGAAAAGTGAATTTTCATTCACATTTGTTATATAACCTTGCTCTATACCAATACCTATCAAAGCACTAAAAATACTTTTGGTCATAGACCAACCTATTTGCTTGGTGTCTTTATCGAATCCTTCGGCATACTGCTCAGCAATAATTTGCCCATCTTTTAAAACAACAACTGCACGCGTGCCGTAAGGCTTTTCCTGATCATCATCTACAAAATGAGCCGTTACAGCTTTCTGCAATGCGGTATAATCAACATTTGGCATATTAGTATTACTAACTAATTCTTGATTAGCAATTGCATTCGTGTAATTTACAGGTGTTAGAAAATCTTTAGCATCTGATTCTTCCATTACCGCACAACCTTTCTGAGGGTGATAGTAAGCAGTCTTACTACCCATGCCTAATACTGTAGCGGTAACGGTTTTTTTATCATGATCTATTTCAGTAGCAGCATATTTTATCAAACTGAATTGAAATTCATTTTCTTCAACATTTTTAGGATCACGTTCTGCAATAAACACACAAGAACACATATCTTTTGCAGCATATCCAGTTACAATTGGAAGTCTGTTGTAGGCATAAGTCAATCCAAAAATCAATGCAATAAGTAGCGTGAATAAAATAAGTTTACCGTAGTGTTTCTTAATAAATTTCATTTCCGATTATTAGTGTATTTAGCAAAAGTAAACGTTTCCTTTTGATATTAAATACTATGCTCCTAAATTTACACCATGACAAAGGAAAAATCAGTTTTAATCATTGGAAAGGTTTGGCCAGAACCAAACTCATCTGCTGCAGGCACTAGAATGATGCAATTGATTACAATGTTACAAGATCATGAATATGAAATAACCTTTGTCAGTACTGCAGCACATTCCGAATTTGCAGAAGATTTATCTACTAGAAATATGTCTTTTCAAAGGATAAAATTGAATGATAGTTCGTTTGATACTTATGTTAATGAATTGCAACCAAGTTTTGTCATTTTTGATAGATACATGACAGAAGAGCAATTTGGATGGCGAATTAGAGCACAAGTACCTACTGCTGTTCAAGTGATAGATACAGAAGATTTACATTTTTTGAGATTTGCGAGACAAGAAGCAGTAAAGAAAGAATTACCAATTAATTTATTCAATGACATAGCAAAAAGAGAACTTGCCAGTCTACTTAGAGCAGATGTGAGCCTAATCATCTCCGAATATGAGATGGAATTATTACAAAATCAATTTCAAATCCCTTCGGAGAAGTTGATTTACCTACCAATTGTTTTTGATGAGGTAGTTCCAAGCGAGGTTGCTTTTGAAGAACGAAAGGACTTTGTTTTTATCGGTAATTTTTATCATGAGCCCAATTGGGATGCTGTTTTACAATTGAAAAAACATTGGTCACATATCAAACGTATTGTTCCTGAGGTAAATATGAATATTTATGGGGCGTATCCAACTCAGAAAGTAACAGATTTGCATAATGAAAAAGAAGGTTTTCTAGTGAAGGGCAGGGCAGAAGTAGCAAGAGAGGTAATTGAGAATGCAAGAGTTTTACTTGCTCCAATTAGATTTGGTGCCGGTTTAAAAGGGAAACTATTGGAAGCAATGATTTATGGGACACCAAGTATTACAAGTTCAATAGGAACTGAAGGAATTATAGATGATAATTGGAATGGATTGGTATGTAATGATTTTTCTAATTTAGGAGATGATTTGAAGCATCTTTATCGAGATAAAACGACTTGGAAAGCAATGCAAGAAGTTGGGTATAAAACCATTAATGATAAGTTTGCTAGACCTTTATTTGCCAATTTCTGGATAGAAAAATTAGAAGAATTATTTCAAAATCTGAACAACCATAGACAACGCAACTTTATAGGAGAAGTGTTGCATCATCATTCTTTGCAAAGTACCAAGTATTTGGCCAAGTGGATTGAAGAAAAAGAAAAAAAGTAAATTGTATTTCAGTTGTACTATTATTTATGGTTTTAGAATATCTCACTGAAATTATGGATTTATAAATTTTCAATATCTATTGAGGAACTAGTATTCAAAACTTATTTTATTAATTTCACGATATGACATCAAGCAAACGTTCAGAAATTATAATTCAAGGGGCAAAAACCAATAATTTAAAAAATATATCATTAAAAATTCCTCACAACAAGTTTATTGTGGTGACTGGGATTTCAGGATCCGGAAAATCTAGTTTAGTGTTTGATATCATAGCCAAAGAAGGACAGCGTAGGTATTTTGAAACATTACCATCTTTTGCACGTCAGTTTTTAGGTAAATTAAATCGCCCTGATGTGGATAATATTGAAGGGTTGTCTCCTGTTATAGCCATTGGTCAAGGTACATCAGGAATGCATGCTCGATCTACTGTGGGAACCATGTCTGATATATACGACTTATTACGTTTGTTATTTGCTAGAGCAGGCACTACAAAAAAGGAAATTCAACTAACGCGAGGATTATTTTCTTTCAATGCTGAGACAGGTAAGTGCAAGCGATGCAATGGCATCGGTAAAGAAGAGCAAATAGATTTGAATAAATTAATCATCTATCCAAGAAGGTCTATTCGTGAAGGGGCGTTGGCGCCAACCTTGCCTAACGGATATATCATGTATTCGCAAGTGACCATCGATGTGCTCAATCAAGTTTGCGAAGCAGAGGGTTTTAATGTGAATATTCCTTGGAATGAACTCAGCACTGCACAGCAAAATGTAATTTTATATGGTAGTGAGAAGATCAAAGTGCCATTTGGAAAGCACAGTCTAGAATCTCGATTGAAATGGACAGGTATTAAAGCCAAACCTAGAGAGGAAGGGTTTTATAAAGGGATGATACCTATCATGTCTGATATTTTGAGAAGAGATAGAAATGCCAATATTTTAAAATATGTACATGCGGTTACTTGCCAATCATGCAATGGTACAAGACTAAACGATGATGCATTGAGTGTTACTGTTCAGGGTAAGAACATTGCCGAGTTGGTAACCATGGAACTAAATGAATTAAGAGCATGGATTGAGGATCATAAATGGAAAACTGTAGCCAAAGAAATTGTAACTAAAATAACCAGACAAATTGCGTTGTTGGAGGATTTGGGGATAGGTCATTTAACAATAGATCGTTCTGCCAAATCACTTAGTGCAAGTGAAATTCAGCGAATCAGAGTGGCTAATCAAATTTTAGTGCCATTGAGTGATGTGTTGTATGTTTTTGACGAGCCAAGTATCGGGTTAAATTCAGAAGAGAATGTAAAGTTAATTCATCACTTCAAGGAATTAGTAAAGAAAGGAAACACAGTTATTGTGGTGGAGCATGATTTGGAAACTATTTCAAGTGCAGATCATATCATAGAGATTGGACCTCAAGCAGGAATTAATGGAGGTGAATTAATCTTTAATGGAGCATTTGAAAAGTTCATTCAAAGCAAGCAATTATTTGACGTAAGTCCTACTTTCCGGGCAGTTCAGAAAATGAATGAAGATACTTTCATTCCAAAGAGATTCAATGGAAAGTTCATTAGATTGATAGGTTGTTCGGAAAGGAATTTAAAAAATATAGATGTTGCATTCCAATTAGGTAAACTTAATGTAGTAAGTGGACGGTCGGGAGTGGGGAAAACTAGTTTAGTGAAAGAAACATTGTTAAGGGCAGTACAGCGGCAATTGGGAATAGAAGTTGAAGGCCAAGTAAAATTGAACGCTCATGAGAATTTAGAAGCGATTAATAAATTGATTTTTATCGATCATTCTCCTATAGGGAAAACACCAAGGAGTAACCCTGCTACATATTTGGGCTTGTCAGATCACATTCGAGATTTATTTGTCAGTTTACCGGAATCTAAGAAAAGGAAATACACTAAATCTCGCTTTTCATTTAATAACAAAGGAGGGCGTTGTGAAACTTGCCAAGGAGCAGGTAAAATTCAAATTGGCATGCACTTTTTGGGTAATGTAGAATTAGTTTGTGGCGATTGTAATGGTGATAGATTCAATAAGGAAACACTGGAAGTAAAATTTAATAGTTTATCAATAGCAGATATTTACAAATTATCAATTAATGAAGCAGCATTGATTTTTGCGAATCATAAAAAGATAATACTTGGACTTCATTTATTGCAAGAAATAGGATTAGGGTATTTAACTTTAGGTCAGTCTTCTACCACGCTTTCTGGTGGTGAGGCACAGAGAATTAAAATTGCCAACCAGTTGCAAAAGAAAGATACAGGTGATACACTTTATGTGATTACAGAACCAAGTATCGGACTACATGCAAGTGACATCGATTCCTTATTGATGTTATTTGATACTATAAAAAAGAAAGGAAATACAATTGTTTGTATCGAGCAAGATGAATTGATTATCCAACATAGTGATTGGCATATAGAATTAGGTCCTAGGTGTGGAAAGGAAGGAGGGAAGGTTACTTATCAAGGATTTCCAAGAAATGAATTTCATAAAGTTAGAAAAGAGATTAAACAATCCGCAACAATTCCAAACATTGCAAACCAAATAGAATTGAATGGTATTACAACACATGGGTTAAAAAATGTCAATGTTCGCATTCCTAAAAATCAATTGACAGTGGTGACTGGGTTATCTGGAAGTGGTAAGACCTCATTAGTGTATGAAACTATTTTTTCGGAAGCAAATGCTAGGTTTACGGAGTCATTATCCACTTATAATAGAAGTTTCCTACAGCAAAATAGTTCGGCAGAAATAGCATCATTTTCAGGCTTGGGACCTGCTATAGGGATCAATCGAAAAGGAGGTGCGCCATCTACACGTTCTACGGTAGGAACATTATCAGGTGTTTATGATTCTTTTAGATTATTGTATTCAAGGATATCCCAACACGAAGGAGAGAATTACACTGCGCAGCATTTTTCTTTCAATCATCATTTAGGTGCATGTCCAGCATGCGAAGGGCTTGGTGTAAAGCGTAAATGCAATCCAGATGCTATTATTGTAAATCAAGATAAATCCATTTTTGAAGGAGCGGTATCTACCAATAAAACAATAGGATATTATGCAGATTCAAAAGGACAGTTTATGGCAACATTGCGAGAAGCGGCTCAAAATAACAATTGGAATTTGGACCGTCCATGGCGTCAATTAGATAAAGAAATAAAAGATGTTATTCTGTATGGAACAGGAGAAACTTTGTGGGATGTTTCTTGGGAATATGTTACTAAATCAAGAACAGGAGTACAAAAATTACAGGCCAAATGGTTAGGATTGTGTAATTATATTGACGATGAGTATCAACGAACTTTGCATAATAAGAACACCAAGAATGTAGAAGAACTATTGCATGAGGTGGAATGTACAGAGTGTCGAGGAAGTAGATTAAAACCAGCGTTGTTAAATACGACTTTTTTAGAGAAAAATATTCACGAATTAACACGACTGAGTATTACATCTTGTTTGGAATTAATAAAGGGTATTGAAGCGAAGGTTGATGATGTAATTTTAGCCATTAGTCAAGTTGTTTTACCTGGTGTCAAAAAATCATTACAGATTATTATAGATCTAGGATTAGGCTATTTAACCTTGGATAGAGCAGTAA
This sequence comes from Parvicella sp., assembly GCA_041583015.1. GTDB lineage: Bacteria > Bacteroidota > Bacteroidia > Flavobacteriales_D > Parvicellaceae > Parvicella. Next base: position 39,822 of record JBFHGR010000002.1, on the reverse strand, counting down.
ATTCTTTGTCTGGTGGAGAGCGTCAGCGAGTAACATTGGCAGGGCAATTGTCCACACATTTGTACGGAGTGATTTATGTGTTAGATGAACCAACCATTGGTTTAGATAGTGCACAAGTTATTGTTTTGTCCAATTTATTGAAACGTATTGTTGCCAATGGCAATACTGTCATAGTAGTAGAGCATGACCCATTGTTTATTCAAACGGCAGATTATGTTATTGAAATGGGACCAGGTGCAGGCAGGCTAGGAGGGGAGATAATCTATCAAGGAAAACTAGAAAATATTTCTTCTGTAGTGGATTCAGTGACATACCGATTGCTGAACAATAGGAAAAATGCCATTGAAAAAAAACAAATAAAACGGGGAGCAAAATTTGGTGTTAGGGGAGCATTTGCTAATAACCTTAAGCATATTGATGTAGATTTTTATGCTCAACAAATAATAGCAGTAACTGGTGTTTCTGGAAGTGGAAAAACTAGTTTAATAAGAGAGGTGTTGTTCAAATCTTGGCAAAAGAATAGAAATGTATTTTGTGATGAGGTGCTTGGAATGGATCAATTTGAAGAAGTTTTATTGATGGATCAAACTCCATTAATGCAAAGTAGAACAAGTACACCTGTTACGTACACCGGAATTATAGATCAACTAAAACTTGAATTCTCCAAAACAGAAGGTGCTAAAAAAGCGGGACTAAAAAAAGCGGATTTCTCTTACCAAAGTAAAAATGGTAAATGTAAAATTTGTGCTGGACTAGGGAAAGTAAAAACGAGTATGGACTTTATGAGTGATATTTGGTTGACTTGCGATAGTTGTAAAGGCATGAGGTATAACAGAACTGTACTCAAATGCAAAATTAAGGATTGCTCTATTGGAGATATATTGCAAATGACTGTGCAGGAAGCATTAGTGTTTTTTGATTCAAGTTCAATTATTGAGAAATTAAATATATTGAAAGATGTAGGGGTTGGACATTTAATTCTTGGACAAGCAGGAAATACCTTATCTGGTGGAGAAACTCAACGGTTGAAGTTAGCGGCTTCTTTAATGCAGAAGAGCAAAGGAACTACTTTATATCTTTTTGATGAACCAAGTATTGGACTACACTATTTTGATATACAAACCTTAATAAAATTATTTCAATCCATTGTAGCGCGAGGAAATACAGTTCTTTTTATAGAACATAATTCAGCGTTGATTGAGGTAGCAAATCAAGTGATTACCATTGGACCTGGAAGTGGAGAGAATGGGGGAGAACTAGTTTAAAATTTGTTTTAAACAGTAAAAATACCTTGATAAAAACGTAGTGTCTTTTTAAAGTATTGCTCACTTTCCATCTTAAATCCAGCTTTTTTGATGAAAACATCTGTATCTCTATTTATATTGCAGCCATCGCCAACAACTTTCCAAGCGGGATTTGCTATATTGTGCAAAAGTCGGTTTGTTTTTTTTTCGGCATGAATGTGTTCCAAGATGATTAATTTACCTGTTGGTTTTAACCATTCTTTGAATTTTTTTAGTGCTAAATGTTGATTGGGAATGGTGCACAATACCAAAGTACATACAACATAATCTAATGAATGTTTAGTAATAATTGAATCCATTTGATTGTCAGTAACACTCATGTTGTAAGTGGTGATATTTGCCTTAGCGGGTAATTTTGCTTTAGCCTTTTCCAGCATAAAAGCAGAGGGTTCAACTGCTATGACATTTGCATTAGCATTGTAATGTTCAAAATTGACACCAGTGCCAGAACCTACGTCTAGAATCTCGCCTTGTAGATTGCCGATTAATTCAGCTCTAATTTCATGAAATGAAGTTTCGATACTCGACATAAACGAATCATATTTATCGGCAAATATTTTTTTGTAAAATTTCATTTTTTTAGATTTTTCTCTGACATATCCTGTCTAAATAATTTTTCCAAATGATCATATAAATCTGGATGCTTTTTCTTTAGCAATTTTGGTCGTTCAAAGAAGTATTCACTGGCCACGGAGAAGAATTCTGCCTGATTAGTTCCTGCATATGGATTGATATCAGACTCTCCCTCATAAATCTCATTCATTTTTTTATTTATGAAGTCTAACCAAGGTATAACATATTGTTTCTCCATTAAAATCTCTGGTATTCCATCAATGGCGCCATCTTTTTTATCTATTAAATGAACAAACTCATGAATGGCTGTGTTTTTCTTGTCTGTTTCATTTTGAAATCCGTGTTTCAAAGATTGTTGAGATAGGATCATGTGCCCATCCATATATTGATTGCCCACCATGCCCATTATTCTTCTTTCGGACCCTTCGGTTTCAAATTTATCATTAAACATAGTTGGGTAAATTAGCACTTCTTTAAGGTTGTAATACTTCCAATTTGGGAAACTAAAAATGGGGATGATGGCACTAGCCGCAACTAATATTCTATCTAGGTCGGTTATGTTAGTTCTTACTCCTGTAATGCTACAATTTAAGAGAAACTCATGTACTTTATATTCAAATCTTTTTTTCTCATCTTCTGTTAATGACCTATAAAAAGCAATTTGATCGATTAGAATAGTTTTCCACTTTTCAGGGAATGATTCGCTAGGTAAAATCCATTCTTTTTGTTTTTTTGGGTTTAGTTTGAATATCAGAAATCCAATTAATAAAAATGAAAGTATTACGATGATGATAGGCATTCAGAAGTTTTTATTTACTACAATTATATCTCATCAAATGTAAGCAATACTCTTTAATCGTTTAACTGTATTGGAAAATTACAATAACATTCAAATTCCATAAATAGATTTAAATGTTTTAATACTTCGAAAAAATCTTACTCAAAATTAAGCAAGTTCATTAGGATGATTAAATTTGCAATACTTATATATTAAAAACAAAAATTCTATGAAAAATACAGCATTATCACATATACATGAATCATTAGGCGCTAAGATGGTACCATTTGCAGGTTACAATATGCCTGTTCAATATGAAGGGGTAAACGCAGAACATGAAACAGTGAGAACTGGAGTAGGGGTTTTTGATGTTTCTCATATGGGGGAATTTATTTTGAGAGGTCCAAAGGCATTGGATTTAATTCAAAAGGTAACTACTAATGATGCTTCAAAATTATATGATGGTAGAGCGCAGTATTCTTGTCTACCCAATAATGATGGTGGTATTGTGGATGATTTGTTGGTTTATAAAATGTCTGATGAAGAGTATTTATTGGTTGTTAATGCATCTAACATTGAAAAAGATTGGAATTGGATTAAATCACACAATACTTTTGGTGTAGAAATGACAGATATTTCTGATTCAATGTCTTTATTGGCGGTTCAAGGACCAAAGGCTACAGAAACATTGCAAAAGTTGACAGACGTAAATTTATCTGAAGTGAAATATTACCACTTTACCAAAGGAACGTTTGCTGGAGTTGATAATGTAATTCTTTCTGCAACTGGTTATACTGGTAGTGGAGGTTTTGAATTATATATTCCAAATGAAGTTGCAGAAGAAGTGTGGAAAAAAGTTTTTGAAGCAGGTGAAGAGTTTGGTATTAAACCGATTGGTTTAGCTGCTAGAGATACGTTAAGATTAGAAATGGGATTCTGTCTATATGGTAATGATATTGATGATACTACTTCTCCATTTGAAGCAGGTCTGGGGTGGATTACTAAATTTACAAAGGAATTTACCAATAGTGATAATTTAGCAAAACAAAAAGAAGCAGGAGTTACTAAGAAATTAGTCGCGTTTGAAATGATAGATAGAGGAATTCCAAGACATGATTATTCCATCGTTGATGCTGAAGGAAATAACATAGGAAGAGTAACTTCGGGAACGCAATCTCCATCATTGAAGAAAGCGATAGGATTAGGTTATGTAAACAACGAATTTACAGCGGAAGGTTCTGAAATATACTTAGATATTAGAAATAAAAGTGTAAAAGCGAAAGTTGTTAAGTTACCATTTTATAAAGCCTAATTATGCCTAAAGGAAAACCAAGGGTAGAAGTTTGCTTCACTCCTCGTTCATATGAATTATATAATGAAGACGTTGATATAGTAGTCTGTATTGATGTTCTTCGTGCTACTTCTGCTATGTGTGCAGCATTTGAAGGTGGTGTTAAGAAAATGATTCCTGTAGCCACATTGGAAGAGGCGTTAGAATACAAAAAGAAAGGGTTTATTGTCGCAGCAGAGCGAAAAGGTCAGATTGTGGATGGATTTACATTAGGAAACTCGCCACTATCGTATGTGGATGGAAAATACAAGGGCGAAACTATTGTTATCACTACTACAAACGGCACTATGGCTATTCACACGGCTCGAAAAGCAGAAACTGTTGTTATCGGATCGCTACTGAATTTAGATGCTTTAAGTGATTGGCTAATCAAACAAAAGCGAAATGTATTGTTACTAGGCTCTGGCTGGAAAGAAACATTTTGCTTGGAAGATACTATTTGTGCAGGAGCATTTGTAGATAAATTACTTGAAAGTGGTAAGTTTAGAAGTGATTTTGATTCATCTATTGCTGCAAAGTATTTATTTAGGTCTGCAAGTGAGAATATCAACGGGTATTTGAAAGCGTCTTCTCATAGAAGAAGGTTACGTGATTTGAACTTAAATGAGGATATCAAGTATTGCTTGACGCCAAATCAAACAAATGTTATTCCAATTAAGAAAGGAAAGTATTTGGTGAAAATGTAAGCATTTTACTATAGAGAAAATAAAAAACTTCTAATGCACTAGACATGTATTTAGAAGTTTTTTTTGTTTAAGATCTACTCAACAGTAATTTCTAATTCGTAAGTGTTTTGTACTTCCCCTTGGAAAGAGTCTACTATTGTTAAAGAACCAATACCTGGCTGTAAAGCTTCAAAAGTGTATGTTCTTTTACCAGAGTCTCCTCCAGGCATATCACTTTTAGATGGATTGTTATACTTAAAATCTGTGTCAATTAATTTAACAATACTTTCGTCAGTAGTAACCTTAGTTGTTGCTCCAACAGAACCATGTACACTTGCAGTATATTCCATCTTTTGTCCTACAGCAACAGTATACTTCGTCTGTAAGGGAGTTAGCTTAATTGTTTTTTCTTTGGTAGACACTGCGGATTCTGAGTTTTTTGCTTGAGTTGTGTTATTGTTTTTAGTGCTACAACTTAGTAACGCTACACAGGCTGCTAGTAAAATTATTTTGTACATATATTTATGTTTTTTCGTTTTTATCTTTTTGCAAATAGTAAATTCCCATTCCGATAGAAAATAAACCATATCCAGCCAAGACTAATTGAAGAATTTCAATTTCTTCTTTTGTAGAGAAAATTTGATAAAAACCAAGACCTCCAGCTATAGCACCTACTACAATTCTTAATAAACCTCTATTCATGCTATAAAAATATAAAAAAAAGAGGCTAATCATTAAGATTAGCCTCAATATTATTAAATACTTATTTGTTGATTACAGGAATGTTGTTATTAATCCATAGGCAGTTAATCCTGCTCCAATAATCATGCAGGCAATACTTCCGTAAAATACATTCTTAGTTTTGTTTTCCAACCCTCCAATTATTTTTTCTTCGGAATGAATAGAAACCATAAATGGATTTCCTTTCTCTTTAGGTAAGCCAATCATTGGAGAACCATTTCTATCATGTAATTCACCAATAACAAATAATTGCGTACCTAATTGAATGTTCTTTTCTAAAATAGAATACCCTTTTGATTTAAAATCTCTATCAGAACGTGGGCTGTATGAACCAAAAGAAAAATCTTTAGATCTTCCAGAAGATTTAAATTGTTTTACTGACTGCTTGATAGTCAATTCAGAGCCTTGTATATCAATTTCTACTTGGCCAGTATTGTCTTTCAAAATGAACAGACCACCTTCTTTCACGGAACCTATTTTTTCACTTCCAGGAATCCAGTTTCTAATTACTCTTCCTTTGTCATTTTTTGTTTCTACTAATGTTTCATATTCATGTTCGGCAGAAGCTTCAAAATAAACACACTCTTGGTTACTAAATTCAGCAATTATGGGTTGGTCTATTGTAGCTTTTGCTTCAATTTTTACCATTTGAGAATAGTGACCGCTTCCTAATTCCTTGGAAACACTCAAGCAAGTATCTACCGCAGAATTGATATCTGTTTTATCAAAGTATTTTACATTTAGTAGTTTATCTTCTAACTTTTTCTTGTAAAAGAACAGTCCGATTCCTACTGCTATTAGGATAATTCCAATAACCCACATAAGTATTTATATTTTAGTTGGCAACAATTTCAAATTGTTCATCATATTGATCTGCAATAGCAGCAATATTTTGTACCGCAGCAGAGAACTCATTCATATCTATATTTTTTCCGGCTAAAGTATAAGAGAATTTTACCGAATTTTCCATAGAAAGACCAAAACTTCCAAAAGGAATAGTTGCGTTCAATCTTAATAATTCATCTAACTGATCTTTTGATAATTCAACTTCTTCTGCTAAGTATGAAAATACATCTACTAGAACATCTTCACTGTGCCAAGGTCTAATAAGAATATTTACTGTTACAGTTCCAAATGAAAATGAAAACATGTCGTCAATTTTAATGACTTCATCATCATGAAATAACTCAGAGATGTATCCTTCAATTTTTTTATAAGTTTCGTTTACTAGGGCTTGGTTTTCGCCAGTATGTAATAATTTAAATTTTGGCATTATTATTTGTTTTTTAATGTTTTATAATGGTCACTTTACAGTGACATTAGATAAGTAAGTAAATGATTACTTATTCATCATTTCTTTAAGTTTTGCTAATTCTGAATCTACAGCAGCATTAGTTTCAAGTGCCTCAAACTCATCATCTAAAGCGATTTCAACAGAAGACATATCAGTAAAAGCCTCTGCTTCCGCTTCTTTTTCCATTATTTTCTCTTCAAATTTGTCGAAATTAGCAAATGCATTTTCATTAAATCCACCAATGTTTTTAGCAATATCAGACTGCGCTTCTGCGTTTTTGCTTCTAGCAATCAACATTGATTCTTTTGCTTTTGCTTCGTCATATTTTTGCTTTAATTTCTCCAATTGACCTTTCAATTTGGTAGTTGTAGCATCTGCTTGTTCAAACATACCATTGTACTGTGCGTAGTTTTGGTCCTCAGTATTTTTCTTAGCCAAAGCTTTCTTAGCCAATTCTTCATTGCCTGCTTGTAATGCAGCCATTGCTTTTTGTTGCCATGCTTCAGATTGTGCTTTGTGGAAATTTTTCTTTTTTTCCATCTGCTTTGTATGTGCCATTGCTTTTGCTAAAGCAGCAGTAGACTGTGTAATGGATTCTTTCATATCCACTACCATTAACTTAATCATTTTCTCAGGGTTCTCTGCATTATCCAATGCATCGTTCACGTTTGACCTGAATATGTCTCCAATTCGTTTAAAAAATCCCATTTTTTTTATTTGTTTAAATTTATTTGTCCCGAATTTAATAAAAAAATGGATTGAATTTTAGATAGGATGAGTTAAATCGAGGTAAATAATGATTAATGTCTACTTTATAGATTATTAACCTAACAAAATGAAAGATGAATTTATTTCCACAATTTTGGAATGTTTTATTGACTAATGTGGAATGTTAAGAACAGTAGGGGAAAAGTTATAGGTATTTATGAGATCCATCACATCCTGGCATCCTTTTAGAATGACCGCAAACACAATCATTGATTCCAAAACCTTTGAGGATTCTATCTTCGTATTTTTCTATTCTAGTGATTCTTGTTTTAGATTGCTTTGCAGCAGTAAAAAACATATTGTATCCTCTTTGTCTACCTGGTGTAAGTTTCTCAAAGGCTGTTTTGAAATTGCTATCTGCTTCCATTTTTGCAACTAATTCATCTGGATAGTCAAGGATTTTTGATTTTGTGGCTGGTATTTTTAATCCTGCTTTTTCTATTTCAATAGCTTCAAAAATATATGCTTTTAATGTAGTAGTAATGTTTTGAATTTCTTGAATACTCGTAAATTTAGCCATCTTCACAGATTGTGAATGTTCACCGGGTAATACCAATATGTTGTTGGTGTCTTTTATTAATACACCTTTTAGAAAACTTAAAGTACAATACTCTTTAAACTTACCGATTAAAACAACATTTTTGCCATTATGCGTATAGCAAGGAACTCGCCATTTAAAATCTTCAGTAAGCCCACATTCAAGTAATAAACTTCTTAATGTGGTCATTTCTGGTTGCCAAGATTGGGATTGGCTGATATAAGCGTCTACTAATGGATTCATATTACGGGCAGGTTTATTAAGTGTCAAACATCGTAATTATCCTGAAGAGTTCCAAATGGCTACTAAAATGCTGCTTTAGCTTCAAAGGTTATTGGAACTCTGCTAATAGGATGTAAAAGTGAAATTTTATGTGCATGTAAGTACAATCGTTCGTCCTTGTTGCCATATAAATCATCACCAAGAATAGGGGTGTTCAAACCATCAGGATGAGCAGCGTGTACTCTTAGTTGATGTGTTCTACCGGTGATAGGAAAGAACCTAATTCTTGTAGTTTTTTCTGTTCTACTCTCTACTTCCCATTCTGTTTCAGCTTTTTTTCCGTGCTCATAGCAAACCAATTGTCTAGGTCTATCATCAAGGTCAACTCTAAGTGGTAACGAAATTTTGCCTTTATCTTTGGCTACATGACCTTGCAGAATAGCTACGTATTCTTTTTTTACTTTTCTTTTGATAAACTGACCTTGTAGCATTTTGTGAACTTCTTTGGTCTTGGCAATTAGCATCAGTCCAGAAGTATTCATATCTAATCGGTGTACGATAAGTGGTCCTGTTGCAGATGAATATTTTACTTGCATTCTTGTATATACCGAGTCTTGCACGTTGATGCCAGGAACAGAAAGTAATTCCGGAGGTTTATTTATAGCAAGGAAGTAATCATCTTCATATATGATTTCAATAATTTTGTCTTTAGCAAAATTCTTCTCCATGGGGTTTTCGTCTAGTTCGATGTTAGACAACATGTGATTCAGTATAGGTTCACATTTCCCACGGCAAGCAGGGTAGAAGTGAGCATGTGCTCTAACCTCCGATTTTGGTGGCACTCCCCACCAAAATTCTGCCATAGTAATTGGTTTTAAATCGTTGCGGAAAGCATATTGAAGTAGTTTGGGAGCAGCGCACTCTCCAGCACCTGCTGGTGGGTTAATATTGAAACCTTCATTGAATATTTGATATAAACTTTTGTTTTCTTTGGCTGAATTTAAAAATGTATATTGCTCAAATAATTCTTGTTGTAAGGCGTTAGATTTTTCTTTTCTTTCTTGCTTCAGTGCTTTTATTTGGTCAGTGTACTTTGTAAGTGCAGTACTTACTTTTTCCAATTTTTCCGTAAGATGATGAGTAAGTTCTCTGTAAAAGAATTGTTGTTTTAAACTTTCCTTTTTATGTGCTTCCTTTAAAGCAGCAAAATCAACAGCAGACATTTCTTTTTCAGCTTTTTTACGAATTTCTTTTCTTTCTTTTTTCGCTTTATTCAACGCTTGTTTCTTTTGTTGAATTTCTTGTTGCGTAGCAAGTGCTAATTTTTCATGGGTGCGATTAAGTTCAATAAAATTAGGATCTGATTCAATAAGTTCTAGTTGTCGATTGATTTCATTGACAACTTTACTTTGTTTTAAAAAGAAGCTGTTTTCATAAAGCATATCAAAAACAGGTGGGACAAATATGTCGTGATGATTTTGGTCTGCTAGTTTTCCGGAAAAAGCCGCAAGAAAACCTAATTTGCCTTCTTTATTTTGGACAACTAATACGCCAAACATTTTGCCAATAATTAAACTTTCATCAGAAGGGTCTAAACCAAAATTATGTTCAAAATCTGATTGATTTATTAGATATTCTTGTAGTTGAGATGCTGCTAATTTTGCTAATGGATGCGGAGTATAATAAAAAGGGAAGGTAAATTTTTGAGGTAGTGAGAAATGATCTATTGGTGCATCAAATGGGATGAAGCGTTTGTCTGGAGACATCGTACAAAAATTAGATTAATGACAATGCTTCAACTACTGCTTGTTTTTTTCTAGTAGATACAGGAGCAGTACTTCCGTCTTTCATCAATAAATAACCGCCATCTGTTTTTACAAACTCTTTAACCAATTTAGCATTGACTAAATGCGTTTGATGTACTCTAATAAAACCGAGAGGAGTGAGTAACTCGTCATATTCCTTTAGAGTTTTAGTAACCATTAATTTTGTTTTGTCTGCCAAGAAAAAAGTTGTGTAATTAACACTTGATTCGCATCTGACAATATTTGCAATTTCAATGATGTGAATTTTTTCTAGTGTGTTTAATGCAAGCCTGGTAATGGTTTGATGATTTTGAATTCCTTGATGAAGGATTTCAAAATTGTCTTTAGACAATGAGTTTGATTGCTCAATTTTCTTTACCGCTTCAACTAATTCGTCAGGATCAATAGGTTTTAATAAGTAATCCACTGCAGACATTCTAAATGCTCTTATGGCGTGCTCATCTGAGGCTGTGGTGAAGATTACTTTCAAGTCTTGATTGCCTATAATTTCTAATAGGTCAAAACCTGTTCCGTCCTGCATTTGGATATCTAGAAAAACTACATCAGGGTTAGTTTCTTTGATTAATTTAGCACCAGAAACAACTCCTTCTGCTTCACCGATTATAGAAACATTGGGACAGTAAGACTCCAAATCTAGTTTGATATTATCTCGTGCATTTTTGATGTCATCTATGATAATCGCTTTAATGTCCATTTGTTTTAATTTTAAGGATTGAAAGTGTGTATTGAATTGTTGTTCCATTCAATATCATCTTTTATTCTACCCATTTTATTTGCTAATGCAGCGTATATTTTATCTGTATTGAGTAACCATCTTTTGGAGTCTACATTCCCTCCTGCAGCGGCTGAAATATGAAGAAGGATTTCAAATTTGTATTTCATCAACCAATCTTGAGCGCTTTTTTCACCTTCAATTGCTTTGATTAACGCCACAAATTGAGGATAGCCATTTTTAATTAACCAATCTTGGGCAGAAGTTTCATTTTTTAAAGCAAAACAAAAAACAGCTAATTCAGGATAGCCATTTTTGGCTAACCAATCTCTTATTTCTCTTTTTCCATCAATGGCTTCTCCCCATGCAACTAAAATTTTAATGGGATAATTTGTGGCACGCAAATGAGTTTTTACCTGATCTGTAGTGGCTTTCACATCAGAGTCAGCGTCTTTTTTCTTGCTTTTAAATTTATCGAATAGTCCCATTTGAAATATTTTGGAATACTATTATAATCCCATTCCTGGCAGCATGCCTGCTGCAGTATTCTTCATTTCGCCTTCGTTGATGCTATTAGCATTTTCTAAAGCTTTATTGAAAGCTTGCTCTAGCATTTTTTCTAATGCAATTTTATGTTCAGGTCCGAGCAATGATTCATCAATGCTTACATCACTTACGCGTCTGTTGCCATTCATTACAAACCTCACCCTTTGATCATCAGATTCACCTTTGACATAAATGGACTCTAATTTCTTTTTTGATGCTTCAACAGCTCCTTGCATTTCCTGCATTTTAGCCATCATTTCTTGCATATTGTTATTTCCAAACATACCGTTACGACTTTTTATTTTTGTTCTTTTCTTCTATTTGGGCTCTGTCTCTAGCATTCCATTTATATAGTTTAAGACCGCCCCATATGCCAAAGATAAAAGCTATTGTAACAAAAACCAATATGAGAATTTCACCTATAGACATTAAAACTGATAAAAAATACCTGGAGTAATACTAATTGCGCTCATTTTTGCTTCAGGAGTTGTACTAAAAGAGTTCAAGTAATGTTGGTAAGTTACATTCAATCTGAAACTTCCTCTATATGAAAGATTATAATCAATTCCTGCACCAACTTCCAGTCCATACAATGATTTTGATGTATTTTCTTTTAAGTTAATTAACTCGTAAGAAGATCCTGCTGCACTAGCATAATCACCAAAAGAACGTGTTAAAAAATTATAGTTAAACCCTGCAATGCCAAAAATGTCAAGTCTATCATTTTGAAAATAAACTTGTGCTTGTAAAGGAATAGTAATATAACGGTATTTTAAATTGCTAGTTAGTGCTACAGGCGAGTCGCATGTTTCACATTTATCTTTTCTTTCCATAGAATTCCAAGTAGCGGTTATCCCATAATTAAGAGCAATGATGTCATTTAATTTAGTAATCATGTTTGCTCCAAAATTGAAACTTCCTTTTTCTCCATAGGTGTAACTAGTGCTTTGAGCACCATTTATAACTTCACTACTATTGAATTTTGGTCCAATAACAAATCCAATTTTAGATTTATCCCAATAGCCTTTCTGTGCAAATATTGATGAGGATAGCAATAAGATTGTTACTGCAAGTAAAGATTTTGTCATGTTGTTTGGTTGTCTGTTTGTTGTCAGTCCAAAAATAGGTATGAAGCTTAAATTTCTATCATTTAGAATTAAGTTTCTTTTAACAAAATGATGTGTAATTGATTTTTTTTGTTGAAAAAGTACACTTTTAATGCCCTATTTCAATCCAGAGTTCTTTACCTTTCCTTGGCTGAATAGAATTAACGGCTGGTGTCATTTTTACCTTTGAAAAATGTTTGCTAAACAGTATTTCGTATTGATTTCTATTGCCACCAAATGGAGGATGGTCTGTGTTGAGCGGTTCATTAAAAAGCAGACCTACTAATTTACCTTTAGGGGATAATAACTCCTTCATTTTTTGTGCGTAGTCCTTTCTGTAAGAAGGATGTAGTGCGCAAAAGAAAGTTTGTTCCAAGATAAAATCAAATTGATCTTGCATTTCAAAAAAGTCACCAACGATGAATTGACTGATTGGAAAATGAGGGTAACGTTTTAGGAAGTTCTGTTTTGAAGTTGCTGCAAAGTCTAGTAAAGTGATGTTACTAAACCCCAACTTATGCAGAGCCTCACCTTCATAACTGTTACCACAGCCTGGAATAAGAATTTTACTTTCTTTATTTATTTCTTTAAAAAATTCCAAAAAAGATGGACTAGGATAGCCGATATCCCAACCTGTTTCTTTTTTTTGATATCGCTTATCCCAGTAATCGTTATTTAATTGAGTTTTATTCATTTCCTTATCCTCAATGTATTAAACAAAACGGAATACCCTGCCTTAATCTTAGGAATAACAATCCAGTTGGCTCGATAAGTTTTTTCATTACAGGTGCCACATTCTTCAATTTCTATGGTATAGTTATACGTTTTGTCAATATCGTCAATGGTTAGGCTTTTTTTAAGTTTGTATTTACACGTAGTGTAAGTTGGTAATGCTAGAAGTGAGTATTTTGCTAAATTAAATTCATTTAAAACGCAACCATCTCCCGCTCTAAAATAAGAGGAATAAAACCTATTTAAATCATTGGAAGAGTTGATTACATAGCCAGAATTCTCATTTCCTAAAAAAGTACAATTACTACATAATGTAGTGTCGCTAACTATTTCTTCTGAATTTACAATGATTTTCCCCCAGCATTTCGGAGCCTTTTCACAACTGATTAGTACCGTTGCAACACTTATTAATATTCCAAAGTATAACTTCATTAAATTTGAATTGAAGTCAAAATTAAGAATTATTGCGATTTAAATTTTGCACCCGAAAGAAATTATACCCAATTTTGTAGAGATTTAACAAATAGATAAAATAGAATGGTACTACCGGTTTATGCTTATGGTTCTCCAGTGTTGAGAAAAGAATGTGAAGAAATTGAAGAGGGTGAGGATGTCTCGGCTCTTATATCAGATATGTTTGATACAATGTACAAGTCTCAGGGAGTTGGATTGGCAGCACCTCAAATAGGAAAGTCACTTCGATTATTCATTGTGGACGCTGCTCCTTTTGCTGATGAAGAACCTGAGAATGAACAAGAAGCTAAAAACTTTGAGATTTTAAAGAATTTTAAAAAGGTGTTTATCAATCCTATAATAGAAGAGGAAGAAGGTACAGAATGGTTGTTTGCGGAAGGCTGCTTGAGTATTCCAGGTATTAGAGAGGAGGTTTCTAGAAAGTCTATTATTACTATTTCATATTTTGATGAGAATTGGAAGTTTCATGAAGAAAAATATGCTGGAGTGGCAGCTAGAATTATTCAACATGAGTATGATCACATAGAAGGTATATTATTTACAGATTATTTGAATCCATTGAAAAAAAGATTGATGAAAAAGAAGTTGACTGATATCTCTAAAGGTAAAGTTGATGTAAATTATAGAATGTCGTTTCCAAGTAAATAAAATGAATATGAAAATTGTAATTTCAAGTTTGTTATTATCGTTGGCGGTTGTTTCTTGTGAAGCAACAGTTGAAAATACTAGTGTAGAGGAGGTCGCTCCTTTAAGTACGGAAGATGTGTCTGCGGAAATTGAAGCATTGAAAAAGTACAATAATGCTTTACTTGAAGCAATTCCATCGGACGTCCATAAGGCTGGTAAAGAATTGTATGAAGCCGCTAATGATTTTGTGGTTAAGCATCCTCATCATGAGAAAACGGCAGCAATACTGGAACTTGCTGCAAAAGGAGCTGAAGCAATGCAGCAATATCAGGAAGCAGTGAATATATTGGATAAGTTGATCTTTGAGTTTCCAGAGACAGAGGAGACGCCAAACTATATGATGAATAAGGCTCGAATAATTGAAGAGAGAATTAAAGATGTAGAGAAGGCTAAGGTGGCGTATGGAGAGTTAATTGACAGATTTCCGGATAACCAAATGTCTAAAGATGCAAAATTATACGTAGATAATTTTCTAGGTAAAGAAGATTGGGAAGTAGGAAATATGTTAGATTCAATAAATGGAGGTCATTAACTCGATTGTAATAATCGTAGACTTTGCTGAATTACTTTAGCATTCTCAATATTATCAAATTGAGATTTAAGTACAGAGGTTCTGTTCTTGAGGACTTCAATATTGATTTCTTTTGAGAAGATTTTTCTCAATTGTTTTTTCCATTGAGCAGGAGTGTTGGCAATGTAACAAGTTGACTCTAGTCCAGTATTATTTACCATGGCATCATTTACGAGGCAGAATCTACCTTTGTACAATGCGGATAGTAATTTTAGTTTAATTCCTGTAGGTTGAAATGTAGGTAAAACATTAACTTGAGCATCTTCAATTAACTGATTTAAATGTTCTACTGAAATATTTCCTCTAATTTCAATATTATTGTGATTTTCAGCAAGTTTCAATATTTCTAGCGGAGGATTACTTCCTGCGATAATTAGCTGAAATTCGGTTTGAGCAAATACATTTTCTATCAAGTAAGTTGCGGCTTCTATATTTTCTCCTACAGCCATATTACCATGGTAAAGTGCATAGTCACCCATTCCTAATTTACTGGTCACTTCAGTACCAGAATGAAATGCAGGCATCAATACGGCATTACCATATTTAGAGTTAAAGTACTCTTGATCATTCGGAGATATAGTAAATAATCCATCAGCTTTACCAAGGATTTCTTCATACTTTTCCAATTTTGAAGCTTCCCACTTAAAGTATTGTCTCTTAGGTAGATTTTTTTCTACTTTGGCTAAACCTGTATAGTAATCGTGTTCTACGTTGTGAGTTCTAACAAAAATTTGTCTATCACTTGGCTTTAATTCCTCAATTAACCAGCAGTTATGGAGCCCTTCTATGATGATTGGGAGTTCATCTTCTTGGAGCCTTTCCAATAGAGAGTGATTTGCTCTAGACGCGATTATGTAGGGCTGCTTTTTAAGAAAGTTTAATTTGTTTTCATCACGTCTGTAATAATTGACGGATGTACATAAATCATTGAGGTGTTTTTGCTCTCCTCTTCCATATTCAAAACAATGTAAATGAATTCCAATTCCTAAATCATGCAGTGCTTTAATTTTGTAGTATACATCTACAACACCTCCATAATTGGGAGGGTAAGGAACGTCAAATGATATTAAATGTAACTCTTGTCTCAAATTTATGGAAGGCTTTTATAGGTTTCTAACATCTTAATGACTTCATTTTCCCAAGAAAGTTGCTCAGAGGCAAAATGTAGTTTTTTTTCGAGGTCAATGTAGTTAACAGTTTCTAGAAATTGCTCGATGGTTTTAGCTATATTTAACGTTTCATGACTACTTATTATTGTACCCACTTCGTACTTATTTATAACCTTCTCAATTTCAATGATTTTCGAAGAAATCACAGGTATTTGTGCCCTGATATAATCAAAAACTTTATTGGGTAAACTGAATTTGTAATTGATATTTGTGTCCTTATCAAGTGTTAATCCAGCATCTGCAATTTGCGTATATTGCATCATTTCTTCATATGGAAGTTTACCTTTAAAAATTACTTTGTCTTTAAGGTCATCCTTTTCGGCTCTTTCCTTTAATGTTTCAATCACATCACCAGAACCAATGATTAAGAGCAGGTAATTATCTAGCAGCGTCATTGCTTCCAACATTTCTTCTGCTCCTCTGTCCACGTTGATCCCTGCTCCTTGGAGGATAAGGATTTTTTTGTCTTCAGGCAATCCTAAGTCTCTTCTTGTAACACTACTGAGTCGTGATTTTTGATTGGGAATATTTCTAATGACTTGAGGTCTATTGTTATAATCTTTTTCAAAAAGGTCAGCAATGGAGTCGTTGACTGTAAAAGTGTGTTTAAGTTTTGGGAAAATCGATTTTTCAATGATTGTCCAAACTCCTTTTACAAATTTTTTGTTTTGGATTTCAGGTACTCCAGTAAAATACTCATGGCTGTCATAAATGATAGGTTTACGTTTTAGTTTGCTTACTAAATAATTGGCTAGAAGCGTGTCCAAATCGTTGGAATGAAAAACATCTGCCTTTTTGAACAATAGATACCAGAATAATCTAAAATTATATTCAGCAAAAAAGAAAGGACCTTTATTAAAAAGCAACTTCATACGATGTGTAGCATACGTACGATTCAAAGGAAGGGAATCTTTAAGTTGTCTTCCAATTAAATGAACTTGATAACCTTCTCCTTCCAAAGAAGAACACATTTTGTGAACTCTTTGATCGGTAGCGAGGTCATTAATTACGGATATGTAAATCCTTTTAGCCTGAGCCAAGATGCTTAGATTTTTTCTACTGAAGAGACTTTTCTAGGTTCAAAACCTTTTCTTTCTGCCATAGCTTTGGCTTTAGCAGCTTCGTTTCTTTCAATTTTGTGATCCGGACGTGACCATTTTGGTTTCTCAGCATCGGCAGAACGTACTTTGTAAGATTCCTTTATTTCTGGTTTTGGTCCTTTTTTATAAGCAGGCATTGGTTTGATTCCTAGTTCTTTAAATAGTTTCATGTCATTGTTAAACTCAGGATTAGGAGTAGTCAATAACTTCTCTCCAGCAAAAATAGAGTTAGCACCAGACATGAAGCATAATGCTTGACCTTCGTCATTCATTTGTGTTCTACCAGCAGATAATCTTACATAAGAGTGAGGCATCACAATTCTTGTAGTAGCAATCATTCTTACCATTTCCCATATAGAAACTTCATTTTGCTCTTCAAGTGGAGTTCCTTCTACAGCCACCAACGCATTGATTGGAACTGATGCAGGTCTAGGATTCATTAAATTAAGCGTGTACAACATTCCGATTCTATCTTCATCTGCTTCACCCATTCCTAAAATTCCACCACTACAAACAGTCAAACCTGCTTTACTCGCATTGTCAATAGTCTCTAATCTATCTCCAAAACCTCTTGTCGAGATTACTTCTTTATAATATTCTTCTGATGTATCAATGTTGTGGTTGTATGCATAAAGTCCAGCATCTGCTAATCTTTTTGCTTGATTTTCTGTAAGCATTCCTAATGTACAGCAAACTTCAAGATCCATTTTGTTCAAAGAACTAACCATTTCTAAAACTTGATCAAAATCATCATCTTCTTTTACGTTTCTCCAAGAAGCCCCCATACAAACTCTGCTAGAGCCTGCTGCTTTGGCGTCTTTACCTTTCTGGATTACTTCTTCCAAAGACATTAGATCGTGCGCATTGACACCTGTGTTATATCTTGCTGCTTGAGGGCAGTAACCACAATCTTCACTACAGCCACCGGTTTTAATAGATACCAATGTACTCACTTGTACTTCCAAAGGATCAAAGTTTTCTCTGTGCACTTGTGCCGCTTGAAACATTAGTTCCATCAGTGGTTTATTGTACAGGTCTGTTATTTCTTCTTTAGTCCAAGTTTTCATACGTGTTTTGTAATAGTGTTTATGCAAATGTATATTAAAATCTTATAAATTGGAAGAGGAGGTTATGAAAGTTCTTCACGTTGTAATTTTTGCATGATGTTTTGAACTTTACGCAAAATATAGTTGTTTAATTGAGGTCTTAATTTTATCAATACTTAATTGATTCTTAGCCTTGTTGTGAATTTTTTCTGGTCTAAAGGATTGTCTATTTTCCTTGAAGAGTGTTAAGTGTTTTAACAGCTCTTGATTGTCATCTTTGTTAATAAGGTATCCATTTTTACCGTGTTCAATGAATTGTTCTGGACCTCCGCATTTGGTGGCTATTACTGGAACACCAGAAAGCAATGCTTCTGCAGTAATCATGGAGAATGTCTCAAAACGACTGTTGACAATTAAACAATCATACTGAGGTAATGCTTTTAAAACTTCTTCATTGTTGTATCTTCCTTCAAAAGAAATGTCTGGGTTGTTTCTTGCCAAAGTTCTAAGAATTTTTCTATCCTGGCCATCACCAATTATAGTAAGAGAAATTTCAGTGTTGCTTCTTTGAAAAGTGATATAGGCTTCAATTATTCCACTGATGTTTTTCACCTTATCTACGAGATCTGCTACAACGATGAATTTTAGGTTGTCATTTTGAACTTCCTTTACGCTATGATTGGAAATTATATTTGGAATTACGGTAATAGGCGCAGTTATGCCTGAAGTTATTAATGCATCTTTGAGGTGCTCACTCACACAAGTTACTTGATAGCAGCCATTAGTTAGTTTTAATCTTTCTTTTTTCTTCCTGTTAGAAAGAGACGCATACCTACCATCCAAGTATCCAGACCAATGCTCAGTCAATAGAGTAGGCGTGTTTCCAAAAAACTTTTTGGCCATTTTCAAGCTTTTATCGGCAACATGACAATGTACAAAGTCAGGTTTGAAATCTAATGTTAGAAAATGTTGAAATATTTTGGTTAGTATGTGATTATAGTTTTTGAAATTGCTCCATCTTTTTCCTTTTCTTACTGGGTAATAGCCAATAATTTCTTTAACACCTTTGGTTTCTTTGAGTCTTAACTTTGGTTCTCTTAATTCTTCAGAAGCAATCACAGCAATTACCACGTTTTGAGCAAAGGAATGCCCTTCGCAAATATGTTTCTGAATGAATATACCTAATTGGGGATCAAGTTCATTGGGATACCATGTGGTTATGTGGAGGATTTTTGTCATTTAGTTTTTCAAATATAGCAACAAAAAAGCCCTTACAAAACGTTGCAAGGGCTCGATTATTATTTAAAAGTAATTTTATGCTAAAGCAGCTTTCATTTCGCTTACTCTTTCACTAGCTAAATATTCATCATAAGTACACGTTCTGTCAATGCATCCGTTAGGAGTTAATTCTAAAACTCTGTTGGCTACAGTTTGTGTAAAAGTATGATCGTGTGATGTTAACATCAACGTACCAGGGAAATCAGTTAAAGAGTTATTGAATGCTGTAATACTTTCTAGATCTAAGTGGTTAGTAGGCTCATCTAGCATTAAGAAATTTCCTTCTCTCAACATCATTCTAGACAACATACATCTTACTTTTTCTCCTCCTGAAAGTACATTAGCTTTTTTCAAAGTTTCTTCACCGGTGAATAACATCTTACCAAGGAAACCTCTAATGTAAACTTCATCTTTTTCTTCAGAATATTGTCTTAACCAATCAATAAGGTTGTAGTCGGTTTCAAAGAATGGTGAGTTGTCATTTGGTAAATAAGCGGTAGTAATGGTTTGTCCAAAATCAAATGTTCCTGTGGTAGGTTCAATATTTCCATTTAAAATTTCGAAGAAAGCGGTGATGGCCATACTATTGTCTGAAATGACAGCAATTTTATCACCTCTCATTACATTCAAATCTAAATCTTTGAATAGTGTTTCACCGTCTTTAGTATAACTTAATCCATTTACGTGTAATATTTGGTCACCTGCTTCTCGTTGTTGTTTGAAAATAATAGCAGGATATTTTCTAGAAGATGGTTCGATGTCGTCAATGTTGATTTTATCAAGAATTTTCTTTCTACTGGTAGCTTGCTTAGATTTAGAAGCATTGGCACTAAATCGAGCAACGAAATCTTGTAACTCTTTCTTTCTATCTTCTGCTTTTTTGTTGGCATTAGCTCTCTGTCTTAAAGCCAATTGACTACTCTCATACCAAAAAGTATAGTTACCCGAGAATAATTTAATTTTACCAAAATCAATATCAGCAATGTGTGTACAAACAGTATCTAAGAAGTGTCTGTCGTGAGAGACTACGATAACTGTGTTTTTGAAATCCAAAAGGAAATCTTCCAACCAGTTTACTGTTTTAATGTCCAAGTCATTGGTAGGCTCATCTAAGATTAATAAGTCTGGATTTCCAAAAAGTGCCTGCGCTAATAAGATTCTTACTTTTTCAGAACCTTCGATGTCTTTCATTAATTTGTCGTGGTCTTTTTCTTCGATTCCAAGTCCGCTCAACATAGTAGCAGCATCCGATTCGGCATTCCAACCATCCATTTCTGCAAATTCACCTTCTAATTCGGATGCTTTGATGCCATCTTCATCACTAAAATCCGGTTTAGCATAGATAGCGTCTTTTTCTTGCATTACGTTCCAAAGCCTAGTGTGTCCTTTAATCACTGTTTGAAGAACTGTGAATTCATCAAACTCAAAGTGATTTTGACGAAGCACCGCCATTCTTTTTCCTGCTTCTAATTTTACGTGTCCAGAAGTTGGGTCGATATCTCCAGCAAGGATTTTTAAAAATGTAGATTTTCCTGCTCCATTTGCTCCAATTACACCGTAGCAGTTTCCTTCGTTAAATTTAATGTTTACTTCATCAAATAATACTCGTTTGCCGTATTGAAGTGAAAGGTTGGTTGTAGAAATCATAATATTTACTTAAATTTTTTTGGGAGTGCAAATGTAAGGATAATTCATAGAAACCGACTCACTTGGGATAAGTAATTGAAGTAAAATAAGGTATTTAGCTTCTTAATTGTATATTTTTGAATTATGAAAAAAATAGTTTTGATGTTAATCGTTGGTTTAGCAAGTGCTGGAATCTTGAATGTTAATGCCCAAGAAGACTTTGAAAAGTTAGGGATAGATCAATTGGAGTATGTGCCTGTGGGGTTAAATGTAGGAGATGTAGCGCCTATTATATACGAAACAGCTGTAAATGGAGAAAAATTAAACACGGCTGAATTGATAGGGAAAGAAGAAGTTGTTGTCATTTTTTACAGAGGGCAGTGGTGTCCTGTGTGCAATAAGTATTTGAGTAATCTTTCTGATTCTCTAGCAATGATAGAATCAAAAGCTAAAGTAATAGTAATTGGACCTGAGACCATTGAGAATGCTTCAGAAATGGAAAAAGAACAGGACGAAAAATTCACAATAGTGGCGGATACTAGAGGATTGTATTTACATGGGTTTGATGTGGCTTTTACCGTAACCGACAAGTATGAAAAGAAAATTAAAACATTTTTAAAAACTTCTATTGAGGAGAATAATGGACAAGACGATGCAAAACTACCGGTTCCAGCCACCTACGTAATTGGGAAAGATGGAAAGATAAAATATCGTCATTTTGATTACAACTACAAGGTGAGAGCAAGTGCTAAAGAAATTTTAGGAGCTTTGGAGTAGGGGAGATGATTTCTTTGAGAAATGCAAGGGGTTGCTAATTACTATGCTTTAGGTTTGCTGTGAGCTCAATTGTAAAAATTGTTTTCTAGAAGAAATATTAGATTCTTTATAAACTTTGGATGGCACTATGTTTTGTTTGTAGATAACATTCTAATTTTATTCATTTATTAAATCTCTCCACTTTTCACATTCTGCAAATTCTTTTATTGTGCGGTTCCGTTCAGTTAGTAATTTCACCATATATTTTTGGAGAAATAATTTGTCAGCTAATTGACCTAAAATTCCATATGGTGATTTGTAATCAAAAACGTCCGTCATTAAAGTTTTACCATTTAACTCCGTAAAATGGTGTTCGTGTTTAAATTCTTTGAACGCTCCGTCTATCATTTCGTCCACAAAGTATCTTGGTTGGTCAAATTTCGTTATTTTAGAAGTCAAATTTTGATAAATACCAAAATGTCTTGCTCTCCATGTAACACTTTCATTCATACCAATTAATCCACTTATTTTTCCTGCTATTGCTTCTTCATTAGTATGTTTAGTGGAGATTTTGTGTAAATCGATGCTTCGAGAAAGGTCAAACACGATATTTATAGTGGCTTTTATTTCGGTTTTAAGTAAGATTCTTGGCATTTTTTGTCTTTGTACGGTAATGCTCGTTAACATAAGTAATGATTGCAGCATTATGTTTAAACAATAAATGTAATGAATTAATGCTGGGTGATTTTAAGGTATCAAAAAATTAAGTACAAAAAAAAGCCTTATCTAAATTAGATAAGGCTTTTGTGATCCGTCTGGGGTTCGAACCCAGGACCCCAACATTAAAAGTGTTGTGCTCTACCAGCTGAGCTAACGAATCATTTGCGTTTTTCTCAATGCGGGTGCAAATATAAAGGCAATATTTAATTCTGCAAGTCTATCGGGTAACTTTTTTTTTGTGAATTTTACTAAGCGCTGATTATCAAAGAAATAATGGGTGATTTTTTTTCAAAATATTTTATCAGAATGTTGCTTACTTTTGTAATCTATTAAAAATGGATATGAAAAAAGAAATTTCAAAGTCGGATTTTGAGGTATTAGAAAAAATTGTAGGAGCGGAAAATATATCAACTTCTTTAGAAATAAGAAAAAAGTATGGAAGTGATCATACGGAGGATTTTAATTTTCCCCCTGGAATTGTGGTGAAGCCAATTACAGTTGAAGAAATTTCTAAGATTATAATTTTTGCTAATGAACAAATGATTCCAGTTACACCAATAGGTGCGCTTACAGGATTAAGTGGAGGAGCTTTATCCATTCGTGAGGGAATCGGTTTGTCTACAGAACGGATGAATCAAATTATCAAAATTGATGAACAGAATATGCAGGTTATCACGCAGCCTGCTGTCATTACACAAGAGTTGCAAAATGCAGTAGCAGCAAAAGGCTTGTATTATGCTCCCGACCCTGCAAGTAGAGGAACATGTTCTATTGGAGGAAATTTAGCGGAGAATTCTGGAGGACCAAGAGCAGTAAAATATGGTGTGACCAAAGATTTTGTATTGAATTTGGAAGTAGTATTGCCAACGGGTGAAATAATTAAAACTGGAGCCAATACCCTTAAGAATAGTACAGGGTACAATTTAACGCAGTTGATGATTGGTAGTGAAGGAACTTTAGGAATTATCACAAAGGCTGTTTTAAAACTCTTACCATTACCTAAACATAATCTATTAATGTTGGTTCCATTCAAAAGCCCTAAGAAGGCTTGTGAGGCCGTAGCAGCTATTTTTAATGCTGGTATAACACCTTCGGCAATGGAGTTTATGGAAAGAGATGCTATTGATTGGACTATGGACTTTGTGGACAATCCTCCTAATATTAATTTAAAAGATGAACACAAAGCACATTTGCTTATTGAAGTGGATGGCAATGATCTAGAGTCCCTGTATAAAGATTGTGAAGTGATTTCAGACGTTGTTTTGAAATATGATGCAGATGAAGTACTTTTTGCAGATAGCGAAGCACAGAAAGAAGCGCTATGGTTTTTAAGACGGAGAGTAGGCGAAGCAGTGAAGGCAAATTCCATCTATAAGGAGGAAGATACTGTAGTACCAAGATATGAATTACCTAAATTATTAGAAGGAGTGAAAAGAATAGGAGAGAAGTATGGTTTTTCTTCTGTTTGTTATGGTCATGCGGGAGATGGTAATCTACATATCAACATCATCAAAGGTAATCTTAGTACAGAAGCTTGGCAAAATGAATTACCTAAAGGAATTAGAGAAATATTTGAATTGACGGTTTCTCTTGGCGGTACAATTTCCGGGGAACATGGAATAGGGTTTGTACAAAAGGAATATATGGATATCGCATTTTCTGAGGTAGAGTTAAGTCTAATGAAATCCATTAAGCATTTATTTGACCCCAATGGGATTTTGAATCCTGGGAAAATTTTTAAATAGTATATATCTAGTGTATTTTTATGTTGTGAATAATTATTAAAAGACAAAATCTTCAACTTTGCATAGGGAAGAAACATTTTTTTGCATGCAGAATCACTGAAAATATGAAGTAAAAAAAAAAAGGCAATCCAATTGGATTGCCTTTTTGTATAACTAGTAAAACTAGAATTATTCTTCTTCTTTTGCAGGAGCATCTTCAGAAGCAGGAGCTTCTTCCGCTGGAGGAGTGTTTGCTGCTGCAATTGCTGCTGCTCTTTCCTCGTTTTGTTTTTTCTCAGCTGCAAATTGTGCTTTTGCTTTTTCTTCAGCAGACTTATCAAGTCCAGCAACTTTAGCATCAATTCTACCTTGTTTTTCTTCTAACCAAGTAGCGAATTTTTTGTCAGCTTCTTCTTGAGTGAATGCACCTTTTTTAACACCTTTTGCTAAGTGTTGTTTGTACATTACACCTTTATATGAAAGAATTGCTCTTGCTGTATCGGTTGGTTGAGCACCAACAGAAATCCAGTAAAAAGCTCTGTCTAAGTTAAGGTCAATAGTTGCAGGGTTTGTACATGGATTGTACGTTCCTAATTTTTCGATGAATTTACCATCTCTTTTTGATCTAGCGTCAGCCGCTACAATGTGGTAAAATGGTTTTCCTTTTTTACCGTGTCTTTGCAATCTTACTTTAGTTGCCATAATTTTATTTGTTTTAAAAGGGTCCTAAACCCAGTTAAATAAGTAGAAATGACCTTCATTTCTCTTTTGGGAGCGCAAATATCTTCTTTATTTTTGAATTAACAAAAAAAAGTCCCGAATAATTCGAGACTTTTATGACATATGTTAATTACCTAATATTAAAAACAAAACAAAACGTTTGTCTAGTAATTTGATTTTGCAAATTTAATGCGAAAAAAAATGACTTTCAAACTAATTTGAAAGCCATTTTACAATTGCCTAATATCACTGAGTTTTAAGCCATTATTTTAAAACGTCAAATTCTTTTCCTTCTTCCAATACTTTTATAGCAACTTGCAATTCATCGTTTAATTCATTGATTATTTCGTAGAATTTTGATTGTTCGTATAAGTTTTGAGCAATATTAGCTTTCAAGCGGATTAAGATGGTTTCTTTTGCCTTTTCATAATTTTCTTTATCAAATGGTACTTCTTCCGCTTCTCCCATGTCAATTAATTCTTGAACAATTTTTTCTGGCTTGAAATTCTTTTTATATTGTTCGAATGTGGTGTACTTCTTCTGAAGTTGCTCTCTGTTGTCATTTACATAATTCAATGCAAATCTATTGAAGACACCACTTCTAATTAATTGAGAAAAATAAGAACTTGAACCTGTTGTGTCAAGTGGAACAAAAACATCAGGAATAATTCCTTCACCTCCGTAGACTTTTCTGTTTTTCACTAACGTATAATGAATATCAGATTCATTTATTTTAATACTGTCTTTATGAAAAGCTTCTCCACTAGAGTATCTATCGTATTTTTCTCTTCTATATTCTGCAGCACCATTGTCATATGGTTTTTGAATGCATCTTCCACTAGGTGTATAATATCTTGAAGTGGTGATTCTTACAGTAGTCCCATCAGGTAAAGACACAGGTTTTTGAACCAATCCTTTAGAGAATGTTCTTCGTCCTATGATTAAACCTCTGTCCCAATCTTGAATTGCTCCAGAAACAATTTCAGAGGCAGATGCGCTACTTTCGTCTACTAGAATTACAATTCTCCCTTTTTCCATTAAGCCAGGTCTTCTTGTTCCATACATTTTTTTAGGATATGATCTTCCTTCTGTATATACAACCAATTTATCATCAGATAGTAGTTCGTCACATAGATTAACAGCTGTCATTAAATAACCTCCTCCATTTCCTTGCAGATCGATTATTAAATCTTCCATGCCATCTCGTTTAAGACTGTTGATAGCAGTTCTTGCTTCGTCCACAGTAGTAGCAGAGAAATTATTTAGCTTGATGTAACCAACTTTTGGAGCAGCCATGTAGTATGAATCTAAACTATGGATTGGAATTTTGTCCCTAACTATAGTAAAGCCCAATAAATTTTCTGATCCTCTTCTAACAACTTGAACTTTTACTTTTGTACCTTTTTCACCAAGTAATCTACTTCTAACTCCACTATTTTTCATGCCAATACCAGCAACCTTTTCATCATCGATGTAAACAATTTTATCACCTGCCATGATGCCTACTTTTTCTGAAGGTCCTCCTGGAATCGCTTCAGCAATAACAATTGTGTCTTTATCTATTTGAAATCTCACACCTACACCTGAAAAAGATCCTTGTAATGGCGCCTCCATATCGTGTAAATCTTCAAGTGAAATATAACTAGAGTGTGGGTCAAGTTGAGATAACATGTATCGAATTCCGTATTCAGTGATGATACCATTGGTTAAACTATCTGGATACATAGCATCAAAATATGGCAGTGCTTTGGTGTACTCATTTATCGAGCCTTTTCTATTGTCGTCACCAAGAATAACGACCGATTTATTTTCTATTTTACTTCTGGTAATTGTAGTAGTTTTAAGCTCTCCGTTCCTAGCGTAAGACACCTCCACTTCGCTATTGGGTTCACCAATCAATCTGTCGGCAATTTCGCAATAATAATACTCGTCTTTGAATGGTTTTCCATCGAGTTCATAGATTTTATCACCTGCTAATAAACCCGCTTTTTCTGCACCACCTCCAGGGATTAATTCCATAATCTCTAAAGAATCTCCCGAAAATTTAAAAGTTATTCCTAATGATTGATATTGATCAACATGAGAAGGGTAGAGTTTGGAAACAGTTTTTGTGTCCTGATATACGGAATAAGGATTCAAACCATTATGCATTCCTTTTATTATGTCTGATTCTAATTTTTGTTTGTCTACCTGTTCAACGTACATTAGTTCCAAATTTCCAATGAGTTGAGGTACTTTTATTGTTGTTTGCAATTTTTCTTCATTGCTAATTCCTTGTGCAATCGCTACATTGGAATAACTAAATATTACTCCTGCAAAGATTGTATATTTTAAGATGCTTTTCATTCGCTATTTTTTAGAATTTATAAATATACAGTGAATCTCAAGATAATCCATGTACTCGTTGTTAAAAATTGTAAATTCAATTTATCTTTTACAATCAATTTTCGGTCCAAAGTATTAAATTTGTGTAAATCAAAATCTAAGGATAATGAATATAGTAGTAGGTGATAAAGTAACGTTTTTAAATGAATCAGGAGGAGGAGTTGTCTCAGAAATATTGGACGATAGATACGCTTTAGTGGAGAATGAAGATGGTTTTGATGAGAAGTATTTAATTTCTGAACTAGTTTTAGTAAAGGATAAAAAAGCATATAAGTTGGACGGGATTGAACATGTTATCTCCGTTCAAGAAAAAATCCAATCGGAAGGAAAGATGAAAATTCGAGAGGATTTTGAAAGAAAATCAAAAAGTTTGGTTTCATATGTTCTTGATGAAGTAGAGATTGACTTGCATATTGAAGAGTTGATTGATAGTCATAGAGGGATGTCTAATGGAGAGATTTTATCTGTTCAGATGGCTAATTTCAAGAGAGAATTAAATGCGGCTATTCATAGGAAGGCAAAGAAAATGATTGTGATACATGGAGTAGGAGAAGGTACTTTAAAATCAGAGATTCACATGGAGTTATATAATCATTATCCTAACATGGAGTTTCAT
The DNA here is from genome assembly GCA_041583015.1 of Parvicella sp. Taxonomy (GTDB): domain Bacteria; phylum Bacteroidota; class Bacteroidia; order Flavobacteriales_D; family Parvicellaceae; genus Parvicella. Next base: position 11,794 of record JBFHGR010000002.1, on the reverse strand, counting down.
GATGCCAATTATAGAAAATATGGATATGGAGCAACAGAAATTATTCTTCGTTAATTAATCTAACGTTAAGTTCCATGGTTGTCTTAATGATAGCAGCTTCTTCAGTGAATGCTTTGTCAAAAACTAATTTAGCATAAGTTTGAAAATTTCCAGCATGTATAAATTGATCAATTTTAGCATTGGCATTTACGTCTAGGTAAATAGTGTTGCCAATTCCTGAAGAGAAATTCAAAAATTCACCAATCTTTGTGGCATTGAAGTAAGGACCTGTAGGAATAACTGAAGAGCAACTACCTAGATGAATGACATTGTCTTCAGGAAAAACAAACTTGGATTCATCATCAATTACATTTCCGCAAGTATCTGTAAGGTCTACAAGAAAAATCTCAACAGATTCTAGCATATCAAAATCGCAATCAGGAATATTGGTTAATTCCATTTTTACTCTTAGAGGAGTAATGTCATCCACTAAATAAGCATATGGATTGGGATTTTGAGTAGGGATAAACGCGTTGTAGTCTTGCGATAAACCAAAAGGTAATGATGTACAGTTTAAAAAACCACTAAAATTGAATGATGAATTAGGAACAGTCATGGATATAACTTCCTCAATGGTAAAGTATTTTTCTTTAAAAGTGACATTATTCCCTTCTAGATCTTCCAGTTTATTACAACCTAATAATAACCCAATAATTGGAATTAATAACCATACTTTTTTCATATACATTTGTTTTAATGGAGTGATAAAGTTAACATTAATCCCGGATATTCTTTATTCTGTCATTAAAATTTTGTATTTTTAAGGTAAATAGAATAGTTCAGGCAACTATTTAAAACATTTTAAGTTTATTGATTAGACTATTAAACACGATTATTTGCCAATAACAGCGAAAATAGGAATAAGAGATACTTCCAAAACTGAATTTGCATTGTATAACAAAACAAGAATCCTTGAAGAAAAACTAATAGAGGATTGCAAAAAGGGAAAAAGGAAAGCTCAGGACAAACTTTACAATAAATATTGTGGGGCTATGCTCAATGTTTCTATGCGTTATTGTCAAAGCCAAGCAGAAGCAGAAGATGCTTTACAAGAAGCATTTTTAAAGATTTTCAAAAACATTGTCAAATTTGAAGGTAGGCATGAGGGAAGTTTAACGCAATGGATTAAAACCATCGTTGTGAATTCAGCATTGTCATCTCATAGAAAAAACAAAAAACATTATTTCGCGGAGGATGTGACAGAGATGCACATTGCTGATGAGGATAGTTTTACTGGAAATATGGATGCAGAGGCGGCAAGTTCGGAAAAAGAAAAGCAGATACTTTCTGCTGTTCAAGAATTACCGGCTGGTTATAGATCAGTGTTTAATTTATATGTGCTTGAAGGGTTTTCTCATAAAGAAATTGCTGAAATTTTGGAAATTTCTGAGAATACCTCAAAATCGCAATTGAGTAAAGCTAGAAAGTATTTAAAAGTATCACTAGGATTAGATTAAAATTAGTTACCCAAAAAATTAATGAACAACGAATTATTTGATAGAATGATGAAGGATAGCCTTAACAGGGTTAATGTTACTCCTTCTCAAGGTTTGAAGAAATCATTAGGAAAAAAGTTATTTTTCCAAAACTTGCTTACTTTCCATAAGTTTAAGGTGGTAATTGCTGCGCTTTTTCTAGCCACAACTGGAGTGCTTTCTTATGGATATTATTCTACTGGTGTATCCAATAATAAACTCATGGATCTTCAAGTCAAAAATGATGTAACTGAAAGACAAAGAGATTTTGATGATAAATTGGTTAAGTTGATGTTAGTTGATAATAATGCTAATGTAGAAATGAATTCCAAGTTTAATGAAGTAGGAAGTAGTTCCATAAATTCTCCTAAAAAGAATTCAACTTTTACTAAAACTAATAGCATTAACTCTAATTCAATTGCTGCTAATACAGCTAAAGGTGATGAGCAGTTCTCAAGTACAGAAACGGATTTTACCAAAGAAAAAACCGTAATTGTTAAACAAGATGATGATGCGAAAAATAGTGTAGTTAAAAATATTAACGCTAACCATTCAATTGAAGAGATTGTAACACATAAAGATTTAATAATTTCTGAGAGAATAGATTTTGTTAATCCTAAAGGATTTGATTTGGGAACCGATTATTTGAGTAATCCAGTTTCTGTACAAGAGAAAAACTATAATTTTAAGACCAAGCGTATTATTAGAAAAGAATTTTCTGTAGATATCTACAAAGGATTAATGGCTACCAATGATATTGACAATAGTTTGAGAAGTTCGGAACACCAAGAATTTAATTGGGATTTTTATAAAGAGAATGAAAGTTTGAAAACTTCGAGTATTGGAGGTATAGATCTTAACTATGCTGTGGGCACAAAAACTTTTAAGGGAAAGGTATCACTTGGTTTTAATGCATCGTCTGTTGTTGAGGAGAAAGCTACCTACCAATTTGATGAAATTGTAGATCCATTGTGGCTAGAATTTTTTAATGTAGATGATTTTTCGTGGGTGAATACCTACGGAGAAGATACTTGTACGCAGTGTTTCTATGCTAGTAATACTAGTGAGTTTAGTGAGGAAATGAAAAAAAAGGAAAACGTATACAAATATGTAAGTATTCCTCTAAAACTAGGAGCAGAAGTTAACTTAAAATATGTGACACTAGATATTATGGGAGGGGTACAATTAAATCACTTAACTAGTGCCACTGGACTTTATATCAAAATGAATGATTTACCAAAAGATAGTAGACTTTACTATTGGGAAGATATGCAATTGACCACGTTGGATAAAAACAACGATATGCTTAAAAGAAATTACATGTCGTGGACAACAAGTGCTAATCTGAGAGTAAGAATTACAAGACAGTTTGATTTACTTGCAGGTTATGATGCAGTATTCTCAAAAGGAAATATTACAAAATCTAGTTCTGTAGTAACTAAATCTCTAAAATATTCTCAAGCAAAATTAGGTATTACTTTTTACCCGAATAGATTACCATTGTTGAAAAAATAACTACCCACCAACTACTTTTCCAGTAATTGTAAGTTTATAAACGCTTGGAGTTGCAGTACTCACCACAGAAATTGTTCTAGTTACTTTCTCTCCACCTGAAGTTGGTGTAAACTCAATTGGAATTTCACCTGATTCACCAGGAGCAATAGCTCCTTTAGGCCAGTTTTTAAGTGCTGTACAACCACATGAAGGTTTCACATCGTGAATAACAAGAGGAGTTGTTCCAGTGTTGGTAAACTTGTAACTATGAGAGACTGTTGTTCCAACAGCAATTTCACCAAAGTTAAAAACATCATCATCAAATGTCATAATAGGAGGATTCTCAGGATCCACCATTGAGGCATCAATGTTGGCACTTGTATCATTTTTATCAGAGATAGTACATGAACTAAATGCTAAACTACTGATGGCAAGTATTGTTAAAATAGATTTTCTCATAATGTTATTAATTACTATAAACTCCCATAGCTCCAAATTTTTCAATTCTATTATTGATTCTTTCTTGAGGATCAATTTCAGATAATTTGGTGATATTTCTCTTAATTTCTGTTTTTAATTTTTTGAACATTGCTTCTGGATCAGCGTGAGCACCACCAAGTGGTTCTTTGATGATTCCATCAATCAATTTATTTTTAAGCATGTCTTTGGCTGTTAATTTTAACGCGCTAGCTGCTTTTTCTTTATTATCCCAATTTCTCCAAAGAATTGAAGAGCAAGATTCTGGTGAAATTACAGAATACCATGTGTTTTCCAACATCAAAACTTTATCTCCTACACCAATTCCCAACGCTCCACCTGAAGCACCTTCTCCAATAATAATACAAATGACTGGAACTTTCAATCCTACCATTTCAAAAAGATTTCTAGCAATGGCTTCGCCTTGACCTCTTTCCTCTGCTTCCAATCCTGGAAAAGCACCTGGAGTGTCAATCAAACAAACGATAGGTTTATTGAATTTTTCAGCCAATTTCATTAGTCTCAATGCCTTTCTGTATCCCTCTGGATTGGCCATTCCAAAGTTTCTGTAAGTTCTTTGTTTTGTGTTTCTACCTTTCTGCTGACCAATAAACATTACAGTCTGTCCGTCAATAGAACCCATTCCACCAACCATAGCTTTGTCATCCTTTACATTTCTGTCTCCATGCAATTCTACAAAATCTCCTTTGGTAATAGCATTGATATAATCTAAAGTATAAGGCCTATCTGGATGTCGACTCACTTGAACTCTATCCCATGGAGTTAGGTTCTCGTATACCTCTTTCTGTGTTGCTTCTAATTTTGCCTGCAAATCTTCAATAGCTTGTGTCATATCCACATCGCCTTTTTCTGCAATTTCTTTAGTTTTTACAATTTGTTCAACAATTTCTTCAATTGGTTTTTCAAATTCTAAGTATGTAGTAACCATAGTTTTTCTATTTAGAAAGAGCAAAATTAGTATTTTTACCCTTGATGAAGAACTATTGTTAAAAAAGAATACGCTATTAAAAGTTAATAATGGGTAGAAAGCCTATCAAAAAATATAGATATAAGGACCCGGAAATTCGTAGAAAACATACGGTTAGGTTCATGGTTTATTTCCAAAATAATGGTATTGAAAACTTTTCAATGTCTAAGATGGCAGCGGACTTAAAAATGAGTAAAACTACCATTTACAACCACTTTACCACCAAAGAAGAGATCATAGAAGCTGCTGTAGATTATAAATTGGATATCATTAAAGAATATCAATCTGTTCTCGAAAATATCACACTTCCGTATGTTGAGAGGTATAGAAAATCTATGTTGTTTTTTTGTGTACAAACTTTTGATGTATCCGGAAAATTATTACTTCAAATTCAAAATAACTACCCTCATATCTTCAAAAAAGTGCAGAAATTTGAAAAAAAAGTATTTCTCAACCTTAAAAGTTACTACGAAGTAGGAAAAGATATTGGTGTTTTTAAAGAAGATTTAAATCCAATTCTTCTAGCCATGGATGATCAACAGTTTTTTGAAATGTTGGGGAATAGTGTGTTATTAAAAGAAAACAATATTGAAGTATTGGAGGCTTTTTCGCATCATTTTAGAATGAAGTTTACAGGAATCGTTAGTGTTTGATAAGTGATTTGGAACTTTTGTTAAGCGAAATATTTTTCAACTAAACAATTTCTTGACATATGATAAGTGTAAAGTTACTTTAATTCTGAATTGATTTTTGTACATTTGATATGTGACCAGAATTACAACGATATTGCTTTTTCTTTGGATAGGACTTTCAGTTCATTCGCAGGATATTCACTTTTCTCTTTGGGATATGTCACCGCTTAATTTAAACCCAGCAATGACGGGGCAATTTGAAGGTGATTATAGATTTGATGGTAATCATAGAAATCAATGGTCTTCTGTAACAGTTCCATTTACTACGTATGCTTTGAGTGCTGATGCTAGGAATATTTTTGGTAAGAAAAATTACTCTGGGGGAGTACAAATAAATCAAGATAGGGCAGGCGATAGTCAATTCAATACTTTTCAATTCAATGTATCTGGGGCTTATCAACTCAATTTACAAGGTGATAGCTTAAACAATCTTTCATTTGGTGTGCAACTAGGAGTATCTAATAGGTCACTGACCTATGATCCATTGCAATTTGATGCTCAATATAATGGTTTTCAATATGATGGTACATTGGCTAGTCAAGAAAGTTTTGCAAGAGCAGGAAGAACCTATTTGAATACCAATGTAGGTGTTGGCTATTTTAAAAAAATTGATCAGCGTAAAGTTGTGACGGGGGGAATTGGTTTTTTCAATTTGCTAAAGCCCAAGCAAAGTTTTTTCAATGACGATAACATTAAGCAAGATATTAGGTTGGCTATTCATGCTAATGCTGAATGGAAAGTTGCAGACAAATGGGACGTGTTGCCTTCTATGATTTTCAGTAGTCAGGGAAAGTACAAGGAATTTAATTTTGGTGCCAATGCTAGGTATGTAATAACAGATTTTATGGGAATGTATAGAGCAGCATGGCTAGGGGTATTTTATAGAAATAAGGATGCTACATTTATAACGTTAGGAGTTAATTATGATGCGTGGAAAGTAGGATTAAATTATGATATTAACCTTTCTACGTTAAGACCTGCTTCTAATGGAAGGGGAAGTTTTGAAATTGCTGTTCAATATATTATTAAACTTAACAAGCCTAAAAGAGTAATGCATAGAATTTGTCCAGATTATTTATAAATTTTTAGAATAAGAATTAATTACACTAGATTTGTCGTAACCAATTAAGAAACTATGAAAAGAATTTTAAGTATTTTAAGTGTTGCTGCGCTTGCTTCTTCAGCAAATGCACAATATGAAATTAGTTCCTTTACATCTACAGGAAGGGGAGGAGCAACATCATTTGCTACAGATTACCAAGCATGTGGAATTAATCCAGCCAATTTAGGTTGGGAAGCAGAGTTTGAAGACAAAAAAATAACAATGGGATTTTCTGAAATGTCGTTCTCATTGCATTCAGAAGCGTTGTCTAAAGATGATTTGAGAAATGAATTCAGAAATGCTATTCAAAACAAATCAGTTGCAGATTGGACTTTGGAAGAGAAGAAGCAGGCAGGTAGAGATTTTGCCAACAGTGGCATTGCTGTAAATGGTGATATAGGGTCTTTTGGTTTTGCATTTGCTACTGAGAAACTGGGAGGAATAGCATTTAGAATAAATGACAATGTTAATATTTATGCAAGATTAGGAGAGACAGCTTCTGATATGATTTTCATGGGAAAATATTCAGATTATTTTGATACACTGTCCTATTTTAATGGAGTAGATACGGTTAATATTGAAAATTATGAAATGCAAGACCAAGACAGTATTGAAAATGTAATAAGTGGTTTTGCAAATGTTCCTCAGAGAATAGGAGAGATTTTGAATGGAAGTAGAATTTCTGCCTCTTGGACAAGAGAGTATAATTTGTCTTATGGAAGGAAGATTATTGGCAAAGATGAAGTTTTCGAAGTTTTTGGAGGGATTGGATTAAAGTATATTCAAGGATTTGCGATGATGGATGTTAGAGCAGAGAATAATCAATTATCAGCTTTTGCTGCTGTTACACCTGCATTTGAAATAGATTTTGGTAATGCTGCTGCTATGAATCCTAGTACTGTTACTCAAAACGGTTCTTTACCTAATCCAGTAGGGCAAGGTTTTGGCGCTGATCTTGGATTGAATTTCTTGATTAAGAAAAGATTGAAAATTGGATTTGCAGTAACGAATATTGGATCAATGAAATGGACAGGAAATATATACTCAATGCAGGATACATTAGTTTACAATACGGAATCTGGAGGGCTTAATAATTATAATGTTTTAGGCACAGTTTCAAAACTGTCAGGTGAAGATGGATTATTCAAATGGGATGGTAAAAAAGAATTGGTTCAGAAATTACCTACTTTATTTAGATCTGGTGCAAGTTTTCAATTAGGAGATATTGCTCAAATAGGTATTGATGTAATGATTCCTATGGAGTCTGAAGCGCCAACAAGTTTAGAACATGCTGTTTTTGGAATTGGAGGTGATATAAAACCTATTCCATGGCTAAGGTTGTCAGCAGGTATGGTGACAGGAGGAAACGTAGATTATTCTGTGGCTGTTGGTAAGTATCAAGTTTCTGTGCCGGTTGGATTAACCTTTATTGCTGGAAAAGGAACTTGGGAAGGAGGTGTTGCTTCTAGAGATGCTGTAACTTTCTTTACGCAAAACGGACCTACACTATCTCTGAGCACAGGTTTCTTGAGATTTAGATTTTAATGCGATTAATATTTGAGAATAGATTATTTATTTTTATTGTCAGTAAATATAAAAGCCAGTTGAGTAATCAATTGGCTTTTTTGCAACCGGAACTTTTTAAAAGTGTAAGTAGCATGATAATTTTTCAACTACTCCAAAATTTCTGCCGTTACAACCAGTCTTTTTGTTTTAGGAAAAGAATCGCCAATTAGTGTAATGGATTTCACTTGTTTTCCCAATATGCCTTTTGTATCAAAAGTAACTTCGATTGTTCCTTTTTCACCTGGAAGTATGGATTGTTGTGCAAGTTGAGTTGTGTTGCAATCACAACCAACAATTACATCTTTTATCTCTAAAGGTTTGTTACCGGTGTTCTCAATCGTAAAGGTATGTTTTACAACTTCTCCTTGCTTTACTTTTCCGAAATCAAATGTGCCATCAGAAACAGTCAAGCCTGCGTAAATAGAATCTTTCTCAGCATAGGTAATGGATTGAATTTCAATCTTTCTCTCAACTGCAGCTTTTCTATTATAGATAGAATTTCGTTGATCATAATAATCATCGCTTACATTAGTATTAGCTGTATACTCCCCAAAAGGGATTTTTAAGAAAGTGAGTTGACCACCATTGGCGGCTTTATTGTCAATGTAGTCATTGAACTGACCTTGGTCATAGTCTCTCAAGAAATTTACCAAAGTAGAAATTCTTCTTTTAGTAAGATTTACGTTATAATCTGTTTTAGCCAACGGACTAGCAAAGCCTTTTACAGTAATTTCTATTTTCTCACCTTTTTCAAGTTCAACTAAGAGCAATTTTGTAAATAATTCTAAATCGCTTACTCCTTTGTCTACGTAGTTCTTGAAATAATCATCAATATCATAAATAGCATCATCTTTTTTATCATCCTCCAACCCTTTGCTATACTCTTCACGGTAAGTTGGTTGTAATGCTTTGTATTTATTGTATGTTGTGAGGTAATTGTCAGTAACCACCGTATCTAGGCTTCTTGGACCTGGTCTATCATTGTGAAAATACAAGGTTACAGGTAAGAACTTATTGATATCATCTAACGTTTTAATCTCTTGTTGTGCTATTTCTTCAGGTTTTTCAAATTCAACCTTCCAAATATCATTACAGCAAGTTGGACCTTTTTTGTAGAGAACTCCTAATCTGTTTGATGTAAGATATCCTATAGTACTTGTGCTATCCAAAGTGTAGTAAAAATCATTCCATTGGGTATTGATAGGTGCTAAAAGATTTTCAGGTGTATTGAGGTTTTCTATATCACCTCCCGCTTTGAAAACATCAAATCCACCAAAACCATTGTGCCATGAAGAACTAAAATAAAGGACTTTTTCTTTATTGTGATAAAAAGGAGTTATATCAGGATCGGGTGTATTTATATTTTTGCCTGCGTTTTTTACTTTGCCAAAGGTGCCTCCATCAAGAATAGGTACAAACCAAATGTCTAAATTACCGTATCCATCATCGTCATTAGATACATAAAACAAGTATTCTTGATTGTCTATCATCGCTACATTAGGTTGCGTAACCATTGTTGCTTTTTTAGAGTTAATTTTTTCAGGAAGTGGAGTTGGAATGCTCCATTGCTGACCGTTAAACTTTGAAACATAAAGTTTGCAATTGTTTAAACTATCACAACGTGTAAAATAAAAGGCGTTTTGTTTGGTGTTAAAACATCCATTTGCATTGTGATTTAAAGAACTATTAATAGTTGAATCAATTTTAGATTTTGTTTTCCAATTACCACCTGAAGTATCTGCTTGAAAAATGGATACTTTGTAATCATTTGGTTCATAAATTTCTAATGATTCTCCTATTTTATCTGTCCTCAAAGATGTGAAATACAGTTTTGTATTCATTTCAAACGCGCTAAATTCAGAGTTGGTAGTATTTACTCCCTCTCCGATATTACTAACTGTGCAATTTGGAATAACTTCATTCTTAGTTCTTTTGGCATAACTGCAACTGGAAATTTCTTGTTTGGACTTGCGATATGTGTATTCCTTCTTTTTCCTACCATGCACAGATTTACTTTTCTTAAAGGATTTTAATGCTTCTTTATATAGTCCATTGTTTTTTTGCATGATGCCAAGCCAGAAGACAGCATCTGGATAAATTCTTCCTCCAAGATCTTTGTCAAAAACTTTGGCGTAATAATATTCTGCTTGAGTATAGTTGTTGTATTTTCTTAATGAAGTAGCATACTTATATAACAAATGAATATTAGCGCTGTCTAGTTTAAGTGCTTTTTCATAGTAAATGGACGCACCATAGAAATCTCCTAGTTCAAAATTCTCATCAGCGTATTGAATCAATTGTTTTTGAGATTGAGAAAAAGTAAAACTAGTAGCAGTTAAAAATAGAAATATAACCAAGCATCTTAACATGGTTTTAAAGGTAATAAATTTATTAAGACCTATGTTTGATAAGCTTTCGATATTTTAATTATTGGTTACTCAACAACAAACTTTTTTACAAGATGCTGATCTTCATTATTGATTAGCTGCAATAGGTAGATTCCTGGAGGTAGGAAAGGAATTTCTATTTTGTTTATGTTTTCATTTGGAACAATGCTTTTTACTAATGAGCCTGTAATTGTATATATATCAATGTTCTTTAGGGAATAATTTTCAAAATAAGTGAGGTTTAAAATGCCTTCTGTAACTGGATTAGGGAAGATGTTGACCTTGGATAATGGTAAGTTTTCTGTAGATAAAATTGATATTAAGGTAATTGTTAGTGTACCTATTTTGTTGCCATTAAAAGGGGCTCCGTTAATCTGTGATATGGATTCAAAAGGATTTGAAGCAATGTTGGTAGAATTGTAATCGGAGCCATCATCCGTTCCTGCGTCTAGAGCAAAAATGTCTATTGTTTCTGATATTTTCCAATCATCGGAAGCGTCCAATAGGCTGTAACTATCCAATGCAATCATCCAATCAGGACTTGGAGCAATCATAGAAACTAAAGTGAGCAGAGGGAAATCTCTGTTTACCACAAGGCCAGAAATATTCATAGTGCCACTCGCAGTTCCCAGATTTGGCCCATTTATGTATTGATCAGCTTCATTATTTGTTATTGCGATAGTAACTTCATCATTAAAAACATTATTGTCTCCCAATTCAGCAATATTTTTAATCCCGGTACTCGCCAATGCTCCAACTTGTAAAAATGTACTCGTTGATTTATGTGTAACACCAACTAATTTAGACCAATGTGCACCAGCGGGTAATGAGGTGTGGTCATTAGCGTTCCAAATACTTGTGAAAGTAATGTCATAAATGGCTGTGTTTTGCGCTTTATTGGAAACAGTTGCCAAGAGTGTGAATAAAAGGAAGATAACAAAGGAGATTGATTTCATATTAATTTTTTTTATTCCTAGTAACTAAGAATAAAAGATAACGAGCAAAGGAAGTAAGTTAGTGTATAAAAGACTCAATTTTTATTTAAGTCCTTTCTTCTAAAAATGGTAGATTGGTTTAAAATACACAAAAAATAATTAATTATTTTTATTGATGCTGTCAATCATTTTCTGTGGGTAAGCATCAGATGGATTTATTATTTGAGATCGTGTATAAAGTTTTAAGGCCTCGTTGAATTCTTCCTTTTGATAATGCTTATCGGCTTCAAAAATTACTTTTTCATAAGTATTACAATTACCACAGGTTAATTTGTTTTGCGTTAAACTAATTTTTTCTGGTAGATTAATATCTGTAGGGTTTAATGTAGCAGCACGTTCATACAATTCCAGTGCTTTTAAGAATAATTCGGCCTGAAACATTTCATCTGCTTTGGCCACTAATTTATTATAAGGATCATTACCTGAATTTGAGGTAAATAAGGAATCGTTAGTTGAAGCAAGTATTTCATCTTGCGAAACACCAGCAATGATTGTTAAGGCAAAAAGGGTAGTGAATAACAATTTCATGCTTTAAAGGTCTACATCGTTGCTAAGCAAACTTCCTCCCCATTCCACAAC
>JBFHGR010000001.1:0-136771 GCA_041583015.1 Parvicella sp. | reverse complement strand
TTGAATGGTGTTAATGTTGGAAAAGTCTAAGTTACTTTCAATGGTTTTTATATCGGTAAGTTGAGGTAATAATTGTTTTAAGGCATATTCACTTCGTGCTATTTGATTATTTATAACACTTAAGGTATCTCGATGATAAAACCCTGCTAAGTTTTGGCATTGCTCCTTTGATATAGGGAGTGTTACATTGGTTTCACCGCAAATTGGTAACTGTAATTGTTTTATCAATGATGGCAAGTCTAAAAGCGGCATATCTATAGATAGGATTAAGTTCCAGTCTGTATCGGAATGCTGAAGCCCTGTTTTTATTCCCCCTAGTGGACCTATTTTTTCGTGATCTTCACTAAAAGTTGTTGCTCCTTTTATTTTATGCTGACAATCATTAGATATAACAATGATTTCTTTGGCTAAAGGAGAGATGGAATCAACTATTTTTTTCAATAATGATTTGCCATGAAAGTGAATCAATGCTTTGTCTGTGTTTAGTCTTGAACTCTTTCCTCCTGCTAGTATGATGCAATTAAATTCCAATTAAATTAATTTAAGTCCTATTCGCTTTCTCGGTTTGTCTATTGAGATGACTTTCACCATAACATGTTGGTGTAACGCAATAACATCTGCTGGGTTGGAAATGTATTCATCAGAAAGATTGGAGATGTGAATCAATCCATTTTCTTTGATGCCAATGTCCACAAATGCTCCAAAATTGGTGACGTTATTTACAATTCCAGGTAACTCTTTGCCTTCTTCTAAGTGGTCAATGCTCCTTATGGTTTTATCAAATTCAAAGACTTTAACCATTTTTCTAGGATCATGACCAGGCTTTTTCAATTCATTGATAATATCTGTCAAAGTATGCATTCCGATTTCAGCATCTACAAATTTCTCAAGTTCAATGGTATTTAAGACATCCACTTCACCAATGATTTCTTCTGTTTTCTTGCCAATAGATTTGGCCATGTTTTTAACCAACCCATAACTCTCTGGATGCACAGAAGTATTGTCAAGCGGATTTTCTCCATTCCTTACTCTCAAGAATCCTGCAGATTGTTCAAATGCTTTCTGGCCTAATTTAGCTACGTTTTTTAATTCCCTTCTTGAATTAAATTGGCCAATTTCACTTCTATATTTGATGATGTTTTCTGCCAAAGCTGGTCCAATTCCTGAGACATATGTCAGTAAGTATTTACTTGCGGTGTTGAGGTCTACGCCTACTTTGTTTACGCAAGAAATAACTACACTATCTAAGTTTTCTTGTAATTGCTTTTGGTCTACATCGTGTTGGTACTGACCTACACCAATACTTTTCGGGTCTATCTTAACTAATTCTGCCAATGGGTCCATCAATCTTCTTCCTATAGAAACAGAACCTCTCACGGTTACATCATATTGAGGGAACTCTTCTCGGGCAACTTTAGAAGCTGAATATACAGATGCTCCTGCCTCGTTTACTACAAATACTTTTACTTCTCTGTCAAAGTGAATGGCTTTTACAAATGATTCTGTTTCTCTACTAGCAGTACCGTTACCAATGGCAATGGCTTCAATTTTATATTGTTCTACGATAGTAGAGATTTTCTTTTTCGCCATGGCAGTCTCTCGTTGAGGCGCATGTGGGAAAATAGTTTCATTTTGCAATAAATCACCATTGGCGTCTAAGCAAACTACTTTACAGCCACTTCTAAAACCTGGGTCAATTGCTAATACTCTATATGAACCTAAAGGAGGTTGTAGCAATAATTGCTGTAAGTTTTGAGCAAATACTTTAATGGCTTCCAAATCTGCTTTTTGTTTGATATCTTTAGTAAGTTCATTTTCTAAGGATGGTTTCAAAAGTCTAGTGTAAGCATCCTTAATCGCTGATAAAATATGTTCATCTGGATTTGCTGATTTAACAATTCCTTTTTCTACGATTTGCAATGCTGTTTCTTTGTCTGGTTCTATTTTAACTTTCAGTAAACCTTCTTTTGCACCTCTTAGTAGGGCAAGTGTTCTGTGAGATTTAATTTTGACTACAGGTTCTTTATAGTCAAAATAGTCACTGAACTTTTCTGCTTCCTCATCTTTTCCTTTTACCAATTTGGAAGTTACAATTGCTTCACGTTGAAAAAGTTTCCTCAATCTTTCTCTGATATATATTCTTTCTGAAATCCATTGTGCAGCAATGTCCTTTGCTCCCGATATGGCATCTTCAATTGAGGCAACATTACCTTTTACAAATCTTGCTGCTGCAGATTCCAATGATCCATTTTGTTGTGCCATTAAAATCTTGGCCAATGGCTCAAGTCCATTTTCAATAGCGGTATCTGCTTTGGTTTTTCTTCTAGTTTTGTAGGGTAGGTATATGTCTTCTAGTTGCGTTTCATCCCAGCAGTTTGCAATTTGATCTTCTAGTTCTTTAGTTAGTTTGTTGGCAGATTTAATGGCGTCAAGAATTGTTGATTTTCTTTTAGCAATTTGTTCAAATCTAGCATGCTCTTTACTGATGGATTCTATTTGAACTTCATCCAAGTTTCCTGTGGCATCTTTACGATATCGAGCTATAAATGGAATAGTACCACCCGCTTGAAGTAGTTCAATGGTTTTACTTACTTGCTTATTCTGTAGTGAAAGAATTTTGGCAATTTCGGAAATAAAAAAGTTTTGCATTTAGAAGTATTATGTCTAGATACAAAACTAAGTTTTTGTTGGGAAGAATGCTATTGAATAACTATTCTTTTTGTGATTGAATTAACTCCGTTATGAATGATAATAAAATAAACACCGGCTTCATAGTCTGAAATATTTACTTGTTCTGTTGTACTGAAAATGTCTCTATTGAAAACAATTCTACCCACTTGGTCTGTTATTGTAACATTTCTCATGTTCCAATTGTTAGATTTTATGTTTAATATTTCCTCAGCGTTTTCAATTGGATTTGGATAAATGCTGACACCTTCATCTAGTTGAATATTAACGGATTGTATATTTGAATATGAAGAAGTGCCATCAAAATCTGTTTGTTTTAATCTGTAGAAAGACTTTCCGATAATCGGAGCATTGTCTTGTGTGCTATAATTTAAAATTTTAGTACTATTTCCTGCACCTTTCACTTTAGCAATAACTTCAAAGTCGATACCATTATAACTTCTTTCTATTGTGAAGTAGTCATTGTTTATTTCTGATGCTGTTTGCCAAAATAAGTCTACTTTGTTATCTCCGTTTACTTTAGATTCAAAGTTAATTAGTTCTATTGGTAGATCATTTGCTCCATTTGAAGTAGCCAATGTAAATGGGCTAAAAGTAGTAATTGGAATGTTGGTTGTGATGATTCCTGAAGGCGCAACAGTTGCGGTGGAAATGTTATTTGTCCATGTTCTTGAGCCAGCGTCCCAACGAGCTATACTGAGAGAAGAAACGTCAGAAACTCCACTACATCCATTATTATAGTCTCTATAAGATAATGTAACATTCACATTAGCAGATCCATTGGTTCTATCCAAAATCCAATATTCGCAATCCGAAATGTTTTGAATTGAATTTTCAATAGTAACAGCTCCAGGACCTTCAACGCCATCAGGAGCAGAGGAGAAAAACTCAGCGGTAAAATGATCTGTTACATTACCAGGTGCTGAAATAGAAATTGGTCTATAGAAACCTGATTTTCCTACAGGGAATTCAAAAGCATCATTACCAATTTTTCTTACTTGTCCGTTTATATGGCTTGCATCACTTGTATTAGATGTAGTGGCATTGTCTTCAAATTCAACTAGATTAGCATTTGGGTTTATAATTCCATTCGTAAAGTTGGCATTATTGGTAATGTTAATTTTATTGTTAAATAAAGTTCCTAAATCAATTCCAGCAACATTTGAGTTGTTAATTATGATATCATAAAATGAAAGTTCAGAAATGGTGGAAGATAGCGAAATTGCATTGGTACCTACTAGGCTTACTGATCCTGTATTGTAGATGAAATCACCATTTTTGGTAAAGTTACCATAGACATCTAGGTTATTGCTACCTGTCGTCTCTAAGGAAGCATCTGTTTGAATTTCGATGTTGGCTACTTCTGCACCAGCGCCTCCAATTTGTGGCGAATTTGCTACATTGTAGGGTATTATTGCGCTTATTGTTGAGGATGGTACAGTAGAACACCAGTTGGAAGCATCAAACCAGTCTGAACTTGTTTTTCCATTCCAAACAGTTTCATTAGCAGAATTGTTTGGGCCAAATAAATAGACAAATGCCAAACCTCCATTAGAGCCTCCACTGCCTTCTCTTACGGTGTATTCAATTTCTGAATCAGCGTCAAGATAACCTTTCCAAACATTTGCTTTGTAGACATTACCAAACCATGTATTTTGTGTAAATACTGAAACACCATCTATAATTAAATTAACCTGATCATCGTGATTGGGAATATCTAATTGATAAAACCCACAGTCAAATCCTTTTCTCTTGTATCTGAAGGAATGTTGATCAACTGGTATAGGACATCCTGTGTAGCCAGGAGCGTTAGATGGAGTGGAGTTACTCCCCCATAAGTCTCTAGTATCAAAATCTAACGTATTGTGTACATACATCCCCATGTAAGTATTGAAGTTATTACCATTGTAACAATACACGTTCCATGTTGATGCGCCAAAATCATTAGGGTTTCCTGTAGGAACATTAACTGTTATTGTAATTGGTTCATCATCAGTTGTACAATTGTTGGAACCGGTAGCCGTATATGTTGTAGTAGTTGCTGGGTTCAGCGTTACATCATCGCCATTAGCAGAATGTACGGTTACACCAGCTGCTGGCAGCCAACTATAATTATATGCTCCTGTAGCAAAAACATCCACGCTTCCTGTTCCACAATAAGAACCAGATGTAGGGGTAAGTGATACATTAGCGTTTGGGTCTATAGTAACTTCAACTGTGTTAGATGCAGAACATCCGGTTGCAGCGTCAGAGGTGCTTACGGTATAAATTTCTACGCTACTAGGTGTACCACCTGGAGGCGTACAGTCTACTGTAGCGGCATTCAAAGGAGCAACAAGGTGAGTGCTATTTAAAGACCAATCATAGTTACTTGCTCCAGAAGCTTCCAAAATTGCAGTAGAACCAGCACAAATTGTCATACTTGCAGTAGTAACATCTGGAAATGGTGTAGCATCTATAGTAAGACGGCCGTATGATTGACCTCCATTCTCTGCCCAAGTAAATTCTATTTCAGTATTAGGACCTATAAAGCCTGAATAAACGTTAGGTACAGAAACACAACAACCAGTAGAACTCCAAATAACAGTACCATCTATGATTAACCTAGCGGCATCATCATGACCTGGTGAGTTTCCTGGTCCAGCAATGCTGATTGTGTAATAACCACATGGAAAACCTTTCCTTTTATATTGGACAATATGACGGTCATTATTCAAAGAGCATCCAACATATCCAGGTGCTGTTGATGGGTTTGAACTGATGTTGAAATGATTGTCTGAATCAAAACTAACATTGGCATCCGTGTACATTCCTCTGTAATCTGAATAATCAAATGCAGCAGGGTTGCTAGAATAAACGTCAGTGTGGTAACAGTATGCATGCCAAATGTTAGCCCCAAATGTTGCGGGGTCAGTTGCATTACCAGTTATTGTTAAATCTGTACCATTGTCGCTTCCTATGATAGCAGGATTATCTGCTACAACCCTAATTCTATAAAGTGTTCCTGAAGTCAATAAGTTCGGCAATGTAGCAGTAATCGTGCCTGCACTAGTAGAAGCAAGTGTTCCAATCACAGTTGGTGATGCAAAACTTCCAGATGCATCAGAAAGTTGCGCGCTAAAGATATTGCCAGGATTGAAAACTCCTGTTATTGTGTAAGGTACAGACAGCGTTTCATTTTGACAAAATGATGTACTACCCAGTGCAGTTGTTGATATCGTTTGACTCAATACAGTTAATGTGCTAAATAATAATATGGAAAGGATACTTATTGCCCTCATTGTAAATATTTTATGAGGCAAAAATAGTTGCTATTTTCCGATAATCAATTATTAAATAACAATTCTTTTTGTAATCATGACTGAGCCCTGTGTAATTTGAACAAAATATACACCAGAATCATAAGTGGAAACATCTATACCAATTTGATTAGAATTAATTGTTTGGTTATAAATGACTCTACCAAGATTATCTATGATTTTTAGTTCGTCAATTATATGCTCGTCACTCAAAATGTTGATTATTTTATCATTTTTATTAACTGGATTAGGATAGATTGTTATTTCATTATCATTGTCAATTTGAACTTTTATAACTTCAGAATATTCATAAGCACCATCAAAATCTGTTTGTTTTAGTCTATAGAATGATTCTCCTGCAAAAGGAGAGAAGTCTGTAGTGCTGTAATTTAATATTGAGGCACTGTTTCCTGCTCCTTTTACTTCGGCAACAAATTCAAAATCTATTCCGTTCGCACTTTTTTCAATTGTAAAGAAGTCATTGTTGATTTCAGAAGCAGTTTGCCAAGTTAAAAGCACATCATTTTCTTGAGTGGTATTTGCTTCAAAATTGATTAATTCAATTGGTAGGTCATTTCCATCATTGGATGTGGCTAAAGCAAAGGGACTAAATGTTGTAATCGCTGAATTTGTAGTTATAGTTCCATTTGGAATACCAACTGCAGTAGAAGGATTATTAGTCCAAGTTCTAGAAGTGTTATCCCATCTAGCAATGCTTAAAGATGAAAGGTCACCAACACCACTACATCCGTTGTTATAATCTCTAAAAGACAAAGTAACATTAACATTAGAAGCGCCATTTGTTCTGTCTAAGATCCAATATTCGCAATCAGAAATATTCTCTATAGGGTTTTCTATGATTACAGGTCCTGCTCCCTCTACGCCATCTGGGTCTGTTGCAAAAAATTCAGCTGTAAAATGATGACTGGCATTGCTTGGGTTACTGATAGAAATCGGTCTATAATATCCTGATTTTCCAACTGGGAATTCGAATGCGTCATTTCCTATCTTTCTAATTGGTCCATCAATATGCGAAGCATCTGAAACGGAAGATACTATGGCATTGTCTCTAACGGAAATCAAACTAGTTGAAGAAGAGTAAACTATTCCTTGATCTAGATCTAAGTCTGTAGTTATTTCAATAGGCATATTTAGTATTACATCTCCTGAAGCTTTGTTTACTTGGAAATCTCTAAATAAAGGAAGCATTGAGGATCCAAGATCATTTATCGATTGATTACCAGTCCCATCTAAGAGAGTTCTGCCGTTTCCTCCAGATCCAAAATATATTTGATTATTAGCGTAGTCAATATTAATATTACCCGCATAAGTAGATGTACAGTTATAGTTTGGATGAATTCTTCCTACTCCATTTTGGATAAAAGAAACGTCTCCGTTAAAGTCATCTGAAGTACCATTTGCAGGCATGAAATAGCCAGATCCACTATTCACTATTTGTGTGCTACCATTGTATGTGTTACCACCTGTAGATGCATCGTCAGAAGCGTTTGTTTTCTCTAGGTAGGCATCACCGTTATAGGTTGTACCTCTAGTATAGTGTCTAGGAGCTCTAAAGTCCACATTTCCATTCCACTCAGAGTCATAATTATTTAAAATTGTACCGACATTGGTTAAAGTAATGTTTTGAGCTGTATTGCCAATTTGTGTAAAGTTTCTCAATTTTAATTCTCCACTTGAAAATCCAGCACCTCCAATTGTTAATGTTTTAGTGTCTGCTAGTATCCCAGTACCGTTGTTTCCTCCAAAAAAGACACCGTCACATCCTGGAACCGAAGATTCAACCGTAATATGGTTGTTGTAGTGGTTCAAACTATTTATGTTGTAACTTAACAAGACAGTAGAATTGTTGGCTGTACTTTGATTATGAATGTCAAGTAATCCGTTAAAAGTAATGTCACCATTATTACCTAAGTATACATATCCAGAATTTCCTGTTGCAGAATTTAATACATCTACATTTCCATTAACAGTAATAGATGAAGATGTGCCGCTGGCCATTATTATTTGAGATGTAGCAGTTGTTCCTATGTTGCGAATTGTAACATCATCATTAAAGGTAATGTTACCAGTATTTCCTAATATGATATTTTTACTATTTCCTATTGTTGCGTTATTTGTTGCGGTTGTTGTTCCAGCAATTGTCATATTTCCATTTTGACAAATAGATATATTTTGAGTCCCTGCTGTTGCAGGAGAAGTGTTTGTTAAAATAATATTTCCTGCTATATCTGCAATGGCGCTAGCGTGATTTAACAAGTACACGTGAGTGTTCGTTGTTCCGGTAGTTATATTTTCCAATAATACATCTCCATCAATTGAGTAATTTCCAGCAGCTCCCCCAAATTGCAGTGTGCCGTATGCTCCTTTATTTCTTAGTGTAAGGTTGGCATTACACTGACTCGGAAGACTATTGGCCAAGTAGAATCGTCCATTAGAGACAGAATTGCTTGATACAAACTCTACATTTCCCACGTAGGTGTTGTCGCCATATGAGTTATCATCACCACTTCCAATTTTTTCAAAGTATGAAATACCATTGAAAATAGAACTTCTATTGTAAATTCTAGGGGCAACAAAGTTTACATCTCCTCCCCAATTAGAACTATAATTGTATATGTAACTTGCGGTAGATGCTAGTTCAAATGAGTGAGGTGTATTTCCTGTTTGTGTGAAATTTCTAAAATGAAGACGTCCTCCAATAAAATTGGTAGGGTCCACACCTGGTATGGTAATAGTTTTAGTGGCAGCTAACGTACCTTGACCATCACCATTTCCAAACCAAATACCGTCACTTGATAAATTAGTGGATTTTACAAGAATGTCATCGTTGTACATATTTACACTAGTAGTTCTATCATTTAAATAGATGTGATTATTTGTTCCCGAACTATTGTTCGTTAAATCCAGAGTACCATTGAATGTTACATTACCACTATACCCTAAGTAACAGTACCCATTAGTAGCAACAGTGGAACTATTTACTGTTGTATTGCCAGTTATAACAACATTGGAAGAGGTTGACTCTGCCATTCTTATTTGCGCATTTGTTGTGGCTAGAGATGAATTGGTAATGTCTAAGTTACCACCAAAATCAACACTTCCACTTACTCCTAAGTATATATAACTATCTGTTCCAGTGGATGAGTTTAAAGCAGTTGAGTTACCAGTAATATTTACCTGGCCTCTGTTGGATACGTATATTCTATGCGCACCACTTGTTGTATTTGCGTTATTTATAATTGTTGCAGAACCTCCAATATTTGCAATTGCTCCGACATTGTTCATTAGGTATATATATTGAGAACCTGTACCTGTAGATATATTTTCTAACAATAAATCACCAGTGATATTTGTTGTGCCTGCACTATTTCCGTACAATAGATTGTCAAAAGTACCTGTGTTTCTCAAAGTTAAATTTCCACCATATGAGTTAGGGAGTGTGTTTGCTAGAAACATTCTTCCCGCAGCAATAGTATTGTTTAAGATGTACTCTGCATCTCCCGAATGTGTACAGCCTCCATAGGAGTCATCATTGCCGGAGCCTGTTTTTTCAAAATAAGACGAGCCATTAAATACAGTAGTTCTGTTATAAATCCTAGGAGCAATAAAGTTTATGTCTCCTCCCCAATTAGAGTCATAATTGTAAATATAATCTGCCGTTGAAGCTAATTCGAAAGAATGGTTAGTTGGGCCAACTTGTGTGAAATTTCTGAAGTATAAATCTCCGCCAATAAAATTGGTTGGATCTACACCAGGTATAGTAATAGTTTTGGTGGCTGCCAAAATTCCTTGCCCTCCATTATTTCCAAACCAAATTCCATCACTTAGGAGGTTGGTTGATTTAATAAAAATGTCATTGTTATAGGTGTTCGAACTGGTTGATTTATCGTTCAAGAAGATATGATTGTTATTTCCTTGAGAGGCATTTGTCATATCTAATGTGCCAAGAAATGTAACATCACCATTATTTCCTAGATAGCATTGACCAGATGTACCTACTGTAGAACTGTTTAAAGTTGTATTTCCGTTTACCAGAATGCTAGAAGAAGCGTTGTTTGCCATTGTTAATTGTGCAGTGGCCGTAGCAGTAGAAGAATTTATCATATCTAAGTTTCCTCCAATAGTAATACTACCACTGTTTCCAATATATAAAATACTGTTTGATCCTGAAGAGGAATTAGTAGCAGAAAGATTTCCCGTAATATTTACTTCTCCGTTGTTAGAAAGATACGCATAGTGCGAACCGCTTGCAGCCATAGCACTATTATTAATGGTTACATTTCCGCCTATGTTAGCAATACCGTCTATATTATTAATAAAGTAAATATGCTGAGACCCAGTACCTGTTGATGTGTTTTCTATTAGTACATCTCCTACGATGTCATGAATACCTATGGATGAACCATAAATAAGATTATCAAAAGTTCCAGTATTTCTTAAAGTTAGGTTGCCCCCGTATGTGTTAGGGAGCGAGTTTGCAAGGTACATTCTTCCTGCAGCAATAGTATTGTTTAAGATGTACTCTGCATCTCCTGTATGTGTACAACCTCCAAAGGAGTCATCATTACCGGAGCCTGTTTTTTCAAAATACGATGTGCCATTAAACACAGTAGTATTATTGTAAATTCTTGGGGCTATAAAACTGATGTCTCCTCCCCAAGATGAGTTTCTATTGTAGATACGGTAGGCGGTAGAAGCTAATTCAAATGAGTGGTTTGTTGGTCCTAATTGTGTGAAATTAATGAAGTTAAGATTACCTCCAACAAAATTATCAGTATCAACACCTGGAATTGAAATAGATTTATTGATTGCTAGAGTACCACTCCCATCGCTTGCTCCAAAAAGAAAACCATCTGAGTCCACATGAGTGGATGAAATAAGAATGTTTCCGTTGTATTGATTGGTACTGTTGATGCCGTTGTTTAAATAGACTTCTGAATTAGTACTATTTGAATTATTAATTAAAGTTAGGTCATTATTAAAGATTACATCACCTTGATTACCTAAATAAACTCTGCTTGTTGTAGCAGCAGTGCTATTATTTGTAACATTAGCAACACCAGCAATGACAGCCGAACTGGATGAATAATTTGCAAGATGTAATACAGAGGTATTACCAGATCCAGCATTTGTTAGCGTTACATTACCATTTGCAGTAAGACTACCTTGATTGCATAGGGACATGTTGCAGTTTGTTGAATTTCCATTGTTTAGACCAATGATATTTCCTCCAACTGTTAATGTAGATATTGCGTTATCAAGTAATGTGAAGTAAGTTGTCCCAGTTCCATTGCCTGAATTTGTTATATCTAAATTACCTGCAATTTGATTTCCTACAGAGTTGTGTGCTAAGTTAAAAGAAGATGTTCCGTTATTGATTATTGTTAAATTTCCTTGAAAATCATCAGGGTTTCCATTACCCATGTAATAGATTGCTGAACTTGAATTTGTTAGGTTTACATCACCTGAAAATGTATTTCCTCCAACACTATTACTTGACGAAGTCCCTGTTGAAATAGAATTAATAGTTCCAGCAAAATTTGAAAATGCAAAATTAATATTATCAGAACTAGAAGTTAAGTCACCTCCAATCGTAGATGTGAAAAAATAAAGTGAAGCTAAATTTGAAAAATTGAGGTTTAATGGTGCATTTCCTAATTGTGTAAAGAATCCTAAGTAAAGACCTCCATCGTTCATACCTGTTCCTCCAACGTGAATAGTTTTGCCTGCCGCTAAGGTTGGGGATCCTGTCCCTGACGAATGGCCTAATCTAATTAATCCAGTATTTGTACTGTTTATAGTGATATCATCCTGAAAAAGGTCGTTTGAGTTATAGCCAAGCATAAAATAACCTGTACTTTGCTGATTAATTTCGAGCGTTGAATTAAAAATATTTTGATTACCCCCATTGTGGTTGTCAACTCCGCCTGTTTTTGTAAAAGAAGTAGCGCTATTGAAAGTAGCGCCCTGAATTCTAATATTGTCCGCAGTTACACTTACTGGACCTCCAAAGACACATGCATTAGGTAAGTTCGATACAGTAAAATTTGCGCCATTCATCGAGAGAGCAATAGCAGCATTACCTAGTTGTGTGAATCCACCAAGATAAAGTGTCCCTTGATTATAACCGTCAGGACCAATAAGAATAGTTTTGCCAGCAGCTAATGTAGGGGTTCCGGTGCCATTTACGTATCCAAAATAAATAATACCTGTATTGGTTGAGTTTAATGTAATATCATCGTTAAACAAGTCATTGGAATTATACCCTAGCATAAAGTATTCTGTACTTTGTTGATTAATTTCTACAGTGCTGTTGAAAATGTTTTGATTGCCACTATTATGATTACTTGTTCCTCCTGTTTTAGTGAATGAAACAGGACCGTTATAAGTACCACCTTGGATTAAAAGGTTAGGGCTTGTGAGTGTTAGGGGACCTAAATAAGTGCTGTTAGGGCCGGTTATAATACTGGAGTTTCCAGTGGTTGTTAAATTGATAGCATCTGCGCCTAATTGCGTTACTTTAGCCAAACTTAGCGTACCTGTTGTGAAGCCTCCCGCTCCAATTATTATAGTCTTTCCTGCTGCAATGGTAGATGAACTTCCTCCTCCATAGGCAAGTAAAATACCAGTTCCAGAACCATTTTGTTCTACAGTAATATTTCCATTAAATTCGTTGCCAGCAGAATTATGCCCAAAAAATATTCTTTCACTACCTGAATTAATAACAGTGATATCGGCATTGAAAATATCTGGGGTTCCATTTCCAAAACTTAAGTAATTGCTGCTTGTATTGGTAAATGTAGCGTGGGCGTTAAAAGTATTGCCACCAGCACCAGCACTTGAAGCTGTTCCGTTTTTTGTTGCATTGACAATTCCGTTAAAAGTTGATCCACTGAAAAATACCCCAGGAGATGTAACCGTAATTGCACCAAGAAAATTTGAATTTGTCTGAAAATAAATATTAGCGGTCCCTGTGAGTGTTATGTTTATAGGAGTAGCATCATCTTGTGTAAAGCCTTTTAACCTTAAGTCGCCAGTTGTAAATCCAGTAGGGTCCTTAATTATAGTCTTTCCTGCTGCTATAGTAGAGGTCCCATTTCCTTCTCCTATCCATACTCCACCTCCATTGATGGAACCAACATTTATATTTCCATTAAATTGATGGCCTGCATTGTTGTAAGCTATTCTAATTCTATTAGTTCCACTATTTATGAATGTTACGTCATCATTGAAAATGTCAGGATTTGAGTAGCCCATTAGAAAATAACTTGAACCAGCGTTTGTTATTTTTAAAGTAGAGTTGAATGTGCAGCCCCCTGTTCCATTTACATTGGAAGAACCTGTACTTATCATTTCAACTGGTTCATTATAGATTCCACCATTAAAGGCAATTCTGCCTGCAGAACCATTAATGGGAGTATGAAATGTTGTGCCGGAAAAAAGTAAATTACCAGAAGTATTGAAAGAAACTAATGATGTATTCGTAGCATCTTCAATACTTCCTGTAGCGAATGTGCAATCTGCAGTTCCTGAAACAGTAGGGTCAAATGAGAAACCTGCTAGGTCGATGATTCCTGTGTATCCGTTGATTGTGATACCATCGAAGGTAGCGTTCGCATCTAGGTCACAATTTCCAAGTCCATTTCCATCAAAAATTGCGTTAACTCCTACGGTTGGAGGTCCTGCTCCATCTGGTGCTCCTCCAGAAGTAGAAGACCAACTGTTACTGGTCCAAGCTGCAGGCGCTGCACTTACCCAATACCGTTGTCCTATAACGGAGAAAGGAAGAAGTAAAAAAACAATCAGTAAAAATTTGAAATAGAGATAGATAATTTTCATTTGTATGACATTTATAACCTTCAAAAGTAAGAAAAATAAACGATTCAATGTTATTGTTTGAAATGCTCATGAAATCTACAGTGCAGGCGTTTCTAAAACTTGTATCTAATTAATAGTCCAGTCTGAAAAGAGTTAACGGGGACGTCAATAGGTGGGTTGGAATCATAAAGTATATTCAAATTAAAAACCAAGGAAATATGATCGGTTAATTTGTGGCTAATATTGGTTACATTGGATAATCTAAAGTCGGAAAAGTCTCCAATAGAAGGTTGGTAGTACATAATGGTTTTTAAATCCCAAATTTTGCTTATTTTCCAATCAAATGAAAGATAGTTTGAATTCCTAATTAAATTACTGAATTCAGGTATTGTTGTTTCTTCATATTCATACATTAATGCAAATCCGTAAGTAAAATATACAGAATCAGTATTGACGATGTTGAATCGTAGTCCAGTTCCTAGTAGTGTTCTTTGTTTAATTTTCTGAACACTATTATACTGGATTTGAGCAAAAGATTCCCAATGTATGAAATCATTTTTGGGAACTTCTCTGGAGTATCTATAATGAGCAAAACCGTAATTGACAAGGTCACTTTGATTACTTCTAACCAAAGAGATGTCATTTAGAAACAAATGTGTAGATTTCTTTTTTTTATACTGAATACTTATTTTATTGGATAATTGCCACACCGATTTTGTGTTTTTAGTGTATTTAGCATTAAAATCTATGTTTCCTATCCAACCTTCTTCATCGGAGTTTAGCCTCTTGTTTTCGACATTAATTAATTGAGAATGACCTATGTATGAGCAGCCAAGAGATAATATAAATATCAATAAAAATGAACGAAATAGTGACATCTAACCTTAAATTTCTTTACTAATTATGTTACAAGATGGATTTGATTTTTTAGCATGCTCGTATCCTTCTTTCCACCATCTTTTCATTAATTTGGGTCTAAATACAAAAGGGAAGTCGGTCAACATGTAAGGTGTGTGAAAAGTCCTAACTTGAACATTTCTGGCCTTGCTTTTGAGTTTTCCAATTATCAAATCATCATAGTAAATTTGTTCTGTCATGAATCCAAAAACACGCATTAATGAACCAAAAGGATTAGAGGTAGGCTCGAAATTTCTATCTAAGGTTTCGGGTTCTAAAATAATGACATCAATATGTTTTGCTCCAAGGTCTATGGCTGCTTGTATAGGTGTGTGACTGCCAAAACCTCCATCGGCATATTCAGAACCATGCTTATTTACAACACTCATGAAAGGTACATAATTGGCTGAAGCCCATATCCAATCTATGAAATCAGTGTAAGAGTAATCAGTGTTGGATTTAAACTCAGTTCGGTATTTTGTAATATTGGAAACAGAAACAACAACTTGCTTTTCTAAGGAAATAATTTTGTCGTAATCAGACTTAGAAAGACCTTCTTTGATAAGTTTTCTTAAATTAGTAGAATCTCCAAAAGTTTGTTTTTTAGTAATGAATGATTTAAGAATATTCCAGTGATTGATTGAAACGGAAAATTCTCCATCTTTATTTTCTTTAACCCTAAAAGGGTTTATGCGAAAAATATCTTTTTGAACGACATTTGTATAGATGCTTTTGATTTTGTCAATTTCTCCTAGTGCTAAGTGGCTGATTAGTAAACTCCCAGTACTACTTCCAACGAATAAGTCATACTGTGCATTACAATCTTTCATTAGATATTCAGCAATGCCACCAGCAAAAGCTCCTTTGCTTCCTCCTCCAGATATTACGAGCGCGTTCATGGGTATAGACCTTAAATATTTTGATTATATATTGACAAATATATGTGTTTTAATAACATTAGTAATGTTTCTTTTCATTGGCTTTGCAGATAATTAGATTGGATGTTCATTTTTCAATATTACTTTAACTCTTTTTAAAAGATAATTTATGTTTTTGGACCGTATAAATCACTTCTTTGTCCAATTATTAAAACCTCCATTTTTTATAATCCGTAAAAGATAGGGAACGAAAAAGTGGGGGAATGGGAATAATTGAGGAAAGAGCATATCATTTTGGAAAGTTGACAATTTGTCACGATCAGATATTGGAACTATATTCAGATAAAGAAACATATACATTTCAGGATTATAAGGACTTGTTAAATGGAATTGAGGAAATTACTGGTGGTAAAAAATATCCATACCTTTCTGATGAAAGAGGGAAGCAAAGGTTTATGGATAATGACTCAAAGAAACTTATGAATGATAAGTTACATAAACATATAACTGCTTGTGCTTTGGTCGAAGACTCTGCGGTGCTTAGATTTTTGACACATACTTTTGTTGCAATATATAGACCTAAAATTCCAATTAAAATGTTTAAGACAAAAGAAGATGCTCGAAATTGGCTGAAAGAGTTTATGGAATAGAATCATTATGTGCACAATTACAGCTACTTTTCAAAGAATATATTTTATTGCTTCCAGTCAGTAGTAATCTATGTTTAACATTCTATTTTGTTAAAATATGGAAGGTCTTACTGTTATAGAGAAGAGTAAAAGACTAAATTTGTGCATGGTTTTTGCTAAATTTTGTATGGTATTAGCCGAATAACATGTTTTTATTATTTTCATGAAAATAGCAATTTACTTCTCTTTTATTATAGTGCTTACGGGGTGCTTGGGCAATTATCCAGTAGCCACAAGCGGAAACTCAAGTGTATCTGAAAAAACTAAAGAAGAAAAAGTTAAGGAAGGTGTCTCTAATCACGTTAAATCTGCTTTTGCAGACTTTGGAGCCTATAAAAATATTGAATATGGAGAACTCTTTCTACTTAAACCAAAAGAGGTTCTTGAGTTGGATGAAATGATTGAGGTTAAAAATCAATTACCTCTTCAAAGAGAGAAGTATGGAGAAAAACTTCAAAGCGTCATAGATTCTCAAGATATAAAAATTGCGTATAAGAAACAGGAGATTCAAGATAAGCATATTTACCCTTGGTATGAAATAGATCATTTGTTTGCAATAATGCCTCCAGAGATGGATACCGTTACTGTATATGAATATGATTTTGAAGTTTATCCTAATTACACAATTAAAGAAGCTCATCAAAAATTAGCAGTGAAATTGAGTAAAGAAGAATTCAAAACATTTGAAACGTTTATCAATAAAGAACCAATTTATGAAAGTCAGGATTATAATTGGGCATATGAGATGAATACAAAGTTTTATAATCAATGTATTGCTGCTTTGGAGGAAGAAGAAGAATATAAAGGAGAACTTCTTAAAACTATTTTAAAAATGATAGATTACATTTCTATTCATAATGAATTTGATGAAAAGGATTTTACCCTTAAAACGGTAAAAAAATGGGAGGAAAAAAATGTTGAAAATCCTATGGGGGAAGGAAAGTACGAAGAACTAAAACCTTTAATCAGCAATATTGATGGAAGTGAAGTGATTTTTGGCTATCAAATTATTCATCAATTCAATGACACTTCAATAGCGCCTTTTATCTTTGTTTTTGATTTAAATTTTGTATTAATTTCTGTAAAACAATAATCTTATGAAATATGTGCTGATTTTATTTTTAACGTTGTTACAGTTTTTTTATCATGCGCAATCAGAAGGAGAGGTGATTAACATGTTAGCAAGAGTTTGTAAATTGGATAGTGTAAATAAAATTCTAGGCTCTATTGATGAAGGAGACTCATTGAAAAACTTTAGATTTCTAACATTGGATTATGAAACTATGGGAGTTCCAAGTTATGATTTTGATGAGTTTAGAATTACTTTTGATTTAGGGAGTAATTTATTAATGATTGGAAAACCATATGGCAAACTACAATTAGGGAAGTTTTCAAAGTCAAAAGGAGAAATAACCATAATTTTGGCCAGTGTAGGGGATAGAGTTAATGAAGGGAAATGGACATATGCTACTTTTGGTTTTAATAAACCTAAAAATGGCAGATGGTTATTGAATGATAGTAAATACTATTTTACCGAACCGTAATTATTCTTCTTCTTTTTTTACTTTTTCTTCTTTACTATGGTCAAACGATGTGGGTAAAATATTTACACCATATTTCGAACTTATTTTAATTAGAAACGGAAGTAATAATGTGGAACCAGGAATCATAAAAAATGGTATGCCAATTCCAACCATTTTAAAAAGGTCGTAAACTTGTGTTTTTAATTCTTTCTCTTCTTCTTTTGTAACTTGGCCATCTGCTAAGAATTTTATTAAAATTTTAGATGCTTGTCTGGTCTCTTTGGCTTCATTGCCTAAATCTTTCGCAAAAACTTTCATTGCCTTGGCCGCTTTTTTCCGGTTGGCTTTTATTTTTCTGATAAATTCTCTTGATTCATCGTTGTCAAGGATGATAAGATCTTCATCATTTAATTTTTCTAAATCTACTATTTCCTTTTTTCTAGATTTCACGGTGCAAATGTAGATTATTTAATCGAAATCTTGCGATTAGATTTTTAAGGTAAAGGCACCACTGTTTTTTAAATAATGTATTTTAATATTGGGGGTTGTAAGACTTTCTAAATACTGTTTTATTTGCCAATGGCAATTATTTCCTACAACTATATATGTTGGATTGATTATAGTTAAGAGTGACGATAGGTCAAGTTTTTCGCTAGTGGATATGTAAAGTATATCAACTTCATTAGGCAAGCGTGAAATATTTGCGGAGTTTATATGAAATAAGGTAGTGTTATAAAATTGATAGTAGTTAAACTGCCCCATAAGATGATTGCTTGATATTTTTTCATCAAAATTATATTCATAGGGATTGACTAAATCTAAATCATACCAGTGGTGATAAATATTAAAGAGCATCGCACTGTTATTTTTAGATAAACTTGGATTACTGATGAAAGTATGATTTTCTTGTGATATAAAGTTAATATTAGGTTCATTCTTTATTTGATAAATTGTAATTTCTCTATGAGATCTAAGTTGATAATCTTCTATTAAATCCCCACTAATAAAAATTATAGTTGCTAGAAGTGATAGTAAAAAGTACTTCATTTTTCTAGTTTCATAGCTCATCACAAAAAGAACGATTATGAGGTAAATGAGCCAACATTCTTTGATGCTTATGCTAATACCTTCTATTAATGAAAATGGTAGAGTGTCAATTTTTTTAATAAATGTATTCATTAGATAGATAAACTCGTTCAAAAACCAGCCTAAACCAAATCCTACATATGGTATTGATCCCAAAACAAACAAAGCAATTCCTAAACCAATAATGAAGAATGCGCCATTTATTACAATAAGATTTGAAACTAAGAAATATGTAGGGAATTGATGGAAGTATAGAAAGCCTAACGGGAATGTAGTTAATTGCGCGGCAATAGAGACCGAAGTGATTTTCCAAATGTAATTAAGGAATTTATTTTTAACGTAAATACGCTGATAGATAATGTTTTGAAAGTATACAATTCCTAAAACAGCTAAGTAACTTAATTGGAAACCTACTTCCATTATGAGATAAGGATTGTACATTAGTAACACAAAAGCAGAGGCTGCTAGGGTGTTGTAGATACTCGTTTTTCTGTTAAAAAGACTTCCAGTTGCAACAAAACTAAACATTGTTGCAGCGCGCAAGACTGATGGACTAAGTCCTGTAATTGTTGCGTAAGCCCATAAGGCTAAGATGAGAGAAATGGTTTTGGCAATTCTAAATTTGTCGTCCTTATCAAAATAGTTAAAAATGAAGCCTAGAACCAAGTATATTATCCCAACATGTAATCCTGAAACAGCAAGAACATGAGTTGCGCCAGCGCTTGAATAGGAGTGTTTTAATTCAGCTCCCAAGTCATCCTTGTATCCAAGTATTAATGCTGATGCTACCGCTAATTCGTCACCTGATAAACCATTTTCTTTTAAAATATTTAAAAGATTATCTCTACACTTCGCAGCAAACTTCATGATACCAAAGGATCCAGTTTCTATTTTTAAGTAATCACCGCTTTTGACAAAACCTTGCTGATATATTTGATTGAAAGAAAGGTACTGCTTGTAATTGAATTGACCTGGATTTAAAGGTGCTGCAATGTTGACTAATTTTGATTTTATAAGCAGTTTATCACCTTGTAAAATAGAAAAGCTATTACTGTCTTTTTCAAAATAAAGTAACACTAGTCCGTTGGTATGATTTAATTGATTGTTGCTATTTATTGTGTTTTGAACTTCTGCGATAACTTGAATAGAATTATTTTTTTCCTTAGGAAGTTCTACTATTTGAATGATATATTCATCAATGTCTTGATTAAATTTTTGATAGTGTAATTTATCATTTTTAGCAGTTTTGTATTTTACCAAATTTATACCACCAAGAAAAAGCGAGATGTAGAATAGACCACCAAAAATTAACTCTTTATTGAGAGAAGGACTTTTTTTGCTTATAATCAGTTGTCCTACTAAAAGAAATATAGAAATGAGGAAGGCATAGGTCCAGAATATGTTTGTAAAATCATTGTAGATGGATAAAAGAATACCAGCAATCATCGGTAGAATGATTCTTACAAATGGTATATTTTTCCAGTTAATGACGGTTTTCACTTTATCTTCAACTCTATCTTTTTTATAAGTCCATAATTTCCAACTCCAATTCCTATAATCTGTTCTTCTAAACAATTACTAAATTGAATAGCGTTAAAACCTAAGGTATCTAATAATTCCCAAGTTTTACCATCATCATAGGATATGTCTGTTCCCTTGGTGCCTGTAGAAATATATATATTGTCTTTAACATGAGTCACACAACTTCTATAACCTTGAACGCCTTTTGCTAATTGCCAAGTCTCGCCTCCGTCATTTGTGTAAATCTTACTACTGTCACATTCAGGGAATTCCCAATTACCACCAACGGCAACACCATTCATTTCATCTTTGAAAGCTAATGAATAGATACCAGTACCAGTTTGGTGTTTAGGCATTGGTGTAGATTGTGTTACCCATGTCTGCCCATAGTCCAAAGTTTTAAAAACCCTAACTTCATCACCTCCCCAACCTATATAAGCAACTCCCTTACCTATACAGTCTATGCTTGTTCCTGACGCGGCAAAGCCTGCTTCATTGAGAATAAGTTGAGGGAGTTTTGTGGATGGAATCCTTAAAAACTGATTGTCAGATGTTAATTTTGTTATATATGGAAATGAATCGATTGGGTCTCCAAAAAGTAGTCCTTCGCCATTGTCCCAAAAGTCAATCCCGTCAAAAAATGCTAAAGTGTCAACTGCTTTTGTTATAAAGACAAGGGTATTTTGGTCTTGTGAAAATAATGCTGCTGGATTTTGGATGCTCATTATGTGTATTGCATCATTTATAAAATGAATATCCCGGAAATGATAAGGCCCAACACTGTCAATAAAAAATGAATGACTTTTAAAATCATATGTAGCTATAGATCCTAATGAACCAGAAACGTATGCTGTGTTTTCATTAATATGTAAACCTCTGAAGTGCTCGTTTTGTATAGAAGAGTCGACAGTAATGTCGGAATACAAAAGTTTGAATTTTTTTTGTAATGAATCTTCTTTGCTTTGACCTGATTGAATGACATGTTTAGTTTTTGGAGGAGAACAACTACCAAAAAAAATTAGAGCAGTCAATATATGAATCAATAAAATCTTCAATTACACCTTCAAAATTTATAGGTTAAGTAAACATCAAATAAGCCAATCTTAAATTCAGGAAAATTTGCTGGTTCTGATAATTGGTTTAGTGGATCATTGATTTGACTATCAATGAGAATTAAATAATTAAATTGAGGAGTCAATTGAAAAGTAAATAGAAATTGCTCACTCATGAACCAGTCAAAACCAAATGATATATCCAATCCAATATCAAAATAATTTCCAGAAGTGCTTCCTTCTCCAAACACAGGAATATCTGAGTTTAAACTATACGTGCCAGAAGAATCAATTTGATAATTTCTACTGTAATATTTGTGATTATATTCGGCATATCCCAAAATTAAATCCGCACCAATGTGGAGTCGAGAAAATCTATAACCTCTCAATTCTTCAAAACCAAATCGAACATCAAAGGATTTGTATCTATTGGAGAAAAACCTAGCGTTATAACTTGTGTCTGTTGTGTTTTCCACTTTGTAGTAATCAAATGGAACCTCGTTGGATAGTGTAAGATAGTTAAAACTAGTTCTTAAATTTTTTTCGCCTAAGTTGTATTTGTAGAAGGCAGAAAGTTTGATGTCTTTACTGTCATTGCCAACGATGCTAGTTATCAGGGGTGTTATATTTACGCCAACATAATGGGGGTATTCTTCCTGAGGAATTATTGTATCATCATAGTATTGTGTACTATCCGATTGTCCAAATATCAAATTTGAAATAAGTAGAAGTGGTATGAAGGCTAGGAATTTCAAGTGATAATTTTGTTTACTGCATTTGACACTGTTTTTATTACTCTTTCCACTTGTTCATCGGTTAAATTATAGAAAACCGGAAGTGTGATTTCACATTCGAAATTTTGGTAAGTAATAGGGAAGTCATCTATGTTATAACCTTTACTTTTATAAAAAGTAAGCATTGGAATTGGGATGTAATGAACATTGACAGCAACTTGATGTTGTCCAATTTCATTTATTATTTCATCTCTTTGATCTTCAGAAATTCCTTTTATTCTTAGCATATACAAATGATAAGAGGAAATCTTGTTTGGTGTTTCGTAGGTAGGTGTAATGGCCCACTCCTTAGAAGAAAATCCCTTTGTATATTGATCAAAAATTGATTTTCTTCTTGCTAATGTATCTGTATAACGGTCTAATTCTACTAGTCCTATAGCGGCTTGTAAATCTGTCATGTTGCATTTATAACCCGCCTCTATGACATCATATCTCCAAGCACCAATTTGAACTTTACTAAATGCATCTTTTGTTTGACCATGCAAGGATGATACTTTAAATTGTTGCTTTAATGTGGCATGGTCAAATTTATCAGCTACGTTGAAACATACAGCGCCACCTTCTGCTGTAGTTAAGTTCTTAACCGCATGAAAAGAGTAGGATGACATATCTGCCTGATGACCTGTGAACTCACCTTTGTACTTAGCACCAATACTGTGCGCAGCATCCGAAACTAACATAATTCTACCTAATTTTTCTTGAGCCTCGTTGGCAGGTTTGAATAATTTCAATATTTCAGGGTCGGTTACAACTTTTTTCAATTCATCATAGTCTGCCGGAAAACCAGCAATGTCCACAGCGATTATTGCTTTTGTATTTTCGGTTATGGCATTTTTAACAGCATTCACATTTATATTAAAATCTTCACTATTTACGTCTACTATGACTGGTATAGCGCCTCTGTGAATTACTACATTAGCGGTAGCACAATATGTGTATGCAGGAACAATCACTTCATCTCCTTCTTTTATTCCAAGGAAGTTTAATATCAACTGCATTCCAGCAGTAGCGCTATTTAAGCAAACTACATGGTCTGTATTTAAATACTCTGCTAATTTTTCCTCAAACAATTTTGTTTTTGGTCCTGTTGAAATCCATCCGGATTGTAAGGCTTCTGTAACAGAATCAATTGTTTTTTGATCTATACGTGGTGGAGAAAATGGTATCATAGAAGTGAAGTATATATAATGTGAAGATAGTTAATTTTCAATAGACTTATATTTATCAATAAAATAATATGCCGCTATTATCGCTACAATGTAAAATAATGATTGTGCAATTGTAAACCAAATCAATGAGGTTTCAGGGTCATTATACATCTTAAATGAAATAAATATACTTAGCCAAATAAATAGTAAGTGCAATAGGTCAAATAGTATTAACGTTTTCTGCTGGTTTACTTTAATGTAGATATAAGACAAAGAAGAAGATATAAACATGATAGACATCCAGATAGCCATAATTCTTACTGAGGCTAGCAGGTTTATCCATTTGTCTCCAAGTATATAAACTACCAAAGAGTTTGGAGTAAGTTGTATTAAAGTTAGTGCGATTAAGGCAATTACTAAAAGTCTTTTTAGCCAATAGGTATAGTATTTTTTCAATTCACTTTTATCATGAATTTTGGCAATGTTACTGTAGAAAACTTGCGCAAAAGCAGTAGAGATTATAGAGAAGCCTAATCCCAAGTAGAACTTAGCAGTACCAATTTCTCCTGCTACATCATCTCCATAATAGGTTAGGAAAAGGTGAATTAAAAGGAAGTTTATAAATGTCCCAATCAATGTTCCAGGTGTAGAGAAAAGAACAAAGTCTTTATTTTTTTTTATCAATTCTTTATTTGAAACTGGAGTTGAGACGCTTTGTTTTGTTGAATAAAATTTCTTTGTCAAAAGTATGGAGGCTACTAAGCTTCCTGTTATTTTACCAAGTATCAATCCTATGTTAGTAAACTTACTTACAGCAAAAACTAGTTGACCTGCCGCACTACTAGAGTTTTGGACCACTTTGTTGCTCGCTATTGTTTTGAAGTTTTGTTCTCTGGTAAACCATGCAGTCATCAATTGCACAGTCCCGATAGAGAATATGGCAATTGGTACAGCAATTAGTATAATAGGATTGCTTAATACAGTATAAAAGGAATCATTTATAAATGTCCCAATAAAAGCAATTACAAGCCCTAAAATACTAGATATAAGAATAGATTTTAAACAAAGTTTTACTAATTGTACGGCCAAATTGTCGTCTTGCTCAAGAATTACACCTGCTTCCATTCTAAGTGCGCCAATAGTAGCGAAAATGGTGATGAATTCAAAAAACCACATGAACTCACTCAACTCGGTAGGAGAGTAATAATGCCGTATCAGGTAAGTAAAAGTAACAAAAGATACTATTTGAGCTATTAATGTCCCTGACATTAAAGTAGCAACATTCTTTAATAGACTTTTATTTGAATTGATGCCTTGCATTAACGACTCAAAGTAGTGTTTTTGGAAGATGGTCCTTTGGATAGAATAATAAAATCTAAAATCCCTTTAAGGTAACCAAGTCCATACGAGAAGTGTAAAATGTAGAATGCTAGCATAACATTAAGCGCTGCTCTGGGGTGTTTACTTTTCTTTAAAGCAAAATAAATCGATAAAAGTATGTAGCAGCTTATTCCAGAAATCCAAGTCAGTAATAAAATCGGGTGAACAAACGAAAGAATACCACCTAAAACTATAGATAACACAAGTATTGCAGGAAATAATTGCCTAACTGTAGTAATGGTTTTTACTTTTTTATTGACGTATACCTTCCAATAACCATATTGATAGTATTGTTTTTTTAAATTTTTAAAACTAGCTCTCACCCTGTATTCTGTAGTGGCATCAATATTTTGATAAATTTTGTATCCTGCAGAAGTTAGTCTGAAATTATATTCATCATCTTGATTTCTTACCAAGTTTTCGTCAAATAAACCAAACTCCTCGAAAGTACTCTTGTGATACATCGGGGTTCCAACAGTGTCCACAAAACTGGATGCGTTAGCTACTCTGAAATTTCCACCACCCACACCAAATGGGCTGTCCATTGCCATAGCAATATACCTACTTACTTCATTCGTGAAAATATTGTGAATCGAGCCACCTACGCATTTTATTTTGTCATCTATTTCAAAAGATTTTAATATTTGTTGAAAATATGTTGGAGACAAGTATTGCCTAGCACCAACTATTGTTACATAATCTCCTTTAGAGTTTTTTATACCTAGGTTAAATGCAATTGGCGTAGTTTGAGCTGGATTTTCAACTAAATGCAACGTCTTGTACTTATCTTGTAATGTAGAAACTATTTTTGCCGTATCATCGGTGCTCAAACCATCTACAACAGAAACTTCAATTTCAACGTTTTCGGGGAGTTTATTAGCATAAATATGTTCGATGCAATTTTGAATAGATTGCTCTTCGTTTCTTGCTGGTATGACGACACTTATGATCATTAATGATTAATGTATTTTATTAAAATAAATTCTAAATGAATGAACGAAATTAATATTAATTTTTTACGTGTTCTTCGTTTTGAGTTTTACAATTCATTACTCCTAGAAAAAGTGATAGCATAAATGCTATAAACACTACTCCAGATTGCGTTTGTAGCATTGATTCGGTCATGAAATTAATCAAAATGATTGGTATAAAAAATATTGTAAAGTACGTCTTTGTTCTCATTGCAATAATTAGTGGATATGCCAATATGAAAATAAGACTGCAGAAACCAATTAGTCCGGATTGCAAACCTGTGGTTAAGAATTGATTATGAGAGTTGAGAGATTTAAGGGCTAACTTATTGTGCCCCTTACTAATGTACGTTTCACTCATTTTCTGACTAACGTCACCAGTTCCAATTCCAAAAAATGGATGTTCTTGAATAACTTCCCAACTTACTTCCCAGCCAATTAGCCTGGCACCAGTGGAAGACTCTGAATGATTAGTTGTTCCTAACTCTTTAAAAATCTCCGTAAATCTAGTTTTTACAGACTGAACATTACTACCTACAACAACAATCGTTAATATTACAATTCCTAGAGATGTTAAGCCTATCTTAATTTTATTATGCTTTATTATCCAGTAAGATAAGCCTATTAAATGGGTGAGGAAGACTACGATAATCCCTGTTTTAGACATTAATAATAAAGAGAATATAGACAATAATGTAATGATAGCTTTTGCAGCGAAACTCGAAATATAAGTGGACTTCTGAGGATTAAGACTTACAAAATAAGTGTAAGCAATAGCCACGGTACAGTACAGCGCCATATATGAAGTGTGGTGAAACGGAGAAACTTCAGTGTATAGAAATGGATTAGTGCTTGAGCCATTGAACCATTTGTAAAATGAGAAGGTGATGGCTATAAAAAAGGACAGAAGGACTCCTTCAATAAAATAGATCATAATTTTATGAAAAATATCCTTAAAATTGATGTTTGAAACCATAAATATAATAGGAAACAACACTAATGTTGCGCTGTTTTCTAATGTAGATAATGCAATAGTTTTATCGTTACTAATAAATATACCACCAATAAGTACAAGGTAGTATAGAGTAAGGTATAAAAAGTTTAAGTCGTGCTTAATAGTTTTTTTACTATTCCACAAACTTGATAGGAATAATAAGCCAATTACAAATGGCATAATCTCTTTATATAATGGTAGTAAAAATGCAGTCAGCAAATACAGAAAGGTATTGACTTTATATTTTAGACTATCTTTGTTTATCAATTTGGATTATGTTTAAAGAGTATATATTATTTAAACTAAGTATTGGGGTATTATTCTTAACTCTTGTTTTGTATCAATGGAACAAAGATATTCAAAATAGTGCAAATTTATTTACAGATAAAATATCTTACGATAGTAATGATGAAATTAGAGTAATATCGGAAAATCCAACGCCTATTACCATAAAGAATGTGAGTAATCAAATTGCCTTTTCGGGTTTCTCAAAAGATGTTGTAGAGAATTTATCCGGAGGATTGTATATTATTAATGATAAGTTTCCATTAGTGGTGAAAAGTGATGTAGTCAAACCTCTTACCATTGTTTTTCCATATGTCAATAATTTATTGCTTACCAATATAGGGAATGGTTCATTGATTGAACTTCCGCAAGATAGCCTTTCTCTAAATACTCCGAGTTATGTTGATGAACTGGATCGTAACTTATTTAGTTTGGTGGAGGATATGAATCTGTCGTATAATGTGATATCCGATTTTGATCTTGAAAATGACAGCATTTGGACGAAGTCTAATTGCGTTATAATCTATGGTAAATCAAAGTTTTATACTGAGAAGATGTCAGTTAAACTGTTGGATTATATGAATGATGGAGGTAATGTGCTAATGCTAACGAGTTCTTTTGCTTTTTATAAAATTAAGATTGATGCAAATAAAAAGCAGGTAATAAAAGTGAGAAATGACTTAAAAGAGTTTGAAAGAAATCGAAATAAGATTCCGGTGTATGAAACCTATGGAGGAATTGCTACGTCTAGTACGTTAACCTTTAACGCAATCGAAAATAATAGAGAAATGAGTATCACAACATCACATTGGTGTAATTTTTCTCAGAATGAAAACACTTTTAAATTTACTCCAATAGCATCTATACCGATAAATGGGAAGAATAAGACGAAGGCGGAGTTAGGAAAGATAGAGAATACTAATTCAATTTCAGGGAGTACTTTCCTCATTGGTTCAGAAGAAGTTTTACTGGATGTAAATATGCAAAATCAAGAGTGGAGAAATTACCTGAAAGAAGTATTAGCAAAACTTATTGAGCAATAACTTTCTCGTAAAATTTAACCAATTTCTTTTCTTCTGCTTGCCACGATTGGCTTTCAATAATAACTTTCTGAAAGTTGCTAATTTTAGTTTGAACTAGACTAAAATTATCCATTAGGTATTCAAGTTTGGATACGACTTGTTGTGCATCCATTGGGTTGGCAAACTCAACAAAATCTCCAAATTCTTCTTGCCAAAATGGAATATCAGACATAAGTACTGCCATGCCATTTACCACATATTCATATAGTTTTATAGGAAGTGAGTACAAGTAATTTGGAGAGTGATGCAAAAGTACTAACCCTATATGGGAATTCTTTAGGACTTCCTGGCAAGCTTCGTAACTGACCAACCCATAGTTTTTAAACTTAGTTTTGTCTTTGATTAAACTAGTACATTCAAGTTCAAATTCTTCTGACTCCCATTTGCCAACTAGGTGCAATTTAAAATTAGGTTGATTTAGTAAGTTAATAGCAGCACAAACTTCTTTTATCCCTCTTTGTCTTGTTAATCCACCGTGATAAACTATGTTGAAAACCTCGCCTTGTCCACAAGTTTTTGTGACAATAGTATTCGATGTTAAAATAGGATAGTTATATATAGTTTCCGATAAAGAATGTTTAAATGAACTTGTAATCTTAGGTAAAACAGAAATAATTCCGTCACATTTATTGGATGTATTTTTTTCATACATGTTATATGTGCTGGAGATAAGTTTTTTTAACCATGTAAATTTTAACCAATCCTTGGTAAGGATGGTTGCAGGAGCATTTTCATGAGAGTCGTAAATTACTTTTTTATTAAGTTTTTTTAGTTTTTTGACAAATGGTAATAACTCTGGGTCATGAAACTGGTATATGTCAGCATCAACTTCAATCGCTTTTTGAATGATTAATTTCCTTAATTCAAAGAACCTTTTTTTTCTGTTTTTTATCTCAGGAAATTCTACTCCTATCACATTGACACCATTTACCGTTTCATTTGGGGCATTTGGAGCAACCAGTGATACATCATCAAAGTGTTTAGCTAGAGATATGCATTGCTTTTTGAAAATTCTAACATCGTCCCAATTGTGGACAGATGTTACATGACAGATACTAGTGCTTTTCATTTTCAATACTTTTTTGGAGAATATCTTTGTATATAATAAATAGTAAAATTGTTATAAGCCATCCTCCACTAACTAGTAGCGTCCATAAATTGGAAGAACTTAAAAGCAATATGTACATTAGATTTAAAGAGGTAAATAATGCAAATTTGTGTTGAAACAACCTTTGCAATAATAATAAGAAGAGACTCATAAATAAAGAAGATATTACTAGCCCTATGTACCCGAAATTTGAATATTCTCTCATGAAGGTTGCTGTATTTACACTGCCTGATAGTCCTCTTTCGGCATACTGTGGTCGAATGAGTGGGTATAAAACTTTATTATAATCTATATTTTCTTTGTTTAACAATTTGGGAAGAAGTGGGTAGCCTGCTCCATATAAATATGGTTTTTTTTCAGGGATTAAGTCAAACCAACTAGCAACCATTTCTCCAGGTACTAAAAATATTCTTTTATTGAGTCCAATAACAACTCGAATATATAGTGGTAATTCATTCTGATCAACTTTTTGCTCTGCAATTACTGGACCTCTAGTATCGTCTATTTTTTTTGCTGGCCCTGCAATTAAAACAACAATGACCAAAGATATTGCTGCTAACAGTCCTGCAGATACCCAATATTTTTTATTAATTAAAGTGTAAATAAGTGATGGAAGAATCATGGAAATGATATAACTTTTTTGAAGTAGCCCAAATGAATAACAAACTCCTATTATGGTGAATATCCAGAATAAAGCAGTTCTTTTCGTTATATACAGTAGCAAAATGCAAAAAGGAAAGAATCCTTTAAGGTTGAAACTTGAAAGGTAAATCATCCACTTTGGACTGTTAACGTGAATTCCTTGCCTTAGTGCTAAAACTTCGGAAGTAGTCTCAACCTTAAAAAGTGAAAAACCAGGGAGTCCATTTGTGTAGATGAAATCAAGTATGAAAATTGTTAATGATATGCCGGCAAGAATATATATGCCAATGTTTTTGTTTGGTTTGAAGGAGAAAAAGGGAACTTTTGTTTTTATGATTGGGGAATATTTTGAAAACAAAACGTAAAACCCGATAAAAGTAATTGTAACAAGAGCCATTTTGTCTATGTGAGCCACCCCTGTGTAGGTTATCACTCCAATGTTTAATCCGAGTAAAATTAACACATATATTATCGCGCCTAAATGATTTTGTAAAATCGCTTTCATGACTTGTAAAGTTAATTGTTTTTATTGGGAGGTAGTGTAACTGTTTTGTCGGTTTGCTTTACAGTGTATAAAATAAAAACTGCATATATAAGATAAGAAATAATGTCAATTGTCACAATGTAATAAATCATTTCTTCTATGCTACACTTGTCGATAAGAAATAAACTGCAAATTATTGTGAAATAAATCACCTGCCATATTGCACTTAGTTTTAATTTTTTTGTAGCCATGAAAATCATAGAAAGTGGAGAAACAATAAATCTAATTGCATAAGAGAAAATTAAAA
The DNA here is from genome assembly GCA_041583015.1 of Parvicella sp. Lineage (GTDB taxonomy): Bacteria > Bacteroidota > Bacteroidia > Flavobacteriales_D > Parvicellaceae > Parvicella. The sequence continues at coordinate 106,104 of JBFHGR010000001.1, read as the reverse complement.
TTTGCGACATCTCACCAGCCATTCGGTAGTCTCCTCCAAGGAAGATAGTATAGAGTTCTACTCCAAAAAAGTAAACCACAATTGTTCCTATAGTAGCCATCCCGAATAGTACTAAGAAGTTTGTCCAAACTATATTGGCTACAGGCTTATTTTGATTAATTAATTCAACTAATTTTTGATAAAGAACCTGACTTATTGAAGCGGAAATTAATGCCAAGGGCAATGCTAACATTTGTCTGCTGCCATCAAATTGACCAACTAATGATTTGGCGTACATCGCAGATACAATTAATACAGGGATGTGAGTGCTCAGTATGTTTAGAAATGAAGGTAAGAATGAATATTTAGGGAATTCTATTTGTTCTTTAAGGGCACTTTTTACCTCAGGTGAAGTTACTCCTTTGAATGTTCCTTCTGATTTTTTAAATTGAAAAAAGAAGATGATAAGATTTACAAAATCACCAACCAAAGAGCCTATCAATAATCCAGATTTCTTAAATAGGGAACTAAAAACTAATTGAGCTGAGCCCTCAGAAATTCTTCTTGCTCCTTTATTCAAAACTATTCCTCTAAATTTTTTCATCCGAGTTAACCAAAAATTGAAGGTCAGATTGGAGGAAATTAGAAATACACCTAATGGTATAACCCAGAAGTTTGACCTAAGAAAACCTTTAACATTAAAGTAGTCAAAGATGGGAGTCCCTGCGCTTAAAAGAATGATGAAGGTAACAATAGAAAACAGTAAGTTTAAAATTAATGCACCTGTTAAAAGAGAAATGGCTTCCTTATTTTTTTTTGGAATCACAATACTATTGGCATACCTTAGGTTTGCAGCAACAGAAAGTACAGATACGATACTGTAATAAATCGCGAAATTACCAAAGTCCTCATCAGAGTATATCCTTCTTAAGATAGGTTGTAATAAAAAAGGTATTACTTGGACTAAGGCAGTGCCGAAAATCAGAGTGAACGAGTTCTTCAGGTATTCAGACTTTTTTAGTTTTGAGAGCATTGACATTATTAATGAAAGCAAAGATATAAAGTTACTCGAAGTAAATAAGTATTACTTATGACTAGAAAATCATCTTTTCAATTGAATAAGTTTTTTTCCGATAAAATTTTGAGTTTTTATATTGAATTCTGGCGTCAGAACTCCTCCAAATCCTCTGAAGTATTTTTCAATTGCTGGTATTGCAGAACCAGCAAAATTGAAATTTTTAACACCTTGCATTTTTGCACTTAGAATACATTTCCACAATCCATAAGTCCCAGCCGAACTGGAGATTTTCTTGTCACTCCATCCAAAAATATAATTAGCTGTATTTTTATCTTTAGTTATAAAGTGAATACTGCTCAATTGGTCATTAACTTTTGTGCCAATGCAAATGTGGTTATCTTTATTGGGGAATTTGGTGACGATACTTTCTACAATTGAACTATTAAAATGCGCTTTGTTTTCTGAAAGAGATTCAATAAATTTAGTCTTGGCCAATTGAAAGTCATCGCATATGAATGATGTGATTTTTTTTTCTCCATCTTTAATGTTCTTCCTTCTCTCTGGCGACATGTTTTCTAGTAACTGTTGCGCTGTTAAATTTAGGTCCAGCAAATAGGTGTATTTAATATTGCCGTCAAAATTATTCCAGAGAAAAGGTTGAATGTCTGTAATGTGGTAAGGAAGAACAATATCAATAAATATTACCTTTTGACTTCTTAGATATTCCGCAATATTATGTAGAATATTTTTTAATAATTTATGTTTTTGAAAATTGGTTTTGCTATTGTCTTCATACCATAATCCTATGTCTGTAGAATAGGGAGGAGTGATAATGTATTGCTGACCTAATTTAGATCCATAATACAAATTGAAGGAGCCTATAAGTTCTTTGGCCTTATTAAAAATCCCAATAATTTTTAACGAATCGCCATATACATTAAGCCATAATTCCGAAGTATACAAAGTATTGCCAACTTTGATATCAGATAATTTTATTTCTTTTAAATTGTAAATATGCAATGCTATTTTAGAAGAGCTATGATATTATCAATTGGTCTGCCAATTACCGCCTTGTTATCTTTTATGACAATTGGACGTTCTATTAATATAGGATTTTCATACATTAAATTTATGGCTTCTTCATCCGAAAGATCTTTCCTTTTACTTTGCGCTAAGAATACTTTTTCTTTTTTACGAATGAGATCCTCGGCAGGAATACCAAGTTTCTTAACAAGATTTTTTAACTCATTTTTAGATGGAGAATCATTTAAGTATAATCTTACTGAAAATTCTTTGTTCTCTTTTTCTAGCAATGCTTTTGCTTCTCGACTTTTGCTACATCTTGGGTTATGGTATAACTCTAAACTCATATTGCAAATATAAAAAAAGGGACTTTAAAAAGTCCCTTTAGTTGAATTATCTTACTAATGTTACATGTCCCATGTATTCTTGAGTGTTCCCCTCAAAGTCTTTTGTGATTACCTTCCATACATAGACGTCTTGTTGAGACATTACGTTTTGAAACTTACCATCCCATTCATCAAATGGATTGTATCCTTCAAAAATCAGTTGTCCCCATCTATTGAATATGTAAAATTTATAATCATCTCTGTCTATTCCAATGCCCAATGGTCTGAATGTATCATTACGACCATCTCCATCTGGAGTAAATGCATTGGGAGTATAGAATGTGTAATCACCTTCTATATAGATAGTCTGAGTGAAGGTACTCGTACAACCATGTTCGGTTTCTATTGTTAAGGTAACGTCATAATAGCCCGTGTCGCTAAAAGTATGTGTTGGTTCAACAATAGGTCCATCTGTACCGTCTTGATTTTCATATACAGTAGTAATGTTGCCCGTCATCTCATGGTTATCTCCAAAATCCCAATTATAATTTACTCCTCCAAGTGAATTATCTGAAAAAGTAATGTAAGGGGTCAAAAATGTCGTATTAATTGGGTCGGGTATGAAATTAGCTTCTGGTAGAGGGTATACTTCTATTAAACTTGGTTTAGTAACCAATGTAATACATCCATCAGCACTAATTGCATTCATACATACATCGTATACTCCTTCTTCGTTGAAAGTATAGTTGAAATTTGAATTTGGACCACTATATTCATTGACACCGTCACAGTCAATGTCGAATTCATAGGTTACTCCAATGTCACTATTGCCTATAAACAAAGCTTCGAATGGCTCACAGCCATTTGAATCTGCCGCAGATAAAAAGGCAACTGGATTTGGTGAAATACTAATTTCTGTTGAATCGATAGCGTCAATTGAACATCCATCGCTTAGTGTAACATAATACCATGTTGCACTAGTTGGAGCCACTGTAATATCCGATTGATTTCCGGTTTCTAAATCTGGAATTACAGTGTTATTATCATCTACCCAATCAAATGTATAACCTGTAGCATCTCCTCCTAAAGCAATGGCAGTAAGGTCAATATCTCCATTTTCACAGATAAATGTTGACGGTGTTAAATCTATACTTAAAGGTTCTCTAACTTCTATCTCAATACATGCGGCAGTGGATTGACAACCATTATTGTCTTTTACGCTGAAACAATAGTCGGTAGTTACGGAAGGGGCAACTGTAATAGGACCGTTACCAGTCATTCCCGGAGTAGTCCAAGTTATCGTATAAGGAATGGTGCCGCCTTGACCACTTGCCCAAACGGCTGTACTATCTCCGTAACAAATTGTAGTAGCTCCATCAGGAACTGCCTCTAGTAAGTTCGGTTCAATAATTTGCTCACATGCAGATGCGATGCACCCATTAGGATCAGTAATTGTTACGCAATAATTACCGTCAGGTAGGGCAACAGCTGTCATGACGTTTTGGTTATTGGCATTTGCGTCCCACGCATATGTGAAATCATTGGTGTGAAATGTTTCACTACTTCCGTATACGGTTGCAGAACCAGTAGAAGTTCCAAAACATAAAGGAGCAGTTACAATTATGCTGTCAATTGTTGGACTGGCTCGATTAACTAAATTATGAGAAATATCTGCAGTACAGCCATTACCGTCAGTAACCGTTAGCGTTTGAACGCCTGGGCAAAATCCAGTATTTGATGCTGAATTAGGTGTGTTACCATTTGTCCATGAGTAAGTGTAAACGGGTGTCCCTCCTGTAGTGCTTACCGAAATCTCACCATTACATTGCTCACATGTAGGATTTGTAACACTCGAAATTATAGGAGTCAATGCAGTTGGTTCATTGATAACATAGTTTTCATTGAATGTACAACCATTAGCATCAGTTAAAAGAATTGAATAGTTACCAGATGGTAATTGACCAACATTTGGACCAGAAGCAACGTTAGGCGTCCAAGCATATAAGTAGAATGGTGTTCCTCCTGATGCGGTTAAACTAATTGCTCCACTATTACCACCAAAACAAGAAACATCTGTTATCGTTTCAATAATGTCAATTGGTGCTGGTTCGTTTATTACAACAGAACTTTGACTGGTACACCCATTGATGTCAGTAACGGTTACTGTATAACTTCCTGCAGCTAAACCACTATTACTAGCACTATTTGGAGCGGTCCCCCCATTCCAACTGTATGTATATGGAATAGAGCCTCCATTTGCCGAGGCTGTTGCAGTTCCATTTGAAGCTAAATTACATAATGCGTCAGTAGATTGAGTAACTGCTGAGTTTAATACATTTGGTTCAGATACACATTGAACATTAGAAGCAATACAACCCGCTCCATCTTCAACTATTAAAGTATAGCATCCTCCGTTTAGATTAGTTGCTAAAGTTGAACCAGTATTTATAACTGTATTTGTTTGATCAATTATTTCTGATGTTAGTACACCTACGCCTCCAGAAGCAGAGAACTCAACTGAACCATTGGCATCACCAAAACACGTTACATCCACTACATCTATATTTGTTACCGTTGGTCCAGCAATGTCATTAATGCATAGCAATGTATCGCTTACACAGGCATTTGCATCGGTAACTGTAAAGTTGTAACAGTTTGCAAATAAATTAAATGCACAAGCTCCTGTCTGTGTGCTAGGATCATTCCATTGAAACGTATAAGGTGCAGTACCTCCATTGGTGTTTGTACAAATTTGTCCATTATCTTGCCCACAATTTGACGAGGTAATATTCGCAGTAATTTGCAAAGGATTAGGTTGTGTTATATTTACAATTTTGGTTATTTGACAATTGTTTATATCTGTGATTACACATGAGTAAGTACCTGCACATTCGTTTGAAAATGAACTTGTAGTTGCAAAGGTTGAGTTATCCCATTGGTAATTGTAAGGCGCAGTACCGCCACTAGGTGAAACAGACGCCATACCATCACATGATTGGAAGCAGGATAAGTTCGTAACACTGCTAGATGCGGTTAGCGTTTGTGGCTCTGTTAAAGTTGTATTGTCTGTAGCGACACATCCATTAGCATCTGTAACTGTAATGGTGTAAGCACCAGCACATAGGTTGGACGCAACCGCAGAAGTCCCACTATTGTTACTCCAAGAATAGGAGTATATAGGAGTTCCTCCAGATACTGATACCTGCGCAAATCCATCACAAGCACTGTTACATGTTATATCTCCAGTTAAGTCAATGTTTGCAGTTAACAGAGTAGGCTCAACAATTGTAGCTTGAGTATTTCCAATACACCCATTGGCATCTGTAATGACTACATCATAAACGCCAGGACATAAAGATGAGGCTACTGCACCAGTTTGATTTCCAGTTGCTGCATCCCAGGCATATGTGTATGGCGAAACACCATCTGCACCAGATACGGTTGCAGATCCGTCACAAGCACCAAAGCATTGAACATCAGTAGCTGTTGTACTGCCTGTAACTTGAATAGGCTCAGTTATAGTGAAATTGGCATTTACAAGACATCCATTAGCATCTACGATATTGATCCCATAATTGCTAGCGCATAAACTGTTGATTGAAGTTCCAGTACCAATATTATTGTTAGCATTGTCTAGCCATGTAAATGTATATGGAACTGTTCCCCCAATTACATTGATATTAGCTTCTCCATCACATGAATTGAAACATGTATTATGTGTAAGGTTTATATTTTGTTGGATAGTATCAGGTTCAGTAATGTTAACTGAAGTAGATGCATTACAACCTAAGTCATCTGTAATTGTAACTGTGTATGTTCCAGCGCATAAGTTTGAAGCGGTTGGTGTTGTTTGGTTTAATGCATTAGCATCCCATTGAACTGTGAAACTAGAGCCAGCACCTCCGGTCATATCTACTGTTGCAGAACCATTACAATCACTAAAACAAAGTGCGTCCGAACTATTAGTAATGGTTGCAGTTGGACCGTTTAAGTCTTGAATTTCAACAACAATTGATTCAATACAACCATTAGCATCGGTCACTTCTACTAAGTACGAGCCTGCTAATAAATCTGTATGACAAGAGTTTGTAGTGCCATCAGGCCATGTGTAGGTGTATGGAGCAACTCCACCAGACGCAGTGACACATGCTGATCCATCAGGTAAACCACAGTTTGCATTTGTTACAGTAGAATCTAATTGAATTGCGGTTGGCTCTGTAATATTTATTTGACCATTCACTGTACATCCATTATTATCTGTAATGTCAACATTGTATAATTGTGAACACAATGAATTAGCTAGATCAGTTGTTTGGTTTAATGCATCGTCCCAATTGTACGAGTAAGGTGCGGTACCTCCAGATGGGAATGCTTGCGCTTGACCTGAGCAATCTCCATTACATAGCGTTGGGCTTTCATTTACAATAACGGTTAGAACTGAAGGTTCCGTAACAATGTCTATATTACTGATGGATGTACATCCATTGGCATCGGTTACTTCAACATAATAATCTCCTGCAATCAAACCTGATGCTAAAGCATTTGTTTGACCAGTAAGTGGAGTCCCAGAGGCGGTATTCCATTGATATGTATATGGAGCAGTACCTGTTCCGCTAATAGAGACATCAATTTGCCCATCATTTCCACCGTTGCAACTAACATTATGGATTGTACCAATTATCGCAGTACTTGCAGGAATATCTCCAACAGTTGCTGAAGTTGTTTGAATACAACCGTCTACATCCGTTACTTCAATGTCGTAAGTGCCTGGCGTCAACCCGGTAGCTGTTTGTGTTGTTTGGTTTCCAGGTGTCCATAAATAAGAGAAACTTCCAGCACCTCCACTAGTTATATTTACGGTAGCAGATCCAGTGGCAGTATTACAAAAAGCATCAATTTCTGTTGTTGCTAAGAGAATTTCTAAAGGCTCATTAATTGTTACGCTTAATGTTTGAATACACAGATTGGCATCAATAACATCTACATTGTAGGTTCCTGGACAAAGTCCTGTAGCAGTAGCTGTTGTTTGATTGGAGGCATCGTTCCATAAGTAGGTGTAAGGTGCTGTCCCTCCGCCAGCAGTAACCGTAGCGGTTCCATCACAATAACCGAAACAAGTTACATCAGTAGAATTAGAAATGGTAGAATTAAGAGCGGTTGGTTCAATAATTGTGACACTAACGGAACCAGTACATCCAACGTTATCTACCATTGACCCAGTATAACAACCTGCAGTTAAATTGAAAGCAGATGCAGTGGATTGACTAATTGTATTCCCAGAACAATCACTCCATGAATAAGTATAAGGAGCATTACCGTTAGTTACTTGAATTTGAGCAAATCCATTATTCCCACCAGAACAACTTACATCAGTTTGAGTAAGTAAGGTTACTGTTGGAGCACCAAGGTCTTGTACACAAACGTTCAATAATTCTGAACAACCATTAGCATCTGTTACAGTAACATCATAGCATCCTGAAAAAAGATTGTTTGCTGTAGGTGTTGTTACACTACCGGCATTAGCATCCCATAAATATGTGAATGGAGCATCTCCAGAAACAATTGTAACCGTAGCGTTTCCATCATTTTGACCACAGTTTGAACCTTGTGTTGACGAATTTAACACAAGTGCTACAGGTTCAGTGATGGTGTAGCTTTCGATAATCGAACACCCGTTATCATCTGAAATTACCACATTATATGGTCCTGCACACAAGGAAGAGACTGTTGCTGTGGTAGATAAAGATGGGTCATTCCATTGATATGAATAACTACCAGTTCCTCCGGAAGGAGCAGCAGTTGCCGTTCCATCACATGCAGAATTACATGAAACATCTTGTTGACTCTGTGTATTGGTTAGGATAGTCGGTTCAGTAACGGTTATATCTTCAGTTTCTATACACCCATTTGCATCAGTTACAGTAACTGTATATGTGCCATCACAAAGATTGTTTGCGGTAGCAGTTGCTTGATTAGAGGCGTCATTCCATAAATACGTATAAGGTGCAGTACCTCCAGTAGCAACTGAATTTACGATGCCATCACATTGGCCGTTGCATGAAATAACAGCTCCATTGAAGTCAGACACAGTTGTGTTAGTAATTGTAATTTGAGTAGGTTCTCCTACCGTAAATGTATTCGAAGTTTGAACAGCACCATTCTGGTCGGTAACCTCAACGTAATAGTCTCCTGCGCATAATCCGCTAGCGACTGTACTATTTTGACCAATAGGAGTGTTTGTATTATCATACCAAGTATACGTATACCCAGGTACACCTCCTGTAGCAACGATTGAGATTTCACCATCGCAGCCTGTAAAACATGAAGTGTTTGTTACTGTTTCAACTATTGAGATTGTAGAAGGTTCAGTAATTGTAGCACAAGCAGTGTCATGACAGCCTTTAGAATCACTTACAATTATAGAGTAATCCCCTATAGATAATCCACTTGCATCAGCTGTAGTTTGTCCTATAATAGTACCGGGAGGGCAACTGTTGTACCATTGGTAGGTATAACCAGGTGTACCCCCAGTGGAAGAAGAATATATGGCTCCATCTGAGTTTCCGTTAATGGTGACATCATCGATTGAATTAATAGTCGTAACCAATGGAGTAGGTTCAAGAATTGTTACTAAAATATTATCAACACATCCATTTGCATCGGTAACTGTGGCGGTATAGTCGCCTGCACATAATCCTGAAATAGAATTAGTCCCTTGTCCTGAGGCAGGGACTGGAGTCCATACATAGGTGTATCCAGGAGTACCGCCTGAAACTGATATTAATGCAGTTCCATCACAAACACCCGCACAAGAAGCACTAGCAGCAGCTGTTAAACTTGTCGAAGGTCCTGCTAAATCATTAACACCAATAGAGGCCACTCCGGTACAGCCTGCATCATCAGTGATTGTTACTGTGTAAGTACCTGCAGCAACCGCATTGACATCTGTTACCAAATTGTTGCTAGCATCCACCCATTCGGTGTTGGTATAATTACCAGATCCTCCAATAGTGTTTGTAATTGCCAAACTTCCATCAAGTTGTCCACAACTCGCATCCCCTGAAGAAAGAGTTATTGTAATTTCGTCTGGTTCTGATATAACAATAGATGAGTTTGACTCACAACTGTTGGCGTCTGTACCCAATACGTAATATGTGCCTGCAGAAAGACCAGTTAAATTATTCCCAGAACCAATATTGTTAGCTAAAACAACATCATCAAACCAATTAAATGTCATGGCTCCAGTTCCGCCAGTAGATGCGACACTAACTTCACCCGTTGCACTTCCATAACAGGTAGCTTGGATTGAAGAAGGAGTAAGAACAATCAAAGGAGGTTCCGTGATTGTTACACTGATTGATGCTGTACAATTAACAGCATCTGTTACTGTCACATCATACGTTCCCGCTAATAATCCATTTAAATCTTGAGTAGTTGCAGTAAAGCCACTTGGACCAGTCCAGGAATAGTCAAGTGGAGAAGTTCCTCCTGCAATGGTTAAGTTAATAGACCCATCTGAAGATCCATTACAATTGGTATTAATATGCGTCTCTGATAAAGTTGCGCCTCCTAAATCAGTTATAGTAGCGGTTGTTGTAGCAAAACATCCATTGTCGTCAGTAATTGTTACAGAGTATGTACCTGCAATCAAATTGTTAATAGATGAAGTTGCTCCAATGACAGTGGGAGTCGCATCAGACCAAGAGTAGGTGTAATCACCTGAAGTAGTTCCACCTAATGCTGTTACACTTACAGTTCCATCTGGTTGTCCGCAGTTGCTATTGGTTGTAGATGGTGTGGGTATGATATCTGCAGGTTCACCTACAGTTACATTGGAAGTTTCTGTACATCCATTATCATCAGTTACTACTAGATTATATGTTCCTGCACAAAGAGAAGTTACTGAAGAAGTATTACCAACAGAATTTGAAGAAGCGTCAAACCATTCAAATGCTAGAGTTCCTGTTCCGTCACTAGCGGCAGCATTAATTGAACCGTCACATGATCCGAAACATAATGCATCTACCGAGGTGGAAGAGGTGATGTTGATAGCACTAGGTTCTGAAATTGTTATGGATTCAACTCCTGTATTACCATTGGCATCGGAAACAGTTACTGTGTATGTGCCAGCACATAAACCAGTAAGGTCTTCGGCAGTAGGTCCATGAGACCAAGCGTAGGTGTATCCACCAACACCGCCAGATGCAGTAACATCAGCTTCTCCAATACAGATACCATTACAAGAAAGATCTACACCAGTAATGACAACTGTGACACCAGAAGGTTCGTTTATTGTAATACAATCAGTATCAGTACATCCTGCTGCATCTGTAACTGTTACGCAGTTATTTCCTTGACATAAATCTGTCGCTGTTGTATTTGTATTAGCATTATCCCAAAGATATGTTAAAGCGCCAGTTCCTCCTACACCTGTTGCTGTCCCTGATCCATTACATAGACCTGGTCCTGTTGCATCAGCATCTACAACTGCACTAACCGTAGGACCTGCTAAATCGGAAATGGTTATGCTTGCAGAAGTTTGACATCCATTGGCATCTGTTACTTGGGTGTAATAAGTCCCTGCAGATAAAGAACCAATCGTTGCGCCTGAACCAATGTTTGTACTTAATCCAGCATCACTAAACCATTCGTAAGTTAAGGCGCCTGTGCCGTTGCTTCCATTTGCAGTGACATCCCCATCGGCTTGACCACAATGTGCATCATTACCTGAAGTTGTTAATGTTAATAAGGTAGGTTCTGTTACAATGACTGTAGCTGAGGCAATACAACCAGCGCCATCTGTAACGGTAACATCATAAGTTCCTGCTATTAGGCCGGAAGGATCTTGAATATTACTATTGAATCCAGAAGGTCCTGTCCAAGCATATGAATAGTTGCCATCCCCACCAGTTGGGTTTAAATCAATAGAACCAGTATTTCCTCCATTACATAAAGCAGGAGATTCAGTTCCTGTGGCATTAACACTAATTGGTTCTGTAATAGTAATTATATTTGAAGTAGCAGAACATGAATTTAAGTCTGTTACCTCAACGTAGTAATCTCCAGCGCTTAGTCCATTGGCTGTCGCGGCTGTTGCGCCAACAATTGCATTATTTCCAGAATCAAACCATTGATAAGTATATCCAGCTGTTCCGCCTGAAACATTAACGTTTGCAATACCATCACTATTACCGTTACATGTTGCATTTGCAGTAACACTCGCCACAGCATTTACAACTGTTGGTTCAGTGATTGTTACAGTAACTGCGTCTGAACATGAGTTAGCGTCTGTAACAGTGACAGTATAACTCCCTGCAGCTAAACCAGTTGCAGAAGTGCCTGTCCCTCCGCTTGGAGACCATGAATAACTCAATGCTCCAGTTCCACCGCTACCACTAACTTCTGCTTCACCAGATGATGCACCAAAACAGTCAGCATCTATGTGGCTTGCCATTACTTCGGAAATTGTTGGAGCAGTATTGTTAGCTACATTAATAATAATATCTTGAGTACAGTTGTTGTTATCAGTAACCTCAACTGTGAAAGGTCCTGCAGGTAGGCCTGTTGCAGTGGCAGTACCTTGCCCACCGCCAGGAGCAGGTGTCCATTGATAATCTGTATATGTTCCAGATCCTCCTGAAGCAACTACAGATGCTGTACCGTCAGAAATTCCACAGTTTGCTGGTGTGGATGATGGATTTAATGTTATTGGAGTAGGCTCTGATACTGTAATAGATGCTGAAACGGTACAACTTGGAGCGGCAGCATCTGCTACAGTTACATTATAGGTAGCTGCACATAAGTTTGCTAAGGTAGTAGCAGTTGCATCAAAAGATGTGTTATCCCATGAATAAGTATATGCGCCAGAACCTCCGCTTGGCGTTACAGTTGCTTGACCGTCACAATCACCATTACAAGCTACACTAACTGGAGCAATTGTAGCTGTTAGAGGAGTTGGTTCCGAAATTGTAACACTTATTGTTTCAGTACATGTTGCATCTGTAGCATCTGCTACAGTAATGGTATAGTTATCAGCGGTTAAACCAGAGAACAATCCACTTGCTTGAGCACCTGTTCCAATATTATATGTGTACGATCCAGAACCTCCCGCAGCTCCAATGGTAACAGCACCTGTTGAAGCACCATTACAAAGTACATCGGTTTGGTTTACAATCGAAGGAACGATTGGTGAAGGTTGGGTAAGTGTACCAGTAACTGTGAAGGTACACCCTGAAGCATCAGTAACAGTATATGAATAAGCGCCTGCACTAACTGTAAAGGTTCCATCACCAGAGTAGGGTGGGGTACCGCCTGATGCTGTCACTACAATTGATGTAGTTCCTCCGTTGCAGGTTATTGTCCCTTCGGTAGCAGTTGCTGTTAGTGCTGCAGGTTCTGTTATTGATCCAGAAACTGTAATATCACATCCTTCAGCATCTGTAACGGTGTAGGAGTAAGGACCTGCAGAAACTGTAAAAGTTCCCGTGCCTGAATATGGCGGAGTACCTCCAGATGCAGCAACTACAACTGTTGTAGTTTCACCGTTACATGCAATGGTACCAGGAGTGTCTGTTGCTGTTAGAGCAGTTGGTTGTGTAATTGTCCCTGTGCCAGATACTGTACAACCGTTAATATCTGTAACTGTAACATTATAAGGCCCTGAACATTGATTTGTTAAGGTTGTTCCGGTTCCTGCAGCGCCCCAATTATAATTATAACCAGATGTTCCAGATGCTACGGCAGTAATTGAACCATCACACTCCGCAAAACAACTTGCGGAATTAGGTGTTACGACAACAGTTGGATCCGCGTAAATATTAACCGGAATTGTTATACTATTATTACAGGTCCCCACTGTGGTTGTTAATGTAATGTTATGATTTCCAGTTGTGCTAAAACTTGTGGTAACAGGACTTCCTGTACCAGTTGCTGGTGTCCCACCTGAAAAAGACCAACTATAAGTCCCCGCAGTACCTGTGTTAGTAAGAGTTATACTATTTGTCCCTAAACATTGATCACCTGCAATTGAAAAATTTGGATTAATTGCGGGAGACACCGTAACGGTTGCATTTGCTGTTGAGTTTGGGCAGCCTGGTGTAGAGCCAGTAACTGTGTATACTTGAGTGGTGGCAGGAGATGAAGTTACTGAAGCACCAGTAGTAGCAGTTAATCCTGAAGAAGGAGTCCAAGTATAAGTTGTAGCACCAGATGCTGTTAGAGCAAGTGAGCCCCCTGGACAAATTGTGCCTGAATTTACAGTTACTGTAGGAGCAGGAGTTACTGTAATTGTAACTTCGTCTTCTGCTTGACAGCCATTAGCATCAGTAACAGTTAAAGTGTATGTTGTTGTAGATGCAGGTGATGCTGTTGGGTTTGCAATAGTACTGTTGCTAAGTCCAGTAGTTGGCGTCCAAGCATATGTTAACGGAGCACTTCCTCCTGTAGCACTAGGAGCACCTCCGATATTAACAGCAGTACCACCAGCACACATAGATTGATTGTTACCAGCGTTGGCTGTGATTCCATTGTTTATTGTGAAATCTAAACAAGATGGAGGGGCCGTGTTTCCACATAAATCTTCTACACTTCCATTAGTGTTTGTTAAGCACAATTGGTAATTACCACTTGTAGTAAGTGGCGGAGAAACATTAATGGTGAAATCATCTTCTTGAGTACCACCTGATGCGCAATTGGGACCTGTAATACCAGAGAGAGTATAGGGACCACCAGGCCCAGATAACGAGAAGTCTCCGTTTTGAATACTCGAACAGAGTATGTTTTCAGAAAAGTGAAAACTTAATTCAGAAGAACCGCATGATATTGGTTGATCAACAGTTTCGATTTCTGGAGCTACATTATCAAATATGGATGCTGAAGAGGCTCCAAAATCTAGAGTATAACCTGCGGTAGATGTACTAAATTGTGATACATTAACTACGTACGTTTCTCCAGTAGAAACAGCAATGCAAGGTTCGTTTTGTGAGCCTGAACTTCCATTAGGTCCAGTATTTCCGCTGGTTCCTGAATAGTTACAACTTACTTCCAAAGAAGCATCGCTGTAAATGTCGGGACATCCGCTTGTAGATACATCAAAAACTGCCCAATCATAATCATCATAACTATCGTTCGGCTCAATTGTGAAGCAAAGGTTTCCCGAATTGATTACAGAGAATGTGTACCATACATCGTTTTTTTCTCCAGAGCCAAGGCATGATGGACCGCTATTAATTTCACCAGGATAATTCCCTGTTCCTGAGTATGCAGAACTTTCTGAATATATATTTTGACAAACAGGAATTGCTCCATCACAATCTTGTACTGTTGGGGCTGGAGGAAGACAGGACGTACAAGTTAAAGTGGTAGTGCAGCAATTGGTTGCGTTACCACAACTTGCATTAGTATTATAATGAAAATAATATGTTCCATTGGAATTAGCGGTAAAAGTAAGAGGAGCATTACCACTTGAAACAACAGTTCCTCCAGATGTGTTTTTTCTAACTGTAATATAACCTCCACAAGAATTTGTTATAGTATAAGTGTTTCCGGATACAATTCCAGAAATAGTGTTATATTCTGTTTGATAGTTACAGGAGGATATTTGTATTGTGCTAGGAGTGGAAGGTGCTGTAGCACTTCCCCAACTTGTCGTGTTGGTACATTGAGCTTGGTTATAAAGTATTGCGAATAATAAAGGGAGTATTAAAATAATTTTCATTTTAAGAATTTTATTTAACGTTAAATAGGATTGGTTTTTTATAATCGGTCACTGTAAAACCTAGTTCCGAAATGAATGGAACTATGATTTTATTTTGAGTGTCAATATCTAAATGTAGAATAATTTCCGCACTTTGTTGATTTTTTCTTGTTATCTCTAGTAATGAAGGGTGAAACTTATCTTGTAATAAAGATTTAAGTTTAGTTATGAAATAATTGTCCTCCAAATCGTAATAACGAGTATCAATAGTTATAACATATTCATATTTTTCAAATGCAAAACTCTCCACATTGTGTTGTGAAGAGTTTTTGTTTGCAATGTCTTGTGAGTTTATGTTAATTAGTATTGGAAAATAACAAACCAATACTGTTAGTGTTTTTAGTTTCATACTTTTTTTATTCTAAAATTAAGACAGCGCCTTTATATTGTTCTGTTTGTCCTTGGTTATTTGTCAATGTGACAACCCAAATATAATTACCTGCATTACATTTTTCACCAGTTTGTTGATTAATACCGTCCCATTGTTGATTAATATTTTTAGTTTCAAAAAGAAGACCTTCAGATTGACTAAAAATACTCATACTGAATTCACTGTCCATTATTTTTAGTGCTTCAGGAATAAAGTAGTCATTGATTCCATCGCCATTAGGGGTGAATGAGTTTGGTGCAAGAAGGTTGTAGTCATTTTCAATATAAACTTTTTTGCTGGCTGTGGCAGTACAACCTTCTTTATTAGTAGCTGTCAAACTTACATTGTAGTATCCTTTTCTTCTATAGTTATGATATGGGTCTTTTTCGTTGGAGATATTGCCGTCACCGAGGTTCCAAGACCACTGATTGGCTTTTTCTGTCATGTTGATAAATGATAGCGATGGAATCCCCATATTAATTGTTTCTTCGGTTTCGAAGTCTACATTCGGAGTTTCAAGCACGTTGATAAGTATGTCTTTAGCTTTTGTAAGAACTGCATTGTCAATTTTTGATCGAACTATTAGTCCTACTTTATACGAACCAGAAGATGGGAATTTATGTTTGGGGTTTTGTTCTTTACTAAATGTTTCATCTCCAAAACTCCATAGATAATCGACATCTTTTTGACTTGCGGTCTCAAATGTAAAGGTTTGGCCTGCACACATTTCTGTGTTTTTACAGATTATAAATGCTTCTGGTTTTTTGACTTCAATAATGGTGTTAAACTCTTCAGGAGCAACAGAAGGGCTAAGGCTAGAATCTACAAATGTATTGTTAGCATTGTCTGTTGTCTTAGTCTCATTGTTTTTTGAAGCTGTGGTCTCAGTATTGTCAATGTTTAAAGTTTCTGTATCTTGATTGATGTTGGTCTTAGAATTGTCGCTTCCATTATCATTATCCTCATTTTTGTGTGGAATAGATTTATTCTCATTCACTTGATTTTTGGAAGTAATATTTTGTTGTGTTGAACCATCTTCAGCTTTAATATTGCTTAAATTGGTATTGTTTTTTTCGCTAGATACTGACGGTGTATTTTCATTAGTTATTGTTTTTGTTGAATCAAAAAGAATAAAGGATGAAATTATCAGGGTAACTACAGCTGCTCCACTCCATAACCAAGGATTTTTATAGAAAGGGGTGGGTGACTGTTTCGGTAGTTTTTTTTCTAACGCGTTCCAGTCTCCTTCATTGAAAGGGATTGAATGTTGATCTAACTTACTTTTCAGTAGTTTGTCAAAGTTATTTAATTTGTTAATACTCATTGCTTTGCAATTTCTCTATTAATATTTTTTTTATCTTTTGCCGAGCCTTTGATAAATTAGATTTTGAGGTTCCTACACTAATGTTTAACTCATTTGCAATTTCCTGATGTGTTAATCCGTCCATTACATACATGTTAAATACTGCTTGATATACAGGAGATAATTGTTGCATAGCAATAACTACATCATTGACATTGATTCCTTCGTAAGGAGAGGTGTCTTCATTTTCGTTATCGTCTATTGCGCTATCTTGATATATAGAAGTATCATCTGAGAGAATTTCTTTTTTCTTTTTCCTGATAGCATCAATGGATGTGTTTACGATAATACGTCTAACCCATCCTTCAAACGATCCTTCATCGTTATATAATCTAATTTTGTCAAAGACCTTTAAAAACGCATCTTGCAAAATGTCACTAGCTTCTTGTCTGTCATCCGCATACCGGAGGCAAACAATCATCATAGGACTATAGAGGTGCTCATAGATTTTACGCTGGCTATAACGGTCATTTTTCTTGCACCCGTCTATCCATTCTTTGAGATCTCTTTCGCTTGACTTCATTTTTTGTTTCAAGTGTAAAACGCTTAGTTTGTTAAAGGTTGCCTTTTTTATGAAAATAATTGTACGAAGTTAAAATTTGTTTGAAAAAATCAGTTGCTTTTGAAGGTAGTCTCTTCATATTTTTTAACTTCGTAACCAGATTAAACAAAATTAATTAACACATAATTTAATAAAGATATGAAAGTTACTGTAGTAGGAGCAGGTGCTGTAGGTGCAAGTTGTACAGAGTACATTGCAATGAAAAACTTCGCTTCAGAAGTTGTAATAGTAGACATTAAGGAGGGTTTTGCGGAAGGAAAGGCAATGGATTTAATGCAATGTGCATCGTTAAATGGATTTGATACTAAGATTACTGGTAGTACTAGTGATTATTCTAAAACAGCAGGTAGTGATGTTGCGGTGATTACAAGTGGTATTCCACGTAAGCCAGGAATGACTAGAGAGGAATTGATTGGTATTAATGCTGGAATTGTTAAATCTGTTGCTGCTAGTTTATTGGAGCATTCACCTAATGTTATTATTATAGTAGTTAGTAATCCAATGGATACAATGGCGTATTTAGTGCATAAAACTACAGGATTGCCTAAAAATAGAATTATAGGAATGGGAGGTGCTTTAGATAGTGCTAGATTTAAATATAGGCTTTCTGAGGCTTTAGGGTGTCCTACTTCAGATGTTGATGGAATGGTGATTGCTGCTCATAGTGATAAAGGAATGTTGCCTTTGACTAGGATGGCTACAAGAAATGGAGTGCCGGTTTCTGAATTCTTGACAGAAGAGAGATTGAATCAAGTTGCTGAAGATACTAAGGTAGGAGGTGCTACTTTGACGGGGTTATTAGGGACATCTGCATGGTATGCTCCAGGGGCAGCAGTTTCTACTATTGTTCAAGCAATTGCTTGTGATCAAAAGAAGATGATACCTTGTTCTGTGTTGCTAGACGGTGAGTTTGGCTTGAGCGATATTTGTATGGGGGCTCCAGTTATTATAGGTAAAGATGGTGTTGAGAAAATCGTTGAGATTGAATTGACAGAGGCAGAAAAAGCTAAGTTAATGGATAGCGCAGAAGCAGTGAGAGCTGTCAATGGAATGTTGTAGATTTTTATTTTTTAATATATGAAAAGGTCACTTGTGTTTAAGTGACCTTTTTTTGTACATTTGTATTTGAATATGACAGTGTTATTTTTAAATAGTATAAGTGGAGGCGAAATAATGGTCGTCTTACTAATCGTATTGATGGTGTTTGGTGCGGATAGTATACCAAGTCTTGCACGTAATATGGGTAGGGGTGTAAGGCAGTTGAAAGATGCTACACAAGATATTCAGAGAGACATAGCTAATTCAGCGAAAGAAAGTACTTCAAGTATTAAGGAGATTGCGGATGATATTGAAGGGACTATCGACAAGAATAAATTCAAACTTTAATTAATGGATATTTTATTATTGATCCTAGGGTTGGTAATTCTTATCGTAGGAGGTGAGTTCCTAGTTAGAGGAGCTGTAGGGTTGTCTTCTGCTATGAAGATTTCACCATTAGTGATAGGGATGACTGTTGTTTCTTTTGGAACTTCAGCACCAGAATTATTGGTGAGTATTCAAAGTGCAATGTCTGGGAATCCAGGAATCGCAATTGGTAATGTTATAGGTTCTAATATTGCGAATTTGGCATTGGTTTTGGGTGTGACGGTGATGATATTTCCTATTGTTGCTGAGCAGCAAACTAAGAAGTTGGATTTTCCTATAATGCTATTTGCTACTTTTTTATTCTATATTTTTGCTCTAAATCTTAGTTTAGAATTTTGGGAGGGGCTCGTTTTTGTTTTAATACTCCTTGGATTTACCTATTACTTAATTGTAAATTCAAGGAAAAATACTAAAAAAGAGTTGGTTGAAAAAGATGAAGCAGTGGGTGAGTTGGCAGGGGCTCCTATTTCAACAGGTGTTTCAGTACTTTTTCTTTTAGGAGGATTGGTTGGGTTGTATTTTGGATCGGACTGGTTTGTTGGTGGAGCAACTGGTATAGCGAGGTCATTTAATTTGAGTGATAGTGTAATAGGTGTTACGGTGGTTGCGCTTGGAACAAGTGCGCCAGAATTGGTGGCATCAATAATGGCAGCGTTGAAAAAACAAAGCGATATATCTGTAGGGAATCTTATAGGTTCTAATATATTTAACATTTTTGCTGTGCTCGGTATTACTTCTTTGGTGAAGCCTATTGCGGTTGAAGAATCGGTAATGAGTTTTGATATGTGGTGGATGATAGGAATTTCTCTTTTGTTAGTTCCAGTTCTTTATTTAGGTAGTAAAATCGGTAAGTTGAAGGGTGCTGTATTGGTTTTTAGTTATGTGATGTATATTGTTTTTGTTGTTTTAAAGACAAAAGGGGTGTTGTAATTTTGTTATTTGCTTAATTTTTCTATTTTTTTTATTGAAACCTATGTTTTTTTAGGGGGTATCCTAAAAAAAAAGTTTTTTTTAAGGTGTTTTCTTGATAAATGATTTAATTTTGTCTGAAATTAAACCAAAAATATATGTCATCTTCAAGATTTAGAGCGTTAGAGGAATTGCTAGAGCGAAAACCTAAGTACGCAGCAATGCCAGATAAAAAAGTTTCGGAGTATTATGGTAGTAATGTTTTTAATAAGACAGCCATGAGAGCTCATTTAACGGAGGAAGCTTTTAAAAGTGTAGTTTCAGCAACAGTAATAGGGTCTAGGATTGAGCGGCATATTGCAGATCAAATTGCTACCGCAATGAAGGATTGGGCCATGGCTAAAGGGGTTACTCATTATACACATTGGTTTCAACCTTTAACAGGTGCAACGGCAGAAAAACATGATGCATTTTTTACTCCAATAGAGGATGGTAAGGCAATTGAACAATTTGAAGGAAGTCTTTTAGTTCAACAAGAGCCAGATGCTTCTTCATTTCCTAATGGAGGTATACGAAATACATTTGAAGCTAGAGGGTATACGGCATGGGATCCAACTTCTCCTGCTTTTATTCTTGGAACAACATTGTGTATACCTACAATTTTTATTGCTTATACAGGTGAAGCATTAGATCATAAAATGCCTTTGTTGAAGGCGTTAGATTGTATTGATAAGGCGGCAACAGATGTTTGTCAATATTTTGACAAAGATATAACCAAGGTAAAAGCAACGTTGGGGTGGGAGCAAGAGTATTTCTTAGTTGATGCAGCTTTGTATAATGCAAGACCTGATTTAATGATGTCTGGAAGAGCTTTGGTAGGAAATATGCCAGCAAAAGGACAGCAATTGGATGATCATTACTTTGGGTCAATTCCAGAGAGGGCTTTGGCTTTTATTCAAGAATTGGAGATTGAAGCATTGAAATTGGGGATTCCGGTTAAAACAAGACATAATGAGGTGGCTCCAAATCAATTTGAATGTGCTCCCGTTTTTGAGGAAGCAGATATAGCAGTTGATCATAATCTATTGTTAATGGATTTAATGGAGAAAATAGCTAGGAAGCACGATTTTAGAGTTTTGTTTCATGAAAAACCTTTTGCAGGTGTAAATGGAAGTGGGAAACACAATAACTGGTCATTAGGAACAAATACAGGGGTGAATTTATTATCTCCAGGAAAGAATCCGAAAACAAATTTAAGGTTCTTAACTTTCTTTGTAAATACCATAAAGGCGATTCATGATTATGCAGATATTTTAAGAACGAGTATAGCATCAGCGTCAAATGATCATAGGCTAGGGGCTAATGAGGCACCGCCTGCAATTATTTCTGTATTTATTGGTTCGCAATTGTCGGACATGTTGGATAAATTGGAAAAATCAATTAAGGCTGGGAAAATGACGCCTGAAGCAAAGACAGAGTTGAAACTGAGTATAGGTAAGATTCCTCAGATATTATTGGATAATACAGACAGAAATAGAACATCTCCTTTTGCTTTTACAGGAAATAGATTTGAATTTAGAGCAGTTGGTTCTACAGCTAATTGTTCGTCTGCTATGGTGGCAATAAATGCAATAGTTGCGAAACAATTAAATGATTTTAAAAAGTCTGTTGATAAAAGGATTGATAGTGGAGATAAAAAGGATGAGGCTATTTTAAAAGAGTTACAAAAGCTAATTAAAGAGTCTAAGAAAATTAGATTTGAGGGGAATGGATATGGAGAAGAGTGGGTTAAAGAAGCTGCTAAAAGAGGTTTGAATAATTTTAAAGATACACCAAGTGCTTTGGCAGTTATGAAAACCAAGGAGTATATTTCTTTATTTGAAGGTCTTGGTATTTTGACTGCTCGAGAAATAGAAGCGAGACATGAGGTTGAGGTAGAGAATTATATTTTGAAATTGCAGATTGAAGCGAGAATATTAGGGGATATATGTAATACTAATATTATTCCGGCAACGATTAGATATCAATCTCAATTGCTTAATAATGCGAATGGGTTGAAAGAACTTTATGGTGACTCAGCTAAAAAGATGAGTAAAGTTCAGATGGCTTTGATTGAAAAGGTGGCAGGTCACTTGGATAATCTTTATCATCTTGTCGAGAAAATGACGGCAGCAAGAAAAAAGGCAAACGCTATTGAGGATTCAGAGGAAAAGGCATTTGCTTATTGTAATGAGGTGAAGAAGTATTTTGATACAATTAAGTATCATTCTGATCGATTAGAAAGAATTGTAGGTGACGAATTTTGGCCTTTGCCAAAATTGAGAGAATTGTTATTTACTAAATAATGATAATGAGAGGAGTAACAGAAAAAGTTACTTCTCTTTTTTTTGTGTTTTTTTCATTGGAATTAAAATAAAATAATTATTTTCGCAAATACGTTTAGATTAAAATAAGCGCTAACAACGGAAATTTAAAAGACCAACTATGAAATTTTTTAGACTAATTGTTTGTTTATCAATTTGTTGCACAGCTAGTTTTGCTACGTTTGCACAAAAGAATTTTTCTAAAGAGGCAGATAATGCTTTTAGAAATGAATCATTCTTCTCTGCTATCGAAGCATATAAGAAAGCAGATGTAAAAGCAAAGCCTGCGGAAAAAGCAAGAATCAACTTCCAGATTGGTGAATGTTATAGGCTTATGGTTGAGCCAGGACAAGCAGAAACTTTTTATGCAAAAGCATTGAAGTTGAAGTATGATGCTACAAATCCTGTTGTGTTATTTCATATGGCTGAAGTGATGAAGCAGCAAGGTGAGTATAAAGAAGCTCAGAAGTATTACGAGCAGTTTCTTAGTAAGAAGCCTGGTGTGAAAGAAGCAGAGTCTGGTTTGGAGTCTTGTAAGAAAGCACAGCAATGGAAGAATGAACCAACTAAACATGTTGTTCAGAATGAAATACAGTTAAATACTGAATCATATGATTATTCTCCTGCATGGGGTGATAAAAAACACAATGTTTTGATTTTCTCTTCTTCAAGACCAGGGTCAACAGGTGATGGAATTGATGAAAGAACGGGTGAGGCTTTTATGGATCTTTGGACTACAACTAGAGATAATAAAGGTAAGTGGGATGAGCCTAAAATATTGCCTGCTACAATTAATACTGAAGATAATGAAGGTGGAGCATACTTAAATGCAAAAGGTGATGCTTTATATTTTACCAGATGTCCAAGAGAGAAAAAAGAAAATATTGGGTGTGATATCTATTTCTCTGAACCACAAGGGAAGTCTTGGAAACAAGCTACTAAAATTGTGTTGAAGCCAGAAGGAGCAGATTCTTTGTCTACAGGTCATCCTACATTAGATAAACGTGAAAGTTATATGATATTTGCTTCTGATTTGCCAGGAGGTCAAGGTGGAAAAGATTTATGGTTGACAGAATATGATAAAAGAGCTAAGTCTTGGGGAACTCCAAAAAACTTAGGTCCTGCTATTAATACTTCAGGAGATGATATGTTCCCACATTTGACAGATGAGGGTGTTCTGTATTTTTCTTCTAATGGTCATGTTGGAATGGGAGGCTTAGATATTTTTAGAGCTGAATCTACAGGAGATAAACAATGGGGGAATGTTGAAAATTTACGATACCCAATTAACTCGGAAGAACATGATTATGGAATTATTTTCGAAAAAGGTTCTGATGATAAAAGAGGTTACTTTACTTCTAGTAGACCTAATGGAAAAGGAAGAGATGACTTATATGCATTCAATTTACCTGAGATCAAATTTATCTTAGAAGTGTATGTTAAGGATAAGATGACACAAGCGCCATTGGCTGGTGTTGAAATTACTTTGGTTGGTTCTGACGGTTCTCAGATTGTTAAAACTACTGATGAAGAAGGTAAGTTTATTTATGATGAAAATGGATCAAATAGATACATAAACAAAGAAACATCTTATAACGTAGAAGTTTCTAAGGATGAGTATTTAGGTGCAAAATCTAAGTTTAGTACAGTTGGTGAAGAGAATTCTAAAAAGTTTATTGAGGAATTATTCATGCAACCTGCGTCTAAAGATGTTGTTATTGATTTTCCAGAGGTTCAGTATGCATACGATAAGTCAGCTTTGTTAGTTGATGATAGAATCAATTCTGAAGATTCACTGGATTATTTATATAATACATTAATTGAAAACCCTACTATTGTTATTGAACTTCAAGCGCACACGGATTGTAGAGGTTCTGATAAATATAACAAATCACTATCTCAGAAAAGAGCACAAGCCTGTGTTGATTATTTAGTATCTAAAGGTATTCCTTCTGATAGAATGGTCCCTGCTGGATACGGTGAAACAACTCCAAGAGCACCAGGATTGGAATGTGCAACTATTGAGAAAATGGCGACTAAAGAAGAGTCTGAAGCGGCTCACCAAAAAAATAGACGTACACAATTTAGAGTACTTAGTTTTGATTACAAGCCTTCAGGAGGTCAGTAGTTGAAATAGTAATATATTAGGACATCCTACTTTTAATTGAGTAGGATGTTTTTTTTTATTTATAAATGACGAAAAAACAGTTTATGTCATCAGTAGAAGTAAGATATCAAAAAAGAGGTGTGTCTGCCGGAAAGGAGGACGTGCATAATGCAATTAAAAATGTTGATAAAGGTCTTTTTCCTAAGGCGTTTTGTAAAATTGTTCCTGATTATTTGTCTGGAAGTGAAGATCATTGTATTGTAATGCATGCAGATGGCGCAGGGACAAAGTCTTCATTGGCATATATGTATTGGAAAGAAACCGGAGATTTATCGGTATGGAAGGGGATTGCACAGGACGCTTTGATAATGAATATTGATGATCTATTGTGCGTTGGTGCTACAGAGAATATTATGTTGTCTTCAACAATTGGTAGAAATAAAAATCTAATTCCTGGAGATGTACTTTCTGCATTAATTAATGGTACAGAAGAATTACTTGCTGACTTGGAGAAGCAAGGTTTTAAAATTATATCAACGGGAGGAGAAACTGCTGATGTTGGAGATTTGGTACGGACAATAATAGTTGACTCAACGGTTGTGGCTAGATTGAAAAGAACAGATGTGATTGACAATGCTAATATCAGACCAGGTGATGTAATAGTAGGTTTATCTTCCTATGGGCAAGCATCTTATGAGTCGGAGTATAACGGAGGAATGGGAAGTAATGGTTTAACATCGGCTAGACATGATGTATTCAGTAAAGTCTTGGCTTCAAAATTTCCAGAAAGTTATGATAGTGCTGTTCCTGAAGATTTGGTTTATTCAGGTTCAAAAAAACTTACTGATAAAATTGAGAATACCCCTTTAGATGCGGGAAAATTAGTTTTATCTCCAACAAGAACTTATGCGCCTGTAATTAAAAAGATTTTAGATAAGTATAGACCAGACATTCACGGAATGGTTCATTGTAGTGGAGGAGCGCAAACAAAAGTGTTACACTTTGTTGATGACGTACATGTTATAAAGGATAATATGTTTCCTGTGCCACCTTTGTTTAATTTAATTCAAGAAGAATCTAAAACATCTTGGGAGGAAATGTACAGAGTATTTAACATGGGACATAGAATGGAACTATATGTCCCAGAAGATTTAGCTAATGATATCATTGAAATAAGTCAGCACTTTAATATCGATGCAAAGGTTGTTGGAAGAGTTGAAAAATCAGATAAGAAGAAACTTACAATAACATCAGAATTTGGTGAATTTATTTACGATAAATAATTTGAAATAATGAGTGCAGAAAGTTATTTGCCTAAATTAGAGGTAATAAAAATGAGGTTTGAAGAGGTTGGCAAACTCATTGTGGATCCAGATATTATTTCTGATATGCCTAAGTATGTAAAACTTACTAAGGAGTATAAGGACAAAGAAGTGATGGTGGAAGCGTATGAGGCATATAAGAGTGTGATAGATAATTTATCTTCTTCGTATGAAATGTTATCAGAAGAAACTGATGCTGATTTCAAAGAAATGGCCAAAGCTGAAATTAAGGATTTGGAAATTCAAAAGGAAGAGTGGGAGGAGAAAATCAAATGGATGTTAATTCCCAAAGATCCAGAAGACGATAAGAATGCTATTATTGAGATTAGATCTGGTACCGGAGGCGATGAAGCAAGTTTGTTTGCAGGAGATTTATACAGAATGTATACGCGCTATTTCGAAGAGAAAGGTTGGCAAGTTGAGGTTATGGATGTAACTGATGGTACAGCAGGCGGGTATAAAGAGGTTATACTGAAAGTTAAAGGGGCAGACGTGTACGGAACAATGAAGTTTGAAGCTGGAGTTCATCGTGTTCAGAGAGTACCTGATACAGAAACACAGGGACGTGTACATACATCTGCGGCTACTGTGGCTGTACTGCCAGAGGTCGAAGAATTGGATGTGGTAATTAACCCAGCTGATATTGAAATGCAGACGTCTCGTTCAGGTGGTGCTGGTGGGCAGAATGTAAATAAGGTTGAAACTAAGGTCCAGTTAACACATAAACCTTCTGGTATTGTAGTTGTGTGCTCTGTTTCTCGTTCGCAATTAGAAAATAGAATAACTGCTATGGAGTGGATACGTTCTAGGTTATACGATATGGAACTGAACAAACGTCATGGAGATATAGCTGCTAAAAGAAAGACTATGGTTTCAACTGGAGATAGATCTGCAAAAATTAGAACTTATAATTGGCCTCAAGGACGAATTACTGACCATAGAATTAATAAGACCATGTACAATTTGAATAATTTTATTAATGGAGACATTGATGAAATGATTGAAGCATTGAAAATGGCAGAAAATACGGAGAAATTAAAAGACGGAGGATTAGAATTTTAGAGTTTTATTCATGAAAAGAGCGGAATTAATACAGCAAATAAAAGAAAAGGAGTCATTTCTATGTGTAGGTCTTGATACGGATATAGACAAGATTCCTACATTTTTACTTGATTTCGAAGATCCAATCTTTGAATTTAACAAAAGAATTATAGATGCTACTCATAGATATTGTGTAGCATACAAACCTAATATTGCTTTTTATGAATCTCAAGGAAGTAAAGGTTGGGATACATTAGAAAAGACAGTGAATTATGTTCCCCAAAATTGCTTTACCATTGCGGATGCAAAGCGTGGAGATATAGGTAATACCTCAAAAATGTATGCTAAAACTTTTTTTGAGACCTATAATTTTGATTCAATAACCGTTGCTCCATACATGGGAGAAGATTCTGTAACCCCTTATTTTGGATTTAAGGATAAGTGGGTAATTTTATTAGCAGCCACAAGCAATGTTGGAGGATTGGATTTTCAATATAGAAACATCGAAAATGGAAAGATGTTGTTTGAGAAAGTATTGAAAACTTCGTTAGAATGGGGCGATAAGGATAACTTAATGTATGTAGTTGGTGCTACCAGGGCTGATATATTGAAGAAAGTACGCGCAATTGTACCAGATTCGTTTTTGTTGGTTCCTGGAGTTGGCGCACAAGGAGGAAGTTTGAAAGATGTTGTAATTAATGGGATAAACAATGATTGTGGTTTACTCGTTAATGCATCTAGATCTATAATTTATGCCAGCAATGGAGAAGAGTTTGCATTGGATGCCCGTGATGAGGCGTTGAAACTTCAACAAGAAATGTCACAATATCTAAAAGAGTTCAAAATCATTTAAACCACGTAATGATCAATGACTGAAGACTACCTACATTATATATGGAAATTTTCAAAATTTGACCAATCAAACCTTATCACTACAGAGGGTGAATCAGTATGCATTTTGAAGAAAGGTTTTCATAATGTAAATGCAGGTGCTGATTTTTTAGAAGGACAAGTTCGAATTGGAGAAACACTTTGGGCTGGCTCCATTGAAATTCATATAAAAACAAGTCATTGGGCACTCCATATGCATGATAAAGATGAGCGTTACAATAATGTTATATTGCATGTTGTATACGAACACGACAAAGATATCCTAAATAAAAATGGTGAGCGGATTCCAGTGCTAGAACTGAAAAACTTGTTAGACGAAGATGCTTACTTCTATTATGAAAAGTTCCTTAATAACGGGAATAAACTGCCATGTGAATCTCATTTTCATGAGGTCCCTTCATTTATTGTGAATAACACTTTGGATAACATGTTAGTGGAAAGGCTTCAGCGAAAATCAAATGATATTGTCAAACAGTTGAATTTGAATAATGGAGATTGGGAAGAAACATTTCATCAGTTTTTTTTCAAGTACATGGGAATGAAGGTAAATGCTCAGCAAATGGTCGAACTTTCACATCGCTTACCGTTAAGAATTTTAAATAAGGAAAGTAATAACTTATTAGCCACCGAAGCGCTTATTTTTGGTCAAGCAGGTTTACTAGAGGAGGAAATGTCATTAGACTATCATCAAACAATACGAAATGAATATTTATATCTCAAACAGAAGTATTCTTTAATTCCGCTGAAGTCTGTTGTTTGGAAGTTTTCTAGAATGAGACCTCCTAATTTTCCTACATTGAGAATGGCACAGTTAGCAGCGATTTATACGGCAACTCAAAAATTATTTTATATCATAAGAGATAAAATGTCCATTGAAAAAATTGGATTAATCTTAGATGTTGAGCCATCAGTGTTTTGGCAAACGCACTATTCTTTTAATTCTGCCAAAAGTAAACCCAATTCAGGTAAATTGGGGACAGCAACATTACATTCAATTATCATTAACTGTATCGTTCCATTTGCTTTTACCTATGGAAGAAATGTTGGTAATTCCTCCTATGAGAAATTTGCATTGGAATTATTGGAAACTATTAAGCCAGAGAAAAATAGTATAACAAAAAAATTTGAATCAATAGGGTTTGAAAATGGAAATGCCAAGTATTCTCAATCCTTAATACAATTAAACAATGAGTATTGTTCTCTTAAAAAGTGTCTACATTGTAAAATAGGCGTATATTTATTGCAGTGATGAAAGCAAGAAGTAATTTTATGTTGTTCAACTTTAGATTTTTCTCAAAAATCTATTACGCCCTAATTTTACTTTTTTTAATTATGGCTGGTGGAACTATAGGTTTCATGTTGATTGAAGATTTTGAACTAATTGATGCATTTTATCAAACTATTATTACAATTTCAACCGTTGGTTTTGGTGAAGTGCATGAGTTTAGTCAAGAAGGTAAGTTGTTTGTTTCTTTTCTTATTATTACTAGTTTTGGTACATTCGCTTATGCTATTTCTTCTATTACAACATACATTGTTTCAGGAGATTACAAACTTTATTTCAAAGATTATAGAACTATGAAAGATATTTCGCAATTGTCAGGTCACACCATTGTATGTGGGTATGGAAGGGTAGGAAAACAAGCCGTTGCCACTTTGGTCGCACGAAATAAAAAATTTATTCTTATCGAGGAAAATCAAGAAGTTATTGATGCAATAAAAGAAACAACACTTTTCCCTTGTTTGCAAGGGAATGCAACGGATGATGAACTTCTGTCTTCTGCTGGTATAAATAAAGCACAGGCTTTAATTACCACATTGCCGTCTGATTCTGATAATCTTTTTGTGGTGTTAACAAGTAGAGAATTAAACAAGGACTTGACCATCATATCAAGAGCATCACAGAATTCAAGTATTCGAAAACTCAAAATAGCGGGGGCGGATAATGTGATTATGCCAGATAGTTTAGGAGGAAGTCATATGGCTCAGTTGGTTACAAATCCTGATGTTCTTGAGTTTTTAGATGAAATTAGTATTCAAGGCAAGAATGAAATTAATTTGGAGGAAATTGATTTTGCAGATATTCCTGAGGACTTTAGATTTAAGTCTTTACAAGATTTAAAAGAACATTTTCCATACTGTAATATCGTTGGATTTAGAACTCCTGAGAATGAATATATAATAAATCCACCTGCGGAAATGGCAATTATTCCTAATTCTAAAATTTTTGTTTTAGGTAATCCAGAGCAAATCATTAATTTAAATAAATCAATAGGCTTAAATAAATCGTGAAGAAAAAAATACTCATAACAGGTTCTAATGGGTTGTTGGGACAGAAATTAGTGAAACAGTTAGACGGGAATGATGATTTTGACTTTTTAGCCACTTCGTTTGGAGTGAATAGAATTGAAAAAATTAAAGATTTTCAATATCAGTCGATGGATATAACATCCAGAACTGAAGTGGAATCTATTATGAATTCTTATCTTCCAGACATTGTTATAAATACGGCTGCGATGACAAATGTTGATGCTTGTGAAACAAATAAAGAAGCGTGTTGGAACATAAATGTGAATGCAGTCAAATTATTGTTTGAAAACTGTAAAAAGATCGGGGCACATTTTATTCATCTATCAACAGATTTTATTTTTGATGGAGAAGACGGACCATATGCGGAAGACGATACTCCTAATCCTTTAAGTTATTATGGTGAGTCTAAATTGGCTGCTGAAAAATTGTTGCAAAATGATGAGTATACTAATTGGGCCATTGCAAGAACTATTATAGTTTATGGCGTTGGGGAAAACATGAGCAGAAGTAACATTGTATTATGGGCAAAATCTGCATTAGAAAAAGGTGAACCATTAACAATTGTGGATGATCAGTTTAGAAGCCCAACATTTGCAGATGACTTGGCAAAAGGTTGTTTGTTGATCGCTGAAAAAAATGCAAAAGGAATATTTCATTTATCAGGTAAAGATCAAATGAGTATTTTAGAATTAGTAAATAGAGTCGCAAATTTCTATAAATTAGACGCTTCCATTGTCAGTCCAATAAAATCTTTATCTTTGAATCAAGCAGCAAAAAGACCACCAGTCACTGGTTTTATTTTGAATAAAGCTAAGAATTTGCTAGGATACGATCCAGTAAGTTTTGAAGAGGGGTTGAGTTTATTAAACATATAATTATAAATAACTTAGTATGAGATTGAAAGCATTTTTATTACTTACTTTTTTTTCAATATTTATTTATCCATTTACTTCATTTTCTCAGGAAGAGGCATCTGTTGGAATAGATGAAAGAATTAATAATTTTTTCAAACCTATAGCAGATGTAATAAGTAATGTGGTGTTTTATGATATTTCAATTTCAGGCATTTCAATCCCAATTGTATTGATTGTATTATTGGCAGGAGCTACATTCTTTACATTATACTTCAGATTTCCCAATGTAAGATTATTGGGAGTTGCTTTGAGAGTGGTGAAAGGTAAATATGAAGATATTGATAAACATGCTGTCTCAGAAACAACAGACCAATTAAACATTAACGAAGGAGATAATCCAGATACGATAAAAGTGGAAGGTGCTGATGGTGAAGTTACACCTTTTCAAGCATTGACAGCAGCTTTGTCTGCTACTGTTGGACTAGGTAATATTGCTGGTGTTGCAATTGCAATTGCTGTGGGTGGCCCTGGTGCTACCTTATGGATGATAGTTGCTGGGTTTATTGGTATGGCATCCAAATTTGTTGAATGTACACTGGGAGTTAAGTATAGAGATATTGATGAGGACGGGACTGTTCACGGTGGTCCAATGTATTATTTGTCAAAAGGATTTAAAGAAAAAGGATGGGCTAAATTTGGTAAGTTTTTAGCTATATTTTTTGCAATAATGGCCGTTGGAGGCTCGTTTGGTGGAGGGAATATGTTTCAGGCAAATCAAGCTGCTTCGCAATTTCTTCAAATGACGGGGATAGAATTTGGTGGTGCTGGATTTATATTTGGTGTTATTGTAGCGATATTGGTTGGAATAGTAATCATAGGAGGAATTAAAAAAATTGGTGCGGTGACAGAGAAAGTAGTGCCTTTTATGGCTGTAATCTATGTAGGTGCTGCATTAGTAATTCTTGGAATGAACTTTTCATTGATACCAACTGCATTTGGTATGATTTTCGAAGGAGCTTTTAGTCCTGAAGCGGGACTGGGAGGAGTTTTAGGAGTTATCATTGTTGGATTCCAAAGAGCAGCCTTTAGTAATGAAGCTGGTGTTGGTTCAGCAGCAATAGCTCACTCCGCTGTGAAAACCAAATTTCCAGCAAGCGAAGGGGTTGTTGCCCTTCTTGAGCCATTAATTGATACCGTGATAATTTGTACAATGACGGCTTTGGTTATAGTCATCACCAATCTTAAAGCTGGTCTTTTTAATTATGGGAATTTAGATGCAGGAGATAATGTAATACTTAATGGAAGTGGAGATGCTGTAGGAGGAGTAGATTTAACCTCCCTGGCATTTGATACTGCCATACCTAACTTTTCATATGTGTTAACTGTGGCGGTAATTTTATTTGCGTTTTCTACTATGTTATCATGGAGTTATTATGGTCTTCAAGCTTGGAAGTTTTTGTTTGGTAAAGGTAAATCTGTGGATTTGGCTTATAAAGCACTGTTTTTAATTTTTGTAATTGTTGGATCGTCAATTAGTTTAGGTTCGGTAATCAAGTTTTCTGATGCAATGATTTTTGCAATGGTTTTCCCAAATATAATTGGGCTGTTGTTCTTGTCTCCAAAAGTCCGTGAAGAGGTGAAGAGATTTAGAACGGCAATAAAAGAGTACAAAAAACAATAACTATTAGATTAAAATGCTTAGCCCTGTTAAAGATTTTTTTCACTATTCAAGAGGTGAACGAAAAGGGGCAGTTGTATTATTAATACTTATTGCTGTTCTTCTGAGTTGGTACTTTGTGAGAGGACTATTTGTTCAATCTTCAGTAACCGACTTTTCAAAGTATCATGAGGACATTGAAGCATTTCAAAATTATGGTTTTGATGAATCAAATGAAAAGGTGGACTCTATTCAATATTTTTCATTTAACCCAAATGAAATTGGAGTGGAGGAATGGATGCAACTAGGTTTTTCTGAAAAGCAAGCAACTTCTATAGAGAAATATAAAAATGCAGGGGCAGTATTCAAAGTAAAAAGTGATATGAAAAAACTTTTTATGGTTGATGAGAAAAAATACCAAGTATTAGAGCCCTTTATAGATCTGCCGGAGAAGGTAGCCACCTCTCATGATTATAATTATGTTAAAGAAAAGTCTAATAGTACCTTTGTGGTAGTCTTGAAAACGTCTAAAGTGCCAATTTATGATGGATTTCAAGGGGTGGATAGTCTGTATTATACGAAGAGAAATCAAGAATATTGGTATTGTATTTTGCCTTTTGAAACAGAAGATGATGCTGCTGAATATAAAGAAGAAAAGGATTTTTTACAAGCAGAAATTCAAGAGGTAAATTCTTTAAAAGGATTCTATCCAATCAAACAAAAGGAGCAAAAAGTCTATGAAAAAGAACTTGTGGTGGTGGACATCAACACAGCAGATACTTTAGAGTTTTCTAAAATTCCAGGAATTGGATTTGGATATGCAAAAAGATTTATAAAATATAGAAATCAATTAGGAGGCTATGTTTCTATTGAACAAATGAAAGAAATCTATAAATTACCGCCCGAAGTCATTGATGACCACTTAGCAAATTTCAAATTGGAAGACAAAACATTGTCAAAAATAAATATTAATATTGCAGAAGTTTCAGAACTAAAAAAGCACCCTTATATTACTTGGAATGTGGCTAACTCTATTGTGCAGATGAGAAAAGTACATGGGAACTACGAGCAAGTTGCTGATATACTAAAATCAGATTTGATAAATGAAGAATTATTTCTTAAAATTGCACCTTACTTAACGACAGAATGACATTAACAGAAAAGATTGACAAGGCCATTAGAAACGTTCCTGATTTTCCTAAACCAGGAATTCAGTTTAAGGACATAACACCGATCTTGGAAGATCACCAACTATCTAAAGAAATAATTGAAACTTTTGCCAATCAATGGAGAGGTAAATTGGATGCTGTTGCTGGAGTTGAAAGTCGAGGGTTTTTATTTGGATTCCCATTAGCAATGGCATTGGATATTCCGTTTATTTTAATCAGAAAAAAAGGAAAATTACCCTATAAAACTGTTAGTCATAAGTATGATTTGGAGTACGGTAGTGCTGAAATTGAAATGCATGTTGATACGGTTACCACAGGCATGAGAGTTTTAATTCATGATGATTTATTAGCAACAGGAGGTACTGCAGAAGCGGCTGCCGAATTAATCCGAAAAGAAGATGGGTTTGTTGCCGGTTTTTCTTTTTTAGTTGAATTGAGCTTTTTAAATGGAAAAGAAAGATTACAGACTTATAGCAACGCGGTTGAGAGCATCGTGAAATATTAAAAACAATTAAAATTAAATACTACACACAATGAATTTTGATTTAACAGAAAATGAATTAATGATTCAGCAAATGGTTAAAGATTTTGCTGAGAAAGAAATCCGTCCAAATATTATGAAATGGGACGAGTCACAGGAGTTTCCTGTTGAATTATTCCGTAAAGCAGGAGAGCTTGGCTTAATGGGGATTTTGGTTCCTACTGAATACGGAGGTTCTGGAATGGGGTATAATGAGTATATCATGGTGATTAGAGAAATTGCCAAAGTTTGTGGTTCTATCGGATTGTCTGTCGCTGCACATAATTCACTTTGTACCAATCATATCTTGAAGTTTGGAAATGAAGAACAAAAGAAGAAATGGTTGCCTAAATTAGCTACAGGAGAATGGATTGGAGCATGGGGATTAACTGAGCCTAATACAGGTTCGGATGCCGGAAGAATGAAATGTGTAGCCAAAGAAGATGGAGATTATTACGTTTTGAATGGTTCAAAAAACTTCATTACTCATGGTAAGTCTGGTAACTGTATTGTTGTTATTGCAAGAACTGGTGAATTACTAGATTCGCATGGAATGACGGCTTTCGTGGTAGAAAGAGGTACGCCAGGTTTTGAAGGAGGTAAAAAAGAAGATAAATTAGGGATGAGAGCATCAGAAACTGCTGAAGTAATCTTTACAGACTGTAGAGTTCCTAAAGAAAATATTTTAGGAGAAGTAGGAGATGGGTTTATTCAAGCCATGAAAATCTTAGATGGTGGTAGAATTTCTATTGGTTCGCTAGGGTTGGGAATTGGAGAAGGTGCACTTGAGGCAGCAATCAATTACTCTAAAGAAAGAGAGCAATTTGGAAAATCAATCTCTTCTTTCCAAGCTATTTCATTCAAATTGGCAGATATGGCTACTGAAATTGAGGCAGCAAAATTATTGCTATATCAGGCAGCAGATATGTTGATGAAAGGAAAAACAGTGATGAAAGAGTCTGCTATGGCTAAGTATTTTGCATCTGAAGTAGGTGTAAAAGTTGCAACAGAAGCAGTTCAGATATTTGGAGGATATGGTTATATCAAAGAATTCCCAGTAGAGAAATTCTACAGAGATAGTAAACTTTGTACTATCGGAGAAGGTACTTCAGAAATTCAAAAATTAGTTATTTCAAGAGCATTACTTAAGTAATAGTTCTTCAACCGTTATTTATAATCAGGTCGTTCAATTCTTGGACGACCTTTTTTTATTGCTTAAATTCTCCCAATGAAATCATTAGTTTTTCGAGTTTTCTGCCGATTTGAGCAGTAGTGCAAGTATAATTGTTGGCGATAATGGCAAAAACTAAATCCTTCCCATCGGCACTTTTTACGTAACCAGCAAAACTTTTTACTCGAGTCATTGTGCCACTTTTAGCCCTTAAGTTATTATATATTTTTGTGCCTTTTCCGTATGATTTTAGTGTACCTGTTTTTCCTGCATTTGGTAAAGAAGAGTAGAATGTGTCAAAATACTTACTGCTCTTTTTCATGTAAGTCAATATCTCAACCAATTGCTTTGCAGAAATTGCATTTGCTCTGCTTAGCCCGCTTCCGTCATTCATATTGAAGCCTTGCATATCTACACCTTTACTAGTCCAGTAATCATTGACTGCAGTAGTTCCTGAAAAAACAGAACCATTGTGGTATTTCTCAACTCCAATGTGTTTAAGTAAATGCTCAGCATATAAGTTGTTTGAAATCAAATTTGTCCAATAGACAATTTGGCTTAAACTAGGAGATTTGGTTTCGTGAAACTCTGTTCTTTTAATTGTGTCTAATTTTTCATGAATGGAAAGTTCTCTAACCGTTGTTGCTTGTCCAGAAACGGGAATTCCATTTTTCCAAAGTTTAGACTCCAATGTGAAAGCGGCAACATAAGCAGGGTCATGTGTAGCGCCTTTAACCTCAAAATCTTCAGCTCCTTTTGGAATTCTTCCTTTGATTAGTCTATAATTATCATACGGTCCTCCGTAGATGTAAGCTTCATCTTTGGTTGTGTTTCCAGCTAAAACTCTATTGTCTATCGTAAGGCCAGGAACATACGGTTCAAAACATTCTACTTCTGTCTTGTCATTGTTTTCTGGTCCAGCCTTGAATGAAAATGTAGTAGTGTTGTCATAGATAGATAACCCTGATACACCTGCGCCATAGTAATTACCCATATCACCCCATCCCCACGTGGAAGGTACAAATTCATCAGAAAAATAACTGTCGTCACCTATGATTTTACCATTGATATGATGAATCCCTAAGTTTTTTATAACTTGAATCCAATCATCCATAAAATCTTGATCACCTTTTTGAAAATACTTGCTGCCCAATGTTGGGTCTCCACCACCTTCGATGTACACATTTCCATGCAAAGTACAATTTGTATCTATGTATCCGTCATAAGATAGTGTTGTTGTAAATTTATGATAGGAACTCATGTACTGAAGCGCTGTTGCTGTTGTTACAACTTTCATCGTAGATGCAGTAACTAGGCTTGTATTGCCATTGTGTTCTTCAATCATGATGTCATTAGTAGCGTCATATACATAAAAACTAAGAGAGGCGTTTTTTAATGTTGGGTCGGTCACTAATTTATCTAATGCTTTTTCAATTGAACTAGGTTCTGGGATTTCACGAACTTCGCGAGGATCTCTTACGGAGCGGTCTTGCGAAAAACTTGAAAGTATTAGATTTGACAATAATATGGTAAGGAGTATTTTGGTCATAGTCAAAGTTAATGATAATTAATTGTTAGTCATTTATCGAAAAAAAATGTTTTAAAGACTATTTTTTTCGCAAGTTTGTAGTATGTGTGGAATTGTTGGTGTAATAAATCATTCCTTAAATACGGAGGTGCTTACGAAATTTATGAGAATAAGTTTAGAAAGACTTGCTAAAAGAGGTCCTGATTTTCAAAGTGCTTATCAAAATGATAAAGTTGCTTTAGGTCATGCGCGTCTTTCTATCATTGATACTTCGGAATCTGCTAATCAACCTTTTTGGGATGAATCTAAGAGATATTGCATCGTTTTTAATGGTGAAATTTTTAATTTTCAAACGCTAAGAAAAAACTTGGAAGCCGAAGGTGTTACTTTTCGCACACATTCAGATACAGAGGTATTGCTGCATTTATTGATTGCTAAAGGAGAGAAAGCACTTTGTGAGTTGAATGGCTTTTTTGCTTTTTGCTTTTATGATCAAAAAACAGGAGAAAGTCTATTGGCAAGAGATAGGTATGGTATCAAACCACTTATTTATCACCTAGAAGACAATACGGTGATTTTCGGGTCTGAAATAAAGGCGGTAATGCCATTTTTAAAAAATAAAGAAATAGACAAAAGTTCGTTACAATATTATTTTAAGTTCAATTACATTCCTGCTCCATACACTATTCTTACCAATGTGAGAAAATTAAATGGTGGTGAATATTTGAAAATTACTGCTTCCGGAATTAAGAAAGAAAAGTACTATGAAATTGATTTGGAAGCAAAACCTTTTCAAGGAAACTATGAAGCAGCCAAAAAAGAAGTTTATAATTTATTAGATGATGCAACTCAATTAAGAATGATTGCTGATGTACCACTGGGTTCTTTTCTCAGTGGAGGGATAGATAGTAGTGTTGTCAGCACCATTGCTGCAAAGCACACAAAGCATTTGAATACTTTTTCTATTGGTTTCAAGGATGAACCTTATTTTGACGAGACGAATTTCGCCAATTTAGTTGCCAAGAACATCAAGTCAAATCATACTGTATATTCGCTGTCCAATTCCGACTTATTGGAACATTATGAAGATGCTTTGGCTTATTTTGATGAGCCTTTCGCAGATAGTTCGGCATTGAACATGTTTATCCTTTCTAAGGAAACTAGAAATAAAGTGACCGTAGCATTATCAGGAGACGGTGCCGATGAATTGTTTAGTGGGTATAACAAGCATGAAGCATTGTGGCTGGCAGATAGGGGAGGAGTTAAGAATAACTTAGTAAAGACATTTGGAGGAGTAGCAAGCAATTTACTCCCAGCATCTAGAGATTCTAAACTTGGAAATATAGGGAGGAAGTTAGGTAAGTTTTCTGAAGGGTTAAAACTTTCATCTTCGGATAGGTATGTGGAATGGGCTTCATTTATGGAAACGCTTTCTTCGGAGAAATTAACTACAGAGAAATTCAATTTACGCGATGAGTTATCCTATTTAAACACAGGTGTAAAAGACTTTAATGGTTATTTATATCGAGATTTCAAGTTGGTTTTAGAAGGAGATATGTTAAGAAAGGTTGATGCCATGAGTATGGCAAACAGCCTTGAGGTACGAACTCCCTTTTTAGATTATAGATTGGTAGATTTAGTTTTTTCTATGCCTAGCGATTTTAAAATAGCCAAAGGAGATAGAAAAAGAATATTAAAAGATGCTTTTAAAGACGAACTACCACAGGAAATTTTTAATCGTGGAAAGCATGGCTTTGAGGTGCCACTTAGAAAGTGGTTTAATGTAGAACTTAAAGAAACATTACTTCAAGAAGTTTTTAATCGTGACTTAATTGAGTCTCAAGGATTTTTAAATTGGGAGGAAGTAGCACATATTCAAAAGAAATTATATTCATCTAATCCAGGAGATGCCGTGTATAATACATGGGCATTACTTGGTTTTCAAAGATGGTTGTCAAATTATTATTACAATTAGAAATGCCAAAAGTTTTAAGGATAATTAATAGATTCAATATCGGAGGTCCAACATATAATGCAGCATATTTGTCAAAATATTTGGCGCCAGATTATGAAACGTTATTAGTAGGCGGAGCCAAGGATGAGTCTGAAGATAGTTCTGAGTTTATTCTAGATAGTTTGGGTTTAAAACCCATAATTATTCCTGAAATGAAAAGGGAAGTTAATTTTAAACAAGATAGAATTGCTTATCAGAAAATAAAAGAACTAATTGGAGATTTCAAGCCAGACATAGTTCATACTCATGCCTCTAAAGCTGGAGCAATAGGAAGGCTGGCTGCACATAAAATGAAGGTTCCTCAGATTTATCATACTTTTCATGGACATGTATTTCATTCTTATTTTGGAAATACAAAGACTAAGGTGTATAAAAACGTTGAAAGATACCTAGCCAAAAAGTCTACCAATATTATTGCGATAAGTGATATTCAAAAACGAGAATTGAGTTTGGAGCACAAAATATGTGCTCCTGATAAAATTAAGATTGTTCCACTTGGTTTTGATTTGAATAGATTCCGAGAGGATCAAGAAGTGAAGAGAAAATCTTTTAGATCTGAGTGGGGAATTGCGGATGATGAAGTAGCCGTTGGAATTGTAGGTAGATTGGTGCCTATAAAGAATCATCAGTTTTTCTTGGATGTTGCCAAAAAGATTAATGACACTACTAACGTCAAGGTTAAATATGTAATTGTAGGTGATGGTGAATTACGATCAGAACTAGAAGATTATGTGAAGGAGGAAAAGATAGAAAATGTAATATTTACAAGTTGGCAAAAAAGTGTTGATATAGTTAATGCAGGATTGGATATTATTTGCCTAACATCCAAGAATGAAGGAACACCAGTAAGTTTAATTGAAGCACAAGCATCTAGCAGACCAATTGTTTCTACTAATGTTGGAGGGATAGAGAATGTAGTATTAAAAAACGAAACAGCATTTCTGAGTGATGTTGGTGATTTGAATAGTTATGTTTTGAATTTAAAAAGATTGGTTGAAAACCCTGAGTTGAGAAAGTCAATGTCGTTAAATGGCGGGCATGTATTCACAAATTTCCATTATACAAGGCTTATTAAGGATGTAAAAGAGATATACGATGCTGGAATGAATTTAACTTTGTAACTCAAAGTGCTTTCTATTTTGAAAAAATGTTATAGATTTGCTTACGAAAATATAAAATATGAAGAATTTTTTAATGATAATAATAGTTATCGGTTCCTTATTTGCCAGTTGTACCGTTAATTCTCACGTAATGCTCAAAACACCTAAGGATTTTGTGTTTGATGAAATTCCAACCGAGCAGAATTTGGAATATGTAATATCAGAAGGAGATCTATTAGATTTTAGGTTGTATTCGAATGGCGGTTTTGCTGTAATAGATATTGCTTCAGGGACCGGAGGTTCTGGTTCTAATGCGGTACGACAAACTCTTTCAGTTTCCTACTTGGTTGAGCCATCTGGGAATGCTAAATTGCCAATTCTTGGAGATATTCATTTAAAAGGTAAGACAATCAGAGAAGCGCAAGATTATTTAGAGGAATTGTATTCAGAATTTTATGTAGATCCATTTCTGCAACTTAATGTTAAAAATAAAAGGGTAATAATTTTTCCGGGAACAGGAAGTAATGCAAAAGTTGTAACATTGCAGAATAATACGGTAACCTTGTTGGAGGTTTTAGCCCAAGTAGGCGGGATTTCTAAAGATAGTAAAGCTAAAACTATTAAACTGATGAGGGTAGTTGAGGGGAAGGAAGAAAGAGAAATATACAAGATTAACTTAAGTACAATATACGGTTTAAATGATGGAGACATGGTTGTTCAAGCAAATGATATCATTTATGTGGAGCCAAATGCCAATATAGCAAGAGAGATT
Source organism: Parvicella sp. (assembly GCA_041583015.1). GTDB lineage: Bacteria > Bacteroidota > Bacteroidia > Flavobacteriales_D > Parvicellaceae > Parvicella. Next base: position 65,556 of record JBFHGR010000001.1, on the reverse strand, counting down.
TTACAGGATATTACACCTATAATATCTCTATTTACTTCTAGTGTATTGCTATATGTAACCATTAAAACGTTGCCGAATAGATAATGTCTACACTACAAGAGAATACAAGCGCTCAGAACGAAAGTTTTGAAAGTTATAAGCAAAGAATTACAAATTTTAGTAATGATTTTGAATTTGGAATATTTATATTTTTGATTCGTAAGTCACTTTGGTTATTTGGATTAATTTTACTTTTAGGGGTCATGGGGGCGTATTTATATTTACGCTATACACCTAAGGTCTATGAAAGTTCGGCAGTGATACAGGTAAACGTTACTAATCAAGCGGCTAGTATTTTGAATGTTTCGTATGGAGGAGCAGATGGAGCTGATGAATTAAAAACTAAAGTGGAATTAATGCGTTCTCCATTGATGGTTAACAAGGCATTGGAAAAAATGGATGCTGAAGTTGGCTACTATACTAAAGGACAAATTCTTGAAGATAATAAATACGGAAATAATAGTTTTATAATTTATGATTTAGAAATAATTGATTCTTCAGTTATTGGTAGTCGTTTTTTTGTCGAGCCTAAAAGTGATTATTACGTTTTAGTTGGGGAAGATAAAAAAGTTGTGTTATCTAGTAAGTTTAAGGAAAATACTGAGGTAGATATGGGTAAGTTTAAATTTAAGTTTAAACTAATTTCCCCAGCCCAATTTAATGCTGAAGTTGTGTCCGACAGGTTGCTTTTTGTTCTGCAATCGCCCAAGTATTTGCTGCCTGAAATTAATAAAGGATTGGATATTAATGTGTTGAATCCAGGAGCAAAAACAATTCAAATTATAATGCAGCATGAAAATTCAAAGTTTGCTGCTGACTTCGTTAATAACTTAATAGCGGTTTTTGATACATACACATTAAACAAAAAAAGTATATCTTCTGATAACGTAGTTGAATTTATAAGAATTCAGAAGGACTCCGTGGAAAGTAGGTTAAAAGATAATGAGCGATTAATTCAAGCTTTTCAAAAAGATAATGACTTAAAAGGAACTTCAGGTCTTTCTAGTTCTTACTTGAATCAGTTAGGGGCGTTAGAGCAGTCATTGGCTCAATATCAAATTGAAGCTAGTATTTTAGCGCAAATAGATAAGGAGGTTAGTACGTTTGGAGTGAATACTGAAATTGAAGAAATTATTCCAATATTGATAGGACGTAGTTTTGAAACAACGTTACAATCCTTAATTGTTAGCCTGAAGAACATGGTGGATGAGAGAAATGAAATGCTCAATACAGTGACACTTGAAAACAGCAAGGTTATTCAATTGGAGGCTCAAATAAAAATGCAAATTAAATTGATTCTTAAGGCAATTGATGTTGTAGGTAAGCAAAATCAAGCAAAAATAACTTCAACAATTGAACAAATAAATCTATTAGAGAGTCAGTTATATTCTTTACCTGAGAAAGAGCTGGAATTAACTAGGTTAAATAGAGTATTGGGAATAAATAATAAATATTATACAATTTTATTAGAAAAGGAAACTGAATATCGATTGTCTACTGCAGGTTTAACTACGCAGAATGAAGTGTTGAATTTTGCCGAAGTTAGTAATGTGCCTGTTTCTCCAAGAACTAAATTGATTTATATTGTGGTTAGCGTATTAGTGCTATTCATTTTTATAGTGATTGTTTTGATTAAATACATTCTTCACGATAAAATAACTACGCTCAACGAGATTACAAAAATGTCTCATGCTTCAATAGGTATTTTAGGCATAATTCCAAATTATAAAAGTAAGATTCCTGTATCTCAACTTATAATAGATAAAAGTCCCAAATCCTTGATATCGGAAGCATTTAGAAGTGTGAGAACAAATTTGCAATTTTTGTCAAATTTTGATGGTCCCAAGACTCTTGGTATTACAAGTACCATCTCGGGGGAAGGCAAGACTTTCGTGGCGTTAAATTTAGCAGGAATTATTGCATATTCAGGTAAGAAGGTAATAGTCCTTGATTTGGATATGAGAAAGCCTAAAATTCATTTAGGTTTTGGAGTGGAGAATGTAAGTGGAATGTCAACTTTATTAATTGAAAAGGATGATATAAAGTCTTGTATAAGACAAAGTTCACTTGAAAACTTGGATTTCATTACTGCTGGTCCTATCCCCCCGAATCCTTCAGAATTAATATTAAATGGAAAGATTTTTGAGATAATAGATGAATTAAAAAAGACCTACGATATGGTGATTATTGATAACCCCCCTGTAGGTCTAGTCACTGATGGAATACCCATAATCAAAAAAGTAGACTATCCAGTTTATATTTTTAGATCGGAATATTCTCGAAAAAACTTTGTCCAGAATGTGGATAGATTAATAAATGAAAATGGAATTTCAAAATTATCTGTTATTCTAAATGGAGTTGATACTCAACGAAAAGGTTTCGGTAGTTATTATGGTTATGGCTACGGCTATGGTTACGGTTATGGCTATGGTGGAGGTTCGTATGGCGGTTACTATACGGAGGAGGAAGATACGTCTAAATTGGGTAGTTTTAAAAAGTTTTTCAAAAAGAACAAATAAGTTTTATAAATTTGTCGACTCAAATGAAAATTGAAAAGACAAATATAGAAGGCCTCTTGGTTTTTGAACCAAAAGTTTTTGGGGATGAAAGAGGTTATTTTTTTGAATCTTTTAATTTGCAGAAATTTATTGATCTTTCAGGTTTGAATGTATCGTTTGTTCAAGACAATCAAAGTAAATCAGAAGCAGGTGTGTTAAGAGGTTTGCATTTTCAAAACCCTCCATTTGCACAAGGAAAATTGGTAAGAGTAATTAGTGGAAGTGTGTTGGATGTCGTTGTTGATATCAGAAAAGATTCTGCTACTTATGGAGACCATTTCTCTATAGAATTAGATGCGATTGAGCATAAAATGCTTTGGATTCCCCAAGGGATGGCCCATGGCTTTTTAAGTTTGGAAGCGAATACAGTATTCTCCTATAAGTGTACAGAGTATTATCATCCTGAAGTAGAAGGTTGTATTCTATGGAATGATAGCGATTTAGCTATAGAGTGGAATGTAAAAGACCCCATAATATCTGAAAAGGATAAAAATGGAGTTGCCTTTAATGAATTTAAGTCAAAATTTTAATGGATTCTACTCAATACATATTTATTGTATATGCAAGTTTTTTTGTATCTATCGTTTGTTTTAGTCTTTTCATCAATGCTATTTTTCTGAAATTTGCAACTACTCTTGGAATAAGAGATAAAGAAGGTCCTGTTATAAGATGGAGTAACGTGTCCAAACCGGCTCTTGGAGGTATTTCTTTTTACATTGCTTTTTTGCTAACCACCGCTTGTTATTCAATGTTTTTTGACCCAATTATGGTTTTTCAAGATACCACAGCAATTGGTCTTATGACAAGTACAGCACTGGCGTTCTTAATGGGGTTAGCAGATGATGCTTATGATACAAAGCCTTTATTGAAATTTGCTGTGCAGATCTTATGTGGTGTTGTCTTGATTTTATCAGGCACGGTGATTCATTTATTTGAGAATAATTGGGTTAATTATGTATTAACAATTTTATGGGTAATTGGAATAATGAATTCTATCAATATGCTGGATAATATGGACGGAATTACCACTTCAGTTTCATTGTCCATTATCATTATTTGTTTAATTTCTTCTTCTTTTCAAAATGGGTTTGAAACTTTTGAATACATGACCATGTTGGGTATTTGTGGTGCGCTTATTGGGTTTTTATTTTTCAATTGGCATCCTTCAAAAATGTTTATGGGGGATACGGGAAGCCAGTTTTTAGGAATGTTCTTAGCTTATATAGGTATTAAATATCTTTGGAATGGAACATTGTATTCTGGATCAAAAGAAGTTTCTCAACAAATTGTTCAAGTTCTTATTGCTTTTATTATACCAATCGTAGATACAACATCGGTGGTGATAAATAGATTATCTAGAAAGCAATCTCCATTTGTAGGAGGTAAAGATCATACCACTCATCATTTATCTTATATGGGACTTACTGATAGTCAAGTAGGTTTCACATTTTTGGGGTTGAGTGTTGTTTCTATGTTTATTTCTGTTGGGATTTATAGGTTTATTGATGTTTGGCATTGGTATCATTCTTTAATCTTTATTACGTACTTTCTAATAGTTTTTGTTATTTTGTTTTCAATTACGCAAAAAAACAAAGACAAAAGAATTTGAAAACGTCAAAATTAAGTTTCCTAAGTATTTCCATAGGTATTGTGATTGGAGTATTTCTAGTGGCATGTATTAGCGCTGGTCAGAATTCAAAAGATGATAAAAAAGGAGTGGGTGAGGGTTATCATTCCGATAGTATTATGAATATTGGAGAGTATCAATCTCTTATAAATGAAAATTATAAAATTTATAGTCTTCCAATGCCTGAGGATGCTAATTTCTCAGGAGAGAAAGTTCCGTTGGATAATATTATTGTTAAAGAGGCATTGGATAAAGAGTTGCTAAGTAATACTTATTGGCATTCCAATACTTTTTATTTCATAAAAAGAGCGAATAGATGGTTTCCAATTATTGAAAAGATTTTAAAAGAAGAAGGAGTACCTGATGATTTTAAATACTTAGCAGTGATTGAATCTGGGTTACTAAATGTAACTTCACCAAGTGGCGCAAAAGGATATTGGCAATTTATGCCTGCCACAGCAAAGGGATATGACCTTGAATTGTCCAAAGAAGTAGACGAACGAAAGCATATTGAAAAGTCAACTAGAGCAGCTTGCGCATACCTTAAAGAGGCATATGATAAATTTAATAATTGGACTTTAGCGGCAGCTTCCTATAACATGGGGAAGAATGGATTAATGACAAGGTTGAAAAATCAAAAAGCTGATAATTATTATGATTTACTTTTGAATACAGAGACTGCAAGATATGTCTATAGAATTTTGGCGGTTAAGTATATCCTTCAGAATCCTGCAAATTATGGTTTTAATGTTAGACCTGAAGATATGTATCCTCCATATGAAACAATAAATATATCGGTAGATTCTTCTGTTTCTAGTTGGGTGGATTTTGCAATTAGTCAAGGTACAAACTTTAAAACGCTTAAGGAACTTAACCCTTGGCTAACAGCGGATGGCTTAAGTAATTCTGCTGGTAAGGAATATACAATTTTATTACCAAAGCCTGGTACAGGATTGGATAACATAGGAACTACAATCAATAAATTTGGAAGTGATGAATGAATTAGAAGAAGAATTTATTGAAGTTTATGGTGCTCAAGCACATAACTTAAAAAATATTGATGTAAAAATTCCTAGAAATCGATTGGTAGTAATTACGGGATTGAGTGGTAGTGGGAAATCATCGTTAGCATTTGATACAATTTATGCAGAAGGTCAACGAAGATATATTGAAACATTCTCGGCTTATGCACGTCAGTTTCTCGGTGGTATGGCACGACCAGAGGTGGAGAGGATTACTGGTTTAAGTCCTGTTATTTCTATTGAGCAAAAAACTGTCAGTAAAAATCCTAGAAGTACAGTTGGTACTATTACTGAAATATATGACTTCCTTAGGTTGTTGTTCGCAAGAGTTGGTACTGCCTATTCCCCTCAATCCGGTGAACCGATGATTAAATATTCGGAAAAGGAAATTCTAGAACTGATTCAGGACACATACAAAGACAAACGAATTATTATACTTGCACCTTTGGTGAGAAGTAGAAAAGGTCACTATAAGGAATTGTTTGAGAAATCTCGTAAGCAAGGGTTTCTTAAAGTTAGAGTGGATGGTGAATTGAGAGATATAAAACCTCTCATGAAGGTAGATAGATACAAAACGCATGATATAGAAATTGTAATTGATAAATTACAGGCGGATGAATCTTCCAAAGCAAGATTAGCAAAGTCAATAGAATTAGCTCTCAAAAGAGGTAAGGGAGAATTGCTTATTCTGGATTATGATAGTGATGAGGTTAAACATTATTCAAGAGCGTTGATGTGTCCTTCTTCTGGCTTTTCACTTCCCGAACCAGAACCCAATCATTTTTCGTTCAATTCACCACATGGGGCGTGTCCTAACTGTAATGGATTAGGAGTAGTAAGTGAGGTGGATATGGACAAAATTATTCCGGATGAAAATGTAACAATAAAAAAAGGAGGGATTGCTCCTTTGGGTAATTATTCTTCCAATTGGATTTTTAAACAAGTAGAAGTTTTACTAAAAAGTGGTGAATGTTCGTTAGACTCCAAAGTAAAAGACATTCCACAAGATTTGTTAAATAAGATTCTTTATGGAACGGATGATTTGATAAAAGTACTAGGGAATACAGGGATATACGATGTTGTATCTTCGTTTGAGGGGGTAATTAATTTTGTTTTAAGACAAAAGAGCGATGATTCATCCAAGAGTATTCAAAGATGGGCAGAAGGTTTTACCAATATGGTTACTTGTCCAGAATGTAATGGAAGTAGATTAAAGAAGAATTCATCTTTATTTAAAATTGATAATAAATCAATAGGTGAAGTTGCTTCTATGGATTTGGCAGATTTAGACGCTTGGGTAGATACTTTAGAGAAAGGATTTTCTAAATCTCAAAATCTAATAGCCAAGGATGTTATTGTAGAGATCAAAGATCGTGTAAGGTTTTTGTTGGAGGTTGGATTGAGTTATTTAAATCTAAATTTAGGGGCTAAAACACTTTCGGGTGGTGAAGCACAAAGAATTAGATTGGCTACGCAAATTGGTTCAGAATTAACAGGCGTATTATATATCCTTGATGAGCCATCCATTGGTTTGCATCAGAGAGATAATGATAGGTTAATTAAATCTTTAAAAAATCTAAGAGATATTGGTAATTCAGTAATTGTTGTAGAGCATGATAGAGATATAATGTTAAATGCTGATTATATAATTGATATTGGGCCAGGTGCAGGTATCAATGGAGGAAATATTGTTTCTCAAGGGCATCCTCAAAAACTTATCAATGAAAAATCAGCTACTGCAAAATATATCACTGGAGAAGAGAAAATTGAAATCAGAGAAACAAGGCGAGAGGGAAATGGTAATGAACTAATTTTGAAAGGTGTTTCTGGTAATAATCTCAAAAACATCAATGTAAAATTCCCGTTAGGTAAATTTATTTGTGTGACAGGTGTATCAGGTAGTGGTAAATCAACATTGATAAATCAAACTTTGTATCCAATTTTGAGTCAACACTTTTTTAGAAGTCTGAAAAAACCGTTGGCTTACAAGAAAATAATTGGACTTGAACATATTGACAAAGTCATTGAGATTGACCAATCGCCAATAGGAAGAACGCCTCGTTCAAATCCTGCAACATATACAGGAGTGTTTTCTGAAATTAGAGAGTTGTTTACTAAAATCCCAGAATCTAAAATAAGAGGATATAAGCCGGGTAGATTTTCATTCAACGTGAAAGGTGGTAGGTGTGAAGATTGCAAAGGAGGAGGTCTTAAATTGATTGAGATGAACTTCCTTCCAGACGTTTACGTTCCTTGTGATACTTGTCATGGAAAACGATACAATAGAGAAACTTTAGAAGTTCGATATAAAGGGAAGTCCATCAATGATGTGTTGGAGATGTCTATATCAGAAGCTTGTGAGTTTTTTCAGCCAATTCCTAAAATTTATCAAAAACTAATTACCTTAGAACAAGTTGGATTAGGATATATAAAACTAGGCCAACCAAGTACAACACTCTCTGGTGGAGAGGCTCAAAGAACTAAATTGGCAACTGAATTATCCAAGACAGAAACTGGTCAGACATTTTACATTTTAGATGAACCGACTACTGGATTGCATTTTGAAGATATAAAAATGTTACTAGAAGTATTGAATAGACTTGTAGATAATGGGAACACAGTTTTGGTTATTGAGCATAATTTAGATATCATCAAAGTGGCCGATCATATCATAGATATTGGTCCAGAAGGTGGCCGTGGTGGTGGAGAATTGCTTTTTGCAGGTACCCCAGAAGATTGTGTTAAAAACAAGAAAAGTTATACCGCTAAGTACTTAAAAGACGAATTAGCACGTTAATCACAAATTAGAAATATTAAAATATTTGCATGGATAGTATTTTTATCTTAGTGCATATTATTGGAAAAATAAATTATTAAATATATAGAAATGGAAGAAACAAGAGACAGGATAAAAGAGGCGTTTGAGCACAAGGATTGGAATGAAATTAGAACCAATGATAGTTGGGCTGTGTTCAAGATAATGTCTGAATTTGTGGAGGGGTATGAAAGATTATCTAAGATAGGACCTTGTGTATCTATTTTTGGTTCAGCAAGAACAAAGCCGGATACTAAATATTATTTATTGGCAGAAGATATAGCCTATAAATTGACTCAAAACGGATACGGTGTCATTACAGGTGGAGGTCCAGGTATTATGGACGCAGGAAACAAAGGAGCTCATAAAGGCAGTGGAGTAAGTGTAGGACTAAATATCGAGTTACCTTTTGAACAACACTATAATCCATATATCGACAACGATAAAATGCTAAATTTTGATTACTTCTTTGTTAGAAAAGTAATGTTTGTGAAATATGCTCAAGGGTTTATTGTATTACCAGGAGGATTTGGAACTTTAGATGAATTGTTTGAGGCAATGACACTAATTCAAACTAAGAAAACCGGAAAGTTTCCCATAATTTTGGTTGGTAAAGATTTTTGGTCAGGTCTTATTGAATGGATTAAAAGTACGCTTTTGGAAAAAGAGAACAACATCAGCCCTGGGGATTTGGATTTGATCAAAATTGTAGATACTTCAGATGAGGCTGTTGAAGAAATTAACAAGTTTTATAAGCAATATATGCTTACACCTAATTTTTAGGAACTCACTTTCATTGAAAAACTTTTTTTTATATGAAAGTATTTTTCTAAATTTGCTTGGTGGAGAGGTGAAATCTCTCTACTAAACCTTATTTTCGCTCTATGAATAAAATACTACTACTAGTTGCAGCCTTTTCTACAATGACTTCATTTGGACAGTTTCAAGAAGATGAAATGCCGGATGTACTTACTGTTGGTGTGGGAGTTGGTTTTTCTTCCTTTCTAGGAGATTTAACTAAGGAATCAAATGTGTCTGTACTTTCAAATATCCGTCCAGGTTATTATTTTAATTTGGAAAGAAGATTTGGAGAAATTGCGGGAATGCAAATTGAAGCAACATATGGAAAACTAGCTTCTAATGAAAGAAGTAAAATCATTGAACAAAATAGAAATTTTGAGTCACCATTACTTCAGGTAGGTGCGAATTTTGTTTTCCACTTTGATAATGATTTAGTAATTCACAAAGATTCCCCGTTTTCGCCATACATCTCCGCAGGCTTCCATTTTTTGAAATTTGACGCTTATGGAGATCTAAAAGATAAGAACGGTGTTGATTATAAGTATTGGGAAAATGGAACGATTTGGAATGAAACTGAAGGAGATACCACATCGGCTGCTGCTCAACTATATAGAGATTATGATTACGAAACTCAGTTAACTGATTCTGTCGAAAATTACACAAGAAGTACATTTGCTGTGCCATTAACGTTTGGTTTGAAATGGAAGTTTACTCCTAGAATTCAGGGGCGTATTTTTGCTACATATAATATTACTTTTAGTGACTGGATTGATAATGTTAAAGCAAATGATAATAATGATAAATATGTTTATGCAGGGTTTTCATTACATTATGTAATCAAGAAAGTAGATCAGGATAAAAAGCATAGATATGATGATGTTGATTTTGCAGCATTGGATAATTCTGATAAAGATGGTGATGGAGTATTAGATATGCAGGATTTCTGTCAGAATACCCCAAGTGGTGTTGAGGTGGATGGTTCCGGATGTCCGTTGGATAAAGATGGTGACGGTGTTGCTGACTATTTAGATAAAGAGCCTGACACTAAAAAAGGAGCCATTGTTGACGAAGAAGGTAGAGAATTAACGGATGAATTATTGGCAGAAAGAATTGCTGCTAAAAATAAAATTACAGAAGAAAGAAAACAATCTTTCTCTGAAGATGCTTCTCAAAGTAAATTGGATGAAATCTCTGCACAAATTGAGAATGCAGCAAAAGCCAATAAGACAACCAATACTTCTAACATACCTCTTGACCTACAGGAAGGAGATTTAGATGGGAATGGAATTATCTCTTCAAAAGAAATTTCTGCAGCAATAGATGGTTTCTTCGAAGGGTCAAATAACTTTACAGTTAGAAAATTGCATGAACTGATAGATTACTTCTTTGAGCAATAAGAAGTGCTAATATTATAAAAGCTATTTAGCATTTTATTATTTCTAAAACATCTTCGTTTTAGTTATTCGCTGATCACTTTTTTTAATGGGAGTTCAATATTAAAGTAGAGTTTTTTTATGAAATTAAGTTCTTTCTCCTTTGATTTTTCCAAGTAAACTAGGTCGGTAGTTCCTTTTAGAAGTTTTTGCTTTTTGATTTTCTTCTGTAAACTATTAATAATTTCTTGCTCATCGGAAACGGACATTACCACCATGGCATTATCAATGCTATTGCCACTTCCAGATTCTAAAATAACAGAAATTAACGAGTAGTATAACCACAAATATTTATTCATTTCTTCTTCTTTGTTCAGGTAATGATAACAAAGAGATATGCCAAAAAGAGTTTTTAGATCTAATGGATCTAAGTCAAATGCTCTCTTGCCGTAAATTAAGGCCGCATTAAACTGTTTTTGCTCAATATTATAATACATATCCGTTTGACCTTCTACAGGGTCGTAGGGGTGGTAAAATGACTGATTATATTTTCCGTAATACAGAAAATGTAACTGCTTATTACTCAAAGTAGTGTCTGCACTAATAAATCTATTAAGTAAGGTAGGATAATAATTTTCAGATGTAATTTCGCTTGTTTGTTGTTTTATTTTTTCAATGTCAACGTGTAGTGCAGTTTGCGCTATGATATTAACGAAAGAAGATGTAACTAACAGTATTATTGAAATTTTTAGCATTTTCATAGACCTGATTTTTACAATAATACAAAAATAAAAAAAGGTGACCTACATAGTAAATCACCTTTCAAAATTATATTTAGTTTCGATTATTTCTTGATAAACTTAGTCATGTTTCCATCTAAGTTGATAAAGTAAACACCGTTAGCAAGGTTTGCAACGTTTATAGAAGTAAATCCATTTACTACCATTGTATTCAAAACTCTACCATTGATATCAACAATAGTAGCAGTGTGGTTTCCTTCTACATCAATATTCAATGTATTGTTTGTAGGGTTAGGATATACATTGTATACAACTTCATTTTCGTTAACAGAAACTACACATTGAGCAGTTTGAGCAACATCCGCAGCACTTCTCGGAAGAATTTTAAATTCACTGTAGCTGTAATCTACAATTCCTTTTACCTCATAAGAGTTACCAATTACTGGAGGAGTAATGTTAGTTCCTCCTGGGTGGTAATCTGCAGCGTAGTTATCTACATTTCCGTTACCAGATCCATCATTGATTGTCCAATCTTGGTATTGTCCTTCTTCAGATGTAGCTTGACCACATACACTAACCAATACTCCTTCATATTCTTCTGTCAATATTTGAGCAGTTGTAATTGGGTTTGAAAAGAAAAAGTTTCCGCTACTTACATTTACAAAGTTTGAAATATTTTTTAATTCAGTGAGGTCATAAAATTCATCAACTGTTGCAGAGAAAGTTACAGAGTCTCCAGGAGCTACTGTATTTGAAGCGTCAAAAACATATATTCCTGAAAATGGCCCATTTCCACTTTTAATGTAATAATTTCCATCATCTCTTACGTGCGTTACAATTCCTCCAGTAGAAACATTTTGTCCTTCATATGGAGATGCACCTGTAGAGTTTTGAATGTCGTATACTGAAACAGTAGATGGTGGTGCTACAACAATTGTAGAAACGAATGTTTCTCCTGCTTCTGCAACAAATACACTATCAATTTCCCAAGTTTTACCATCAGTTGCTCCTCCTGTATACTTAAAAGCAAAGTAAGTAGTAGCTGAAGTGTTTGGAACAGCTATTTCACCTGAGTTTACCCAGTCATAGTTATTTCCTGTAGACAAAGCTGGAGACAATTGTACCCAAGTTCCTTGTGTATTAGGATCACTTGTACCGTCAAAATCAATTGATGTATATACTTCAATATCGTCACCATTAAAATTAGCAGCACTTGCAAAACTAAAAATAGGAGATGTTGCACTTGTCAAATCTATAGCAGGTGTGATGTACCATGTTTCTGAAACAGCATTTGATGTTCCGTTGTAGTTACTCATTTTGGCAAAGTTATTTCCGCTATATGAAGCAGCAAACCAGTCTGATGTTCCTACTATAACTTGGTCTGTAAAACCACCAGTATGGATGTCCTGATCTTCAAAGTCCTTTCCTAAATAGACTTGTGCGTTCATGCTTCCTAATAAGAAAGCAGATCCTAAAATCGTGTAAAGTTTTTTCATTTCTTTTTTTGTTTATATAAGTTTATTTATTGTACGATAAAATTGTCAATTTTATATATTGATGTTTCATTAGCAGAAGGGTTTCCGGAATATTTGAATGCAATCCTATAATTTCCACTAATTCCAAATCCAGAAAGTGCTATGTTTCCTGAATTTACCAATGTGTTGTCAGTACTACCACTGCCTGCAATTAGTGCTCCTGTCACAGGAGTTTGAGTAGCAGTATTTACATCTCCAGAGTAATTTGTAAGAATGTAAACTTCTAATCCATCATGATTGTAATTCTGTACTGCGCTAGAAAATGAAAGGATTTGCGAAGAACTATAAGTTAGTTCTGGTGATATCAACCAAGTTCCTTGTGCTCCATTTGAAGATGTTCCTAGCATGTTAGCTACAGCTAATTTATTTCCTGAAATATCACCTATAGCCCATGAAGGAGAACCTCCAAAAGAAGAAGTAGACCAACATTGATCAGTAACGGTACCTCCAGAAGTGTGACTTGTAAATCCATCATTAATCGTTGACACTGGGTCACAAACTACAGTTCCACCGCCTGTGCATCTTGGGCCATCCATTGTCAATTCATTAGGGTTTCTAATGATGAATTGAGGGCTGCCATTAAAAGCTCCCATAATTCCAATGATACTCCCATTACCTTCAGGAATGACATCGCCAGCAAAATTTGCAAAGCCACTAGACCTTACATCTAATAGATTACCATTACAGTCTGTTACAACCAAAGTAACAGAATTTTGATTTACTGCATCAGCCCATGTGCTACCTAAATCTCCAGCTACAAATTCAACATTATCTATTTGAACCAATTTAGCTGTTCCAGTGGATGCTTGCGCAATGTTTAATACCAAAGGTTCAATATCTACATTGTTTTGCTGAATAATTACGTTTTTATCAGGGTCCAAAGAATCTATCTGGAAATTACCTTGGTAAGTTGTAATCAATGCTCCTTTTAAAGAAAGACGTATAGAATCACCAATATGTGTACTTGCAGAACTTGTAAACCTTAGGTTAATTCCACCAGTTGCATCTTGAAAATAAGCTTCTTTATAAAAGTTGCCAGATGTTTCATCTGTGGTGAGAACACCATAGATTGAATAATCTTCTGTAAAAGAAACAGAAGGTGTTGATGTTGTTACCAAATCTTTAGCATCCTGAATGGTTATAATGTTACCTTCAGGTATTGTAGCGATTGGTGGCGTATCATATTCTTTATCACAAGAAACGAAAGTAAGTCCTAAAAGACCTGATAAACCTAAAATGATTGATATATTTTTCATGTTGTTAATTATACAAGTTTAAAATTGGAAACTAAGTTGTCCGAAATAATTTAATCCATACCCGTATCCATATTTAGACGGGAATTTGTCAATATCTGTTGCATCGTATCTTAATTGCTCGAAGCCACCAGTTACAAAGTTTTTGTTGTTTGTTAAATTGTTGATGTTTATGCTAAATCTAATGTATTGTCCTCCTTTAAGTCTGTAAGAGTATCCCGCAAATAAATTTACACTATATCCATTTGCTAATTTTTCTTGATCTAAAATTTGTGCAACTTGTGGGTCAGTATCAACAAAACCTGCAACTGCTTCTTCTGTTCTTCTATCTGGATTTGGGTCTAAGTAAATGTCTGCAACAAAGTTACCGTTCACACCAATGAACCAGTATTTTGGTGAGTTATATTTTATCCCTATAGTAGCAGCAGTTTGTGGCATTCCTCCAATTTTGTAGTTTTTCCAATAAACTGTTTTTCCTTCTGCTAATAATTCTTCTGAGTTATCTACAGTAATAGTAGCAGTTGGTCTTGATGTGTACAAGTACTGAGCAGTAGTAAATGCTCCAGAAAGAACAATTGTAGAAGTTACATTTCCTTCAATTCCTAATTCAACACCTTGATATAATTTATCCACACCAGAAAGCATATAGTTCACAAAGTTTAAATACTCATCGTGGTAGAAACTTCTAGACCAAATCTGATTGTTGTACTGTGTATAAAAAGCAGTCGCTCTTACTTGTAATTTAGGATATCTCACAACGTAATTAATGTCTGCACTAGAAATTTCAGAACTTTCAAGGCCGTCAATAACTTGATCTCTAGTTCTTGGTGAAATGTAAGAGTTTCTTACGTTAGGTGCTTTTGTTTGGTGTAAACCATTTAATGTGATAGCATGTCTACCATTGATTTTGTATACAATTCCACCTTTTGCTCCATAATTGAAGAATTTTTGTTTTTCTGATTCTCCTAATGAATTGTCAGGGAATTTACCATTTTGAAGGTTTCCGTTTCTCCAAAAAGTTGTTGTATTTAAATCAACAGCAACATATCCATCAATCTTCTTTCCTACTTTGAAGTCTAGGTTAGAAAACACGTCCGCATAGTTTACATGCATATCGTAGTCATAACCAAAAGTGTCTCCCACTTTTACTATCTTGTTAGGTGTTGTTAAATCATTTTGAGCAACTACCGGGTCAGAGAAGTCTCTTTCAGCAAATTGATCTACATCTAACCAAAAATCAGCACCTAATAAATCTTTTATTACTCTGAAATTGTGACTTACATAACTATAAGCATTGATCCCTACACTTAAGTTTAATTTATCAGAAAGTTGATTGTTATAAACTGTATTGATGCCTAATCTTGTCGGGTCAACTCTATATTCTTCAACGATGTACTTCGCTCTATTACCTACAACTGTTTCATCTGTTCCATTTGCATTTTCTATGGTCGCTAAGTTTTTGCTGTTAGCAAAATACATGAAGTCCCAATCTAATTGAGTTGTTGAAGGGTCATTCGCTTGCCACAAGGCGGTAGCTTGATCACCAAAAGTAGTTTGGTCTCTACTATAACTGTAACTTGGTAAATTTCTATAGTAATCAGGTCTTGGATCAGCAGCATTATTCCAATTTAAATTAGAATTACTTGTTCTTCCAAATGTGTAATAAGCGGAAGTAGTTAATTTGCTTTTGTCATCAATCTTGAATTCATCACTCAAAACAATGTAAGGAACATGATTGTCTCTAACTCTAGCATTTCTTTTTTCAACCTCTCCATCAGCGTTAGTTTGGTATCCCCAATATGGATTATAATAATTGTTTCCAGTTAAATCATATGCTTCTTGCAATGCTATACCACTTCTTGCTTGCACAGTTGGAGATCCTAATACAGCAATGTTTACCATGTGCTTATCTCCAATTTTTTTCTCTGCAGCAGCATAATAACTCATTCCTCTATAGTATGTGCCTTCTACATATCCTTCATTAGAATATCTGCCAGAAAGTGACATTGAGAATGCCCACCCGTTGTCCAACCAACCGGTGCTATGTGTTACCATTAATCTACTAGTATATGTTCTATTGGATGCCGCATAAGAAACTTTTGTTCCTTTTCTTTTTTGACTTGCCCTAAGACTAATGTTTGAATATCCACCTATTCCACCAAAGGTAGAGTGAGAAGAAGTAATACCAGTTGCTACTTCTGGGTAACGAGTAATATCGTTTAACCCTCCCCAATATGCCCAAATTGCTCTGCCATTTTCTGGGTCGTTTGCTGGAAGGCCTTGTAAAAATACAGATGTTAAATCTGAATCATATCCTCTCATTCTAAATCTAGCAAAACTAAAGTTGAATCCAACTTGTTTAGCATATACATCTTTTGAAGATTGTAATAAACCACTGATATTTTGAACCTGAGATTCGTTATCGTCACCTGCATCAGTATCAATTATGAAAACAGGAATGGTATTTGAAGTACTGTCATCTATATTTGTAGTATCAGCCTGTGACCAACTTGTGGTTGCAGACGAGCAAACTATAAATGAGAAAAATAATAATCTTAGGTTCATCTAATATTAACTTTATGTTTTTACATTTGGGCCTCCAAAAGTATTAAAAAAATGTCCATGACCAATTTAAATTTATGTAGTGTGAATAATAAGTTAATGTTATCAACAATTCTTTTTGTTGCACTGTTCTTCAATTCTACGACTAATAACGCCCAAAAAGAGTACGAGGTTGCTTGTATAGGATTTTATAATCTTGAAAACTTATTTGACACTTTAGTCGATCCAGACCCTAATAAAATCTTGCAGGAAGACTTTACTCCCATTGGTCCTAATAAATGGAATACTGAAAAGTATATAGAAAAATTGGGTAATATGTCCAAAGTTATTAGTGAAATGGGACTTGAATCTACTCCAGATGGACCTGCAATTCTTGGAGTGTCTGAGATTGAGAATAGAAGTGTGTTGGAAGACTTAGTAAAACAAAAATCTATCGCTTCAAGAGATTACCAAATCGTACATTATGAATCTCCAGATAAAAGAGGTATTGATGTTGGTTTATTATATCAAGAAAAATATTTTAAATTGTTAAGTAGCGATTCTTATAGATTGACCTTGGAAGGTAGACCAGATTATGCTACACGTGATCAATTGCTTGTTACAGGTGAGTTACTAGGTGATAGAATACACGTGATTGTTTGTCACTGGCCATCTCGTAGAGGAGGTGAAAAGAAAAGTGGCCCATACAGAGCTGCTGCAGCAAAGTTGACTATGCATATAATGGATTCTATTAGAAAAGAAGAACCTAATGCTAAGATAATGATGATGGGAGATTTAAATGATGACCCAACAAGTAAAAGCATCAAGAATGTAATGAAGCCTCAAGCGGCCATTGCAGATGTTCAAGATGGTGATTTATATAATCCAATGACTAAATTGTATAAGAAAGGAATTGGAACACTTGGATACAAAGAAGCATGGAACCTTTTTGACCAAATAATAATGACTTCTGGATTGGTTGATGTAAATAAGGAGTATAAAACTTTTAGTTATTACAATGTCACTATTTTCAATAAACCATATTTAATCTCAACGGACGGCAGATTTAAAAACTATCCTTTTAGAACTTATTCGTATGGTGAGTACATTGGTGGGTATAGTGACCATTTTCCTGTGTATATTACATTGCTAAGAGAAAAGAAATAAAGTACTCACTTTGACCATTTTTCGTTAGCTTTAAATTTTAGAATAATTTTTTATGAGATATTTCACAGGTATTGTTACCTTTTTTATTTTTCTTAGTTCCTTTGCTCAGTTAGATACAGTAAGTGTAATGTATTACAATTTGTTAAACTTCCCCGGCTCATCTGCAGAGCAAACGAGAGTAGATACATTAGAAGATATTATAACTTATGTTAAGCCAGATTTATTCTTAGTGAATGAACTGGAGTCTCTTTATGGAGCTAATTTGATCTTAAGTAATGCTTTGAATGTTAATGGTGTTAATCATTACCAGAGAGCAACGTATTATAGTGGCCCAGATACTCAGAATATGTTGTTTTATAATGAAGATAAATTTGGACTTATAGAACAGTTTCAAATTTCTACTGATTTAAGAGATATTAGTGAGTATCATTTGTATTACAAAGAGCCTAATATGAATGCTACTACAGATACAGTTTATTTATGGGCATATAGTTGTCACTTAAAAGCGGGGTCTGATCAAGAAAATGAAGATCAAAGAGGGGATGAAGCGGCTGATTTTAAAAACTATTTAGATAATCTTAATCGAAGTGGAAATCTAATTATAGGTGGTGACTTTAATTTTTACTCTAGTTCGGAGCCTGGATGTCAAACCATTCTTAATGATGGAAATGTCCCTTTTAATGATCCAATCAATCAACTGGGAAATTGGAATAATAATTCTTTTTATCAAGCGGTTCATACACAATCTACAAGATACAACTCAGGTGGTTTTGCAGGAGGTTCAACTGGAGGACTTGATGATAGGTTTGATATAATCTTTGCTTCGGATGATATAATGCAAGGTAATCAAAGATTGAAGTATTTGGAAGGAAGTTATAAGTCTATTGGAAATGATGGAAATCATTATAATTATTATGATATTAATAGTGGAACTAATACTGCAGTGCCTGTAAACGTTGCAAATGCACTATATCATAATAGCGACCACTTACCTGTGTATATGGAGATGGTTATTGATGCTCCTGTAGGAGTAACGGAATATGTAAATGTTGTAAGTTCTGCTTATTATAATGCAATGGACAATTCACTGAACTTAAAATTTAAAGAATCAGTTCAGAAAATTGAAGTGGTCATTTTTGACTTAAGTGGAAAACAAGTGTACCAAACATCACAAGGTAAAATGATTAATCCATTGCCAAATCTTAATTCGGGTATTTATTTAGCAAAAGTAAGTACAACTAAAGGTGTAAGTACAGTGAAATTTGTGGTGGAGTAGTCTACAGGAAATCCATAACTAACTGATAAAAATCGTAAGGATTTTCTGCATGAATCCAGTGCCCAGCATTGTAAATAGTTTCAATATCAGAATTTATAAATTGGTTGAAAATGGCGTTGTAATCATCTTCAACAATATAATTGGATTTTTCACCTCTTATAAATAATGTTGGTGTACCAACAATGTCTTTGGGTAAAGGTCCAACAATAACCTCCATATTTTGGGTAATTACAGGGAGGTTAATTCTCCAAGCTAATTGTCCTTTTTCTTTCCAGTACAAGTTCTTAAGAAGGAACATTTTCACATCTGGTGTATCGATGTATTTAGAAATTACTTTGTCTGCGGCACCTCTAGTTTTTACAACGTCAAAGTCAATGGCGTGTAGTCCGGCAAGGATAGCATCATGATGCAAAGGGTAGCCTTTAGGCCCAATGTCTACAATAATTATTTTTTCTAGTACATCGGGATGTAATTGAGCCAACCTCATAGTAGCCTTTCCTCCCATAGAATGACCAATTATATTAACCTTAGTGAGGTTCAAGTCGGTGATTAACTCATATAAATCTTCCGCCATCAAATCATAGTTAAAGTCATCACTATGAGGAGAGTGACCATGATTTCTTTGGTCTACAATGATGGTGTCAAATGATTCTGCAAACTTCTTTCCTAAGGTTTGCCAATTATCTAGATTACCAAAAAGTCCATGAACAATGATTAATGGTTTGCCCTGACCTTCTCTTTTATAATTAAGTTTCATATTGTATGACTTTGTTTGATGTAAAAATAAAAGCCACTACATGAATATGCAATGGCTTTTAAAATAATTATCCTGTTTGGGAATTATCCAACTACTTCTTCGATTGCAAAGTGGAAAGCGCTTTCAATAGCAGCGTTCTCATCGCTATCACTACCGTGAACAGCATTTTTTGCTTTAGACTCAGCGTATTTTGCTCTGATGGTCCCTTCTGCCGCTTCTGCAGGGTCTGTTGCTCCAATTAAATCTCTGAAGTCTGCAACAGCATTGTCTTTTTCAAGAATAGCAGCTACGATAGGTCCAGAAATCATGTATTCAACAAGTTCCATATAAAATGGACGCTCAGCATGAACTTCGTAAAATTTCTTTGCTTGGTCCATAGACAATTGTGTCAATTTCATTGCTTTGATTGAAAAACCAGCATCTGTTATCATTTGCAAGATGTTTCCAATGTTTTTTGATTCAACCGCATCTGGTTTAATCATTGTAAAAGTTCTGTTTCCAGCCATTGTGTTTATTATTTTGATGTTTTGTTATACTTTGTTTCGGGCTGCAAAAGTAGATAAATGAATTTGAATTGGAAAGGCAGAAAAGAGAATATTTAATCAATGGTTTGTCTTTTAGTAAATTGGTGCCTAGGGAAGGGATATTTATTTAATAAATCAAACTTAGAATTTTCTATAAAGCCCCAAAGTACAACTAACTAGAATGATCACTTATTATGACCCATTTACCGTCTTTTTGTTGCCAAATTAAAGTATAGTGTCCAGAAATATTTTTTGAAGGATCATCTCTTTCAATGCTCCATTGTCCAATTACTTGAATGGATTCTTTGTCTAGTAGTCTGATTATTTTATTGTTAAAAGTGAGTGTGCCCATGGATTCTGGATCTTTGTATCCATCTAAATAGTTGTCCAATGTAGATTGCCAACCTTTTGTAATTCCATTTTTTCCTATAAACAATAGTGAGTCGGAGTGCCAATAGTGCTCCATAAAACAAGGGATGTCACCATTATTCCAACATGCCATTTGTTCATCCATGTATGTTTGAACAATTTGAGTTACTTCCTCTTCATTTATTGTTTCTTCTGTCTTGGGTATAGACGAACTACAAGAGGTGACTGTAAAGAGAATTAAAGTAATATGCAATATATATATCATCATCTTTTAGTGATTATAATTTCTACTCTTCTGTTCTTTTTTTGGTCTTGAGCAGTTTTTTCTTCCACTAGAGGTCTTTTATTACTAAAGCCTTCAAATTGCATTCTATGTTTGTCAATACCCGTTCCTCTTAAGAATAAATACACCTCCTTGGCTCTATCGGTAGATAATTTTTTGTCATCCACACAGCAAACATGCCCCTCAATACTAATTTCCATAGATTGCAAAGAATCCATCAAATCGGCTAGGTAATACAACTCATTTGGAATCTTGTTATACAGAAAGATAGTCTTTCCTGGTTCAAAAAGCAAGTTTTCCATGATTATTTTATCGTTGATAATTAAATCTTGTTTGAATTTTTGCTTTGGTGTTAGCTTTTCGTGGTTTAGCAAATTGTCATTGTTTTTAGGATTGACCTCAATGATTTCTTTTTGCGTAATTTCTATAGACTCAATAGTTGTCAGTGTTAGGTATATATCAACTCTCCGTTGATTGCTCAAGTTGGTTCGAGAATTCTTAATATCTTGTTCACCATTAGCGCTTGAAAGAATTTTGGCAGTTGGAATCTTACTATTGATGTATGATTCAATATTATCAGCCCTTAGTTTAGATATCTTTAGATTTGCCTTTTTGTTTCCAACTGTATCTGCATACCCGATAAGGTTTATGGATTCAAAGGCATGTTTATTTAAAAGGCTATCAATAGATTTTTTTTGAGTTGGATTAATCGTGTAGACATTGCTTCCGTAATATATGGAGAGAATAGCAAAATCTTGACCTAGTCCTTTGAAGGAAAGAAGAAGTAAAATGATAAGATATTTGAAAGAGAGGGGCATTTTTTTGTTTATTCCTTAAACCAATTTGAGTATTTGACGTAATTGTTTGCAATTCGCATGACCTCACCTTCAAATAGGTGCTGATCTATGTCTTTTATTTTCTTAGCAGGAATACCTGCATATATCGAGCCACTTTCTACTACGGTCCCTTGTGTAACTACAGAGCCTGCTGCGATGATGCTCTTAGATTCAATGATGCAGTCATCCATCACTATAGCCCCCATACCTATTAGCACGTTGTCGTGAATGGTGCATCCATGCACAATTGCTCTATGACCAATTGAAACATTGTTACCGATTGTTGTAGGGCATTTTTGATAGGTGCAATGTATAATGGCGCCATCTTGTACATTTACTTTGTTACCCATCTTGATGAAATGTACATCTCCTCTAACCACAGATTGAAACCAAAAACTGCATTCATCTCCACATTGGAGGTTACCTATGATTGTTGCATTTTCTGCAATGAAACAGTCTTTACCAAAAGAAGGTGTTTTACCTTCAACAGTTTTTATTAATGCCATAATTCAAATTTAGCTACTACCTTTGCAAAGGTAATCAAAATGAACTAAATAAGTCTATAATGAAAAGAACAGTAACTGTCTATGCGGAGGTAACACCTAATCCATCCACAATGAAATTTGTATCGGATTTAATGTTGATAAACGGAGGGGGAACAGCAGAATTTTTGAGTCCACAAGAAGCAAAAGGGTTTTCACCATTAGCGTTGGAATTATTTAATCTACCTTTTGTAAAATCATTGTTCTTTGCTAGTAATTTTATTACCGTTACCAAGACAGATGCTTTGGAATGGGATGATATCGCAAAAGATGTTAGAGATTTTATAAAAGACTGGCTTGAAAATAATGACGTTGCGGTTGCTAAATTGCCAGAGGCAAGAGAAGTTGAAACTTCTAAAGGTGAGATAAAAACTGTTGTTTCTGAAAAACCCGTTTTGGAAACAGAGACAGATAAACTGATTCATAGTCTTTTGGAAGAGTACGTTAAGCCTGCAGTAGAAAGCGATGGTGGTGCTATTGATTTTAAAAGTTTTGACGAACCCACTGGTGTTGTTACTGTAGTGCTTAGGGGTTCGTGTTCTGGATGTCCTTCATCTACAGCAACTTTAAAGGGAGGTATTGAGTCTTTGTTGAAAGCTCAATTGCCTCAAGTGCAGGAAGTAGTAGCGTTGGAAGGCTAGATAGTCTATATAAAATGTGTAGTTTTTGTCTAGACTAAGTGTAAGGTTATCTTGCTCTATAGAAAGTCATCTTTCCCTTTTTCTTATCACTTAAGGTGATGTCAAGTAACTGTACAACTCTTTTGTTGTTATGATTTTGATGAGCGATGACAATGTGGTCTTTATCTTTTACTTCATAGATAATTGCATAATGCTCAGGAAATGTCATGTAACCATTTTCATTTTCGAATCTTACATTCTCAAATCTAATTATATCTCCAGGAATGAGGCCAGTTTTAATTAATTTACCAAAGTCAAATGGAGCTTTCCATTCTGCTTTGGCGTCATTTAATGCAAAAGCCACAAGGTCCCAACATTCACCTCTGTCCACTTTTTTGTTCATTTGCTTTTTAGCAAAATCTACAATTGCTTGGTTTTTATCTTGTGCAATACTAGTTATGTTGAAGCAAATTAGTAAACAGAATAAGGAGATTAAATTTTTCATAGCATTAAAATTATATGATATTTCGGAGTGATGCAACAATCATTCCTTTTAAGTGTAAAAAAAAAGCCCCTTAAGAAAACTTAAAGGGCTTTAATGATTTTAAAATGTGATTTGCGTTTAGCAATTCTCAATTACCATAGCAGAAGCGCCACCGCCACCGTTACAGATAGCAGCACCACCGCGTTTACCACCGTTTTGTTTCAATACATTAATCAGTGTTACGATGATTCTAGAACCACTGTTTCCGAGTGGGTGTCCTAAAGATACTGCACCACCATTTACGTCAACTTTCTCAGGATCTAGGCCTAATTTTTGAGTGTTGGCAATTCCAACAACAGAAAAGGCTTGATTTAATTCCCAATAATCAACATCCGCCACAGCTAGATTGGCTTTCTTTAAGGCTTTTGGAATGGCAAGAGCCGGAGCAGTTGTGAACCACTCAGGTGCTTGAGCAGCATCAGCATAGCCAACTATTTTTGCTAAAGGTTTTAAGCCTAATTCTTCCATTTTTTCCTTACTCATCAGAATCAATGCAGATGCACCATCGTTTAACGTAGAAGCATTTGCTGCAGTGACAGTACCATCTTTTTTAAATACGGTTCTTAAAGTTGGGATTTTGTCCATTTTTACATTGCTGAATTCTTCATCTCTATCCACGATAATAGCATCTCCTCTTCTTTGTGGAACTTCCACAGGCACAATTTCATCATTGAATTTCCCTGCTTCCCATGCTGCAGCAGATCTTTTGTAAGATGTAATAGCAAAGTTGTCTTGATCCTCTCTTGAGATTTTATATTCTTCTGCACATTTTTCAGCACAAACACCCATGTGAACTTCATTGTAAACGTCAGTTAACCCGTCATTTACCATTCCATCTATCATTGTGATGTTTCCTAATTTTACACCATTTCTAGCATTCATATAGTGAGGTACTGAAGACATATTTTCCATTCCTCCTGCTACAACGATGTCTGCATCACCACACTGGATTGTTTGAGCAGCAAGGCTCAATGCTTTCATACCAGAAGCACAAACCTTATTTACAGTAGTACAAGGAACATTTTCATTTAGTCCAGCAAAAATAGCGGCTTGTCTTGCTGGTGCTTGACCAAGATTTGCTTGCAAAACATTACCCATGAATACTTCTTCAACCAAATTCGGGTCTAAACTTATTTTATCTAATGCTCCTTTGATAGCAGTTGCTCCCAATTTTGGTGCCGGGACACTTGATAATGCACCTCCAAAACTACCAATTGGTGTTCTTACTGCAGAAACGATATATACTTCTTTCATATGATTAAACTTTATTTTTTAATGTTCTAATTTTTCGAGAACAAAAGTAAGGATTATTATAAAAAGTGGGCAACCGTTTGTAAATTCTTTAGCTTTGCGCTTGATTATGGAAGAAGAGTTTTATATACCGAAGAGCGAAGTTACATTTTCAATGAAAATGGTAAGGTTTTATTTTCACAGAGTGGGGTGGGTTGCTCCTAATTTTACTGCCAAGTTATTTTGGAAATTGTTTACCAAACCAAGAGAAAGAAGGATTAATAGTGGGCATCTCGCATTTTTAGATTTGGCAGACAACAAAACAATGCAATCAGATTTTTATAATGCTACTTATACCGTTCATAAATTTGGGAATGGAAAACGGAAAATACTTTTGTGTCATGGTTGGGAAGGTAGAACGTTAGATTTTAGAAATGTGATCAATGCACTCATGCAAGATGAAGACTTACAAGTTATAAGTGTTGATTTTCCTGGACACGGTATTTCTCCCAAAAGTCAAGCGCATTTGCCAATGTTCGTAGATGTAATTGATTCCTTTTTAAAAGTAGAAAATGATATTGAAGTTGTGATAGGTCATTCTTTAGGTGCAGCTTCAATTGCTATGACGGTGCCAAAACAAGCAAATGTCTTTAAAGAAAAAAAGTTGATTTTTATGGGGCTCCACCCAATTCCATCAAATTTTATAACGCAGTATAAAAGTGTGACAAAAATTAGCGATAAACTCTTTGATAAATGTATGGAATTAGCAGAAAGTCAGTTGCAGCAGCCGCTTACACAGTACAATTGTCATGATCATGTAAACTTATACGCAATGAATAAGGTTTTGTTTATTCACGACAAGGAAGATGCTATCATTAAATTGAAGAGGGTTGAGAATTTGCAAAAGGAAGTTGAAAATTCAAAGTTGTTCTCAGGAAGTCACGGTGGACATTTTGTGCATTATAAACACGATGATGTGATAAGTGAAATTCGAGCATTTATCTCTTAAAATGAGCCGTCTAAAAGCTTTAATGACGCTTCGCAATAATCTTGTTGTGTAACCTAAACTTATATTATACATTTGCTATCTTAAAAAAAAAAAAAGAAAATTATTATGAAAAAGTCCGCGTGGTCAATTCCTTTAATAGCATTTTTGGCAATTTTTGTTTTTTCTTCATGTGGTGAAGAAGATGATCCTGCAGCCAATTTGAAAAATTCTACTAGATTTAACATGATTAGTGCAGTGGAAAATAGAATGGTTGTTGGCTCTGTTGATGTTGCAGGAATAATTGAAAAATCAGATTTTGAAAATTGTAAAGATGCTCCTTTCGAACTTGTTGCAGGATATAAAATGTTGGTGAAAGGGAATGTTGACCCAGAATTGACAGGAATTGACATCACGGGTAATAATCACTTTGCGGTTTCAATGAAAGAGGATGAACCGGAATATGTAATGTTTACTGCAAAGGTTTTTAATCAAGAGAAGGTAAAAAAAACACTGAAAGATTTAAATGTCTTTAAGGGAGACTATAAAAAGGAAGAAACTGGAAGTAAAATTTATGAATACCTATCAGATGATGAAATTTCTGTGGGATGGGATGACAAGGATATCGTTGTTGTGGCAGGTAGAAAAATTGATGCAGAGAAGAAAGTAAAAGAATTACTAGAGGCCAGATTTACTGATGCTGCGGCTAATGAGGCATTAGATGCTTATTTAAAGCAAACTGACGATATGAATATTTTTGTTGACATCGAAGTTGCCATGAATGTAGCAAAAGAAAGTAAAGAAGGTAAAAGTATTACGGAGGATATGTTGGAGATGTCTAAAGGAGCTCATTATATTGGAACTGGTAATTTTAATGCAGGTGATATTGTGTTTGAAATGAATATTCATGGAAAGAAATTTAAAAATTCTGAGTACAATGCGCTAGGAGAGTCACCTGTTTCAGAAAGTTTTATGAAATATCTTACCAGTGATAAATTAGTCGCTTTTGGTACTAGTTCTATTGATATGTCTGCGCTTTCTAAAGCATTGAAATTGGCAGATAATAAGGACTTTGATTTTGATGATGTAGAAAAAGCAACAGGTATGACAGTTGAAGATATTTTGAGTCTGTTTACCGGAGAGTTTTCGCTTTCTTTAATGGACGTGGTTAGCGAGAAGGTTTCTTTTGCAACTTCAGAAGATATGCAAGACGATTTTTTTGACGAGGATATGTATTCTTATACTACGGAAAAACCTTTAGTGTTATTTGCCGCAGGGGTGAAGGATACAGCAAAAATTGGATCAATTCTGAGAGAGAGTGGAGAATTGAAAGTTTTAAATGGAGTTTATAAGTTAGATAATGATTTTTATTTAGCATTTAATGAAGATAAAATGGTAGTAACATCAGATGAAATTACTGCTGTATTCTTTGCTTCAGGAAATACTTATACAAGTTTTACATTGCCAAGCGGGACTTCTATAAGTAAGCCTTTATACGGTTATTATAATACTGATGTGACAAATATGCCCAATGGTATTTTGAAAATGGCAGAAACAGAAGAGGGGCAAATGGGACTTGAATTTGCTAATTTGTTTGAATTAGTGGATTTCCAAGGAGACATTAATAAGATGTCTTTTACTGTTAAAATGAATAATAAAAAGGACAATGCTTTAAAAGTAATTGTTGATTACGTCATGAGTGTTGTTAAAGACAAGAATTTAATGTAAATATGTCTAATAAAGAATTGAAAAAAACTTTGGATGAACAAGGACACCTAATAAGTCCTGTTCTTCCGGAAGAAGTAAAGAACTATCTTATTGATATTGATGGGACTATCACGGAGGATGTTCCTAATGAAGAACCAGAGAGAATGGCGACATGTTTGCCTTTTCCGGATGCACTTGAAACTTTAAATAAATGGTATGATGAAGGTCATATCATTACTTTTTTTACTTCTAGAACCGAAGAACATAGAGAGGTGACTGAGAAATGGTTGAATAAGCATGGGTTTAAATATCATGGAGCATTATTTGGAAAACCTAGAGGAGGAAATTATCATTGGATTGATAATCATCTGGTTAAGGCTACTAGGTATAAAGGTAAGTTTACAGAATTGGTAACAATAGAAAAGGAAATTCAAGTTTTTAAGGACGAATGTTAGCGGAATATTAAAAATTGATATCTTTACGAACTATCTTAAATAATCAAATAATCAAAAGATGAAATTAAATTACCTTATACTTGCTTCGGCAATTGTCGGATTAACGGTTCAAAGCTGTGGAGATAAAGAAGAAATTGAAAATGGCGGAACAACTACACCTGCTCCAACAGAAACTACAGTAATTGAAGTTGAAGAAGCGGATGATAATACATTTACGTTTGTTCCCCCTTCTCCAATTCAAATTGCTTCTATATTTAAGAAAGCAGGATTAGAATATGATGCTACTTTACCTAATAAAGTAGAAAACATCAGTAATTATACAGAAAAGTTTAAACAATCACTAAATTTTGGAGTATATAGTTCAGATTTAGCCTATTGTGTTAAGAATGAGAAGTATGATGAAGCCAGTAAATATTTAAAATCTCTAAAGGATTTAAGTGCTAATATTGGTTTAGAGACAGTTTTTGCCTCTGAAGATTTGGTGGAAAGATTCAATGATAACCTAGGTAACCAAGACTCAATTGTAGAAATTTTAATTTTTGTACAAGAAAACACAGACGACTATATTGCTCAAAATGGAAAAGTTGACTTGTCTGTAGTTTATTATTGTGGAGCTTGGATAGAAGGAATGTATTTTGGCTCAGTTTCTGCTAAAGCAACACCAGATAAAGCTGATTTGGGAGTTCTAATTTCAGAACAAATGACAATTGGAAGATCTATTTTGAAAGGGTTAAGAAGTATGGAGGAAGAAAATTTGGATGCTGAAGATTTGGCTTCTAGTATAGAAGAAATTCTTAATATGTTCGACAATTTTGAATCTGTTAAAGCTTTAGGAGAAGATGCGGCATACTTAGATATTTATCTTTCTGAAGATGAGGTTAACCAAATGGCTGATGCTCTTATAGAACTCAGAACTAGCATTGTTGAATAAAAATATTATGAATTATGAATAATTTAAAATTATCAATATTAATATTACTTGCCGTTTTTATGACAAGTAATTTCCAAGCACAATTAATTGGTGGCAAAAAAAAGGCTGGTAATGAAGAGGCAGAATTAGAAGCTAAGGTGGCTTTTGATAACGGTATTCAGAAAGGTAGAATAGCAGCAAGAAAAAGGTTAACGCCTTATAAATATGATGGTACTAAGAGCACTAAGTATAACTATAAAACTTATACGCATGCCAAAGAGGTAGAGGTTCTAACAATAGAAAAGACTGATTATAAATTCTGCTTTGATGGAAATATGATTAAATCGGATAATATTTCTGTAGAAATTTATGATAAACCGATGAGCGGAAAAGGGAGAATATTATTATACAAAAAAGATGATGTAGGTCCTGGAGAGTTTGAAGTTAGTTTGGATGAAATGAACGAGAAATTCAGAGCGGAGAAATCAAAAACATCTACTTTAAGTCCTGAAATTATTGCTCAAATGAGATTGAAAAAGGTTTATGTGAACTATATTATTCCTGCTGTAGAAAGAGAGTTGACTGTTGCTACTGAGGATGGTAATATGGATCAAACTACTGTTATTCAATTCAGTGCAATTGTTTTGGCTGTTGGATACAAATTCATGTAATCTCATTGAAAAGAATTGGTTTAATTTCAGACACACATGGTCATATTGATGACAAATATTTGAAGTATTTTCAATCATGTGATGAAATTTGGCACGCAGGGGATATCGGTGATATTGCAGTTACTGATTACCTCGCTAATATTGCTCCGCTTAGGGTGGTTTATGGTAATATTGATAACCATATCATTCGAGCGGAGTTTCCTTTGAATAGAAGATTTATTTTGGAAGGTGTAAAAGTTTTAATGACGCATATTGGTGGTAAGCCATATGCTTATACCGCTAATATTCGTGACGAAATAACAAAAAACCCACCTCAATTATTTATTTGTGGTCATTCTCATATTTGTAAAGTCCAAATGGATAAAAAACTTAACACCCTTTATGTCAACCCTGGCGCTGCAGGAATAAAAGGTTTTCATGATGTTAGAACAATCATGAGGTTTAGTTTGGATAGTGGGACAATAAAAGATATGGAAGTTATAGAGTTAGGTAAACGAGTTTAGTGACCCATTTCTATGCTGTCAACAATTCTTAATGAAATTTTTGCGTTGACCATTTCTTTTTCCAGTTCCTTGGGCAATTCTATTTCTACAACTTTGACAATCTCCTCAGCAACAATCCTATTTACTTTTTTTCTTTTTGTTTCTTTAGACATTACAACATCACTAAGTAGGCCTACTAATTGCCCTTTGTGCGCTTTGATGACTCCTTCAGGATTTTCTACATCCAAGTCTAATATTATACGAATTGCCATTTAAAGATTTGTTTAAATTCTTATGATAGCAACAAATGTAGCAGTTTATTTAAAGGTGGCTTATGATTGTTAACAAAAACAGTGTTGAATCACCATTTGCCTCTAGGACCAAAATCATAGTTGCCTAGATTTCTTGGATCAGTATATCGTTCTGTAAAATGCTTTTTAGAAATACAAAAATGCACGCTTATTTCATGTGTCCCTTTTGAATAATTACTCAATTGAGAGGTTGTGATGTCATATGCATAAATCAATTTTATTGCACAAAGTGGCGTAACTATGTTGGCCCCTATCATGGGAGATATGGCATCGGAAATTCTATAATTCAATCCTATGATATAAATATTTCTGAATGTAGATTGAAACTGAAAGTCGATTTGTGTGGAAGCTACGTCAGATTTGGCTAAGATTTTGGGTGCCAATTTCACTCCATTTATTATTTTTTCCCATCCGGCTTGGACAAAATAATGTCTAGTTGTTTGATAACCAATTACACCGGTTTGTGAGAAATCAGTTTGATTTAGATGTGTGGTTGATAATGCAGCATAAACTTTCCCGTTTGAAATCATTAGTCCAAAATCTAAGTCGAATTTTGTATTACTATAACCTTGGTGAGGAATAGCATTGTCTTGTTGCTGTGGAGTATCTGGAGTTATATAGTTGCCGCTCCATTTAGATTGAAATAGGTTGCCATTTAGTCCAAAACTGATTGATGCTTTTGATGTATTTATTTTGTAAGCATATGACAGTTTTACCAAATTGCTATGCTGAAAACCAATATCATCAGTCAAAAGTTGAATCCCAGCGTAACTGTGGTCATCTATTTTGGTGTAAATATTCATAAATGCGGTGTTAGGATTGCCATTAATTGCTTGCCATTGATTTCTCCCTATGATATTCCCACATATATTTTTTGTGGATGAAATGAATGCAGGATTATTGTATGCTTGATTGAACTCAAAGTTGGTAAATTGTACATCTTGCTGACTGTGAAAATTCATTTGACTCATCATACATATTAGTAAAATAACTTTTTTCATGTTTCTTGTTTTATGAAATAATACAGGCTTGATAAAAGGTTACATTGGTATAATTTGTTAATTTTAGGGCTCGGTTGAAAAGTACTTTATCTTACTTAGGTTATCTTGAATACAATAAAAGATAAAGAAATATTACAGGCGATTTGTGGAAATGAAATTGGCGCTACCGAAAAGCAACAGGTCTAACAATGTTAAATATTACAGTAAAATATAATTGAAATGAAAATACAGAATTACGTTTTAGGAAATTGGGAAGATGGAGAAGGAGAGGAGTTTACAGCATTAAATGCCATAAATGGAGACGTTATTGGTACCGTATCTAGTGCTGGTTTAGATTATAAGTCTATCTTGGAGTACGGAAGAACTAAAGGAGGTCCTGCTTTAAGAAAAATGACATTTCAAGAAAGAGGACGCATGCTAAAAGCATTGGCAATGCACCTTATGACAAAGAAAAATGATTTTTATGCCATTTCTGCAAAGACTGGCGCAACCAAAATAGATTCATGGATTGATATTGAAGGAGGTATAGGGAATTTATTTGCTAATGCAAGTTTGAGGAGACAGTTCCCCGATTTGCCATATTATGTAGATGGGACAGCTGCGCCTTTATCCAAAGGAGGTAGTTTTATTGGTCACCACATAATGGTCCCAAGGAGAGGAGTTGCTGTTCATATTAATGCTTTTAATTTTCCAATCTGGGGAATGCTGGAAAAAATTGCTGTTAACCTAATGGCTGGAGTACCTGCGGTGGTAAAACCATCAGAAATTACTTCTTACGTTACGGAAGCAATGGTGAGGGAAATTATTGCATCGAAAATATTACCAGAGGGGGCACTTCAATTAGTGAGTGGACTGGGAAGAGGTATTATAGATCATGTAGGATTGAATGATGTCGTAACATTTACTGGTAGTGCACACACAGGTAAAGTTTTGAAATCATTACCTCATATTGTAGATAATACTGTGTCATTTAATCTTGAGGCAGATTCTTTGAATGCATGTGTATTGGGAGAGGATGCTGTTCCAGGAACTCCAGAATACGATATTTTTATCAAAGAGGTATTGAAAGAAATAACCATCAAAGCAGGTCAGAAATGTACCGCAGTGAGAAGGATTTTAGTGCCAGAAAAATTGGTAGAAGATGTTGAAAAATCATTGTCAGAAAAGTTGACAAAAACAATCATTGGAGATCCATCTATGGAAGGTGTAAGAATGGGAAGTATTGTTTCTAGAAAACAAATGGAGAGTGTAAAACATAATGTATCATTACTTCTTGAAGAACAATCACTCATTTTTGGAGATTTAGACGAAGTAGCTATCGTAGGAGGTTCTAAAGAAAAAGGTGCATTTATGTCTCCGCTTGTAATGAGAAACGATGATCCTTTTAATAAAACGAAGGTTCATGATATTGAAGCCTTTGGTCCAGTTTCTACAATTATGCCTTATAAGAATTTAGACGAAGCAATTCAACTTGTAGAATTAGGAAAAGGATCTTTAGTAACATCCATTATTACTGCGGATGATAAGTTGGCAAGAGAGTTTGTGGTAGAAGCTGCGCATATCAACGGAAGGATATTAGTATTGAATGAAAGATGTGCTAAAGAAAGTACTGGGCATGGTTCGCCAATGCCTTTGCTAACTCACGGAGGACCAGGTAGAGCTGGTGGAGGTGAAGAGATGGGAGGAAAGAGAGGTATCCTTCACTATTTGCACAGAACTGCAATTCAAGGACATCCTGAAACAATAACTAGAATTACCGAACAGTTTCAAGTAGGAGCAGATCAGCCAGAATCTGTGCCTCATTCTTTTAGAAAGCATTTTGAAGAATTAGTAGTCGGAGAAACAGTTTTTACGCATAAGCATACAGTTACAACTACGGATATTGTGAATTTTGCGAATGTTAGTGGCGATAATTTCTATGCTCACATGGATGAAACTTCGTTAGAAGGTACATTGTTTGAGGAAAGAGTCGCACACGGATATTTTATCTTAAGTAAGGCAGCGGGGTTATTTGTTGATCCAGCAAAAGGACCAGTTTTGCTTAATTACGGTATTGATGAATGTAGATTTACAAAACCAGTTTATGCGGGTACTACAATTGGTGTTCGTTTTACTGTAAAAGAAAAAATAGATCAAGAGAAAAGAAGTGATGATGATGTGGCTAAAGGAATAGTAAAATTCTTAGTAGATATTTATGATCAAGAAGGCGAAACTGTGGGGATGGCTACCATTCTTACCATGGTAAAGAAATTAAATCAGGATTAGGAAAATTACATTTAGATTAAAGTTAGGTCATCCATTTTGGGTGACCTTTTTTTGTCTTAACAAATTACCTATCTTAGTAGCGTTGGATACCATTTTAAAAATAGAACATCTCAATAAAAAATTTGGTGCATTACATGCAGTAAATGATTTGTCATTGACCATCACTAAGGGAAATGTATATGGCCTTTTGGGACCAAATGGTAGTGGGAAGTCTACGACACTTGGTATGATTCTCAATGTGGTTAACAAATCTTCAGGAAGTTATGAATGGTTTGGAGGTAAATACCAAAAGCATCAAGCCTTAAAAAAAGTAGGAGCAATAATCGAGCATCCTAATTTCTATCCTTATATGACGGCTTACCAAAATTTAAAATTGGTTTGTAAAATTAAAGGAGCACCAATCACCAAAATTGAAGAGAAGTTGGCAATGGTAAACTTGTTGGATAGAAAAAATGATAAGTTCAAATCATATTCATTAGGAATGAAACAAAGGTTAGCCATTGCTTCAGCTTTACTCAATGATCCAGAATTTTTGATATTGGATGAACCTACCAATGGTCTTGATCCTCAAGGCATTCATGAGGTAAGACAAATTATACGAGATATTGCAAATGACGGTACAACAATTTTATTGGCATCCCACTTGTTGGACGAAGTAGAAAAAGTTTGTGACCATGTTATTGTAATACGAAAAGGAAAAAAACTTTTTGAAGGACCTGTTGCGGAAATTATTGGTGCACAAACCGTAATTGAATTAAAGACAAATGGTCAAAACGGAAATCTAGTTCAAAAAATTCAAGAAAGTTTTAGCCAGTTATCCAATGTGAGAATTGAAGATAATATGGTTTATGCAAATACATCAGATGACTTTGATTTAGCAAGATTTAATAAGGCCTTGTGTGAGGTAGGGATTTATTTGACTCACTTTGTCCAAAAGAAACCTAAATTAGAAGAGCAATTCCTATCTCTAACAAATGAAAAGAAGAGCAATGTTTAGGTTATTATCAATAGAATATCTAAAACTGAAGTATAACAGGGCAAGTAAGGTTTTGATTATAGTTTATTTCGGATTATTGGCATCAATTGCGGCATTGTCTTCAATGAGTTTTAATTTAGGTCCGATAGCAATTAGATTTGCGGAGCAGGGGATATTTGAATTTCCTTATATCTGGCATTTTACTACTTGGGTGGCTGCTATTTTTAAGTTTTTTCTTTTGTTAGTGATTGTCTCAATGGTTTCCAATGAGTACTCCAATAGAACGCTTAAACAGAACTTGATTGATGGTTTATCCAAATCAGAATTTGTATTGTCTAAGTTCTTAATGGTTGCGGTACTATCAATTTTATCAACTGTTTTTGTAGGGGTAATGTCTTTAATTCTTGGTTTGTCTTTTTCTACCAATACCTCCTTAGAGTTTATTACAACAGACCTTAAGTTTTTAGGGGGCTTTTGCCTTAAACTTTTTACATTCTTTTCGTTTGGATTGTTCTTAGGAATACTTGTCAAGCGCTCTGCTTTTGCTGTTGGAGCACTAATAGTTTGGTATATCATTGAGAAGATAATTATTGGGTTAATTGCTGGTAATGTGAAAGTATCCGGTGTTAATCAATATGTGAGTTTTCTTCCTTTGGAAAGTACATCCGGTTTGATTCATGAGCCAATCACAAGGATGGATACCATAAAACAGATTTCTGAGAATATTTCACCAGAATTAATGGCATATGATTATGGAGTCCCAACCATTAATATCATATCGTCTATTGTATGGTGTGTTGTGTTTTTTATTGGTTCAAATCTGCTCATTAAGAAAAGAGATTTATAATCTATTGATCCCAATCTTCATCCAATATTACTTCACCCAATAAGAACTCTTCATAGAAAATTTGTTTTCCTATTATTAACTCTCCACTATCTGCGTTATAAATTATACTTTCTAATCTATTGGCTCCAGTATGAACTTGTTTTTCAATGTAGGCAAAAGTATTTTTATAGTCAATGTTAAATCCAATTTGATTTAGTAATTGATCTGTTTGGAAAAAGAGTTGTAGTTTTCCTGATGAATCTGTTTGGCCATGAATGAAATCATCCTTGTATGTGAAACTAACATTGACATAGGGCATCGGTTCGCCTTTATTATTTTGGGCAAATATGTAAATTGTAGAAGTGTAATTTGGCGTTTGAAGCGAAGATGCTTCTTTTTTTAATTGTGCGTAGGATGCTGTAAATAATCCTGTTCCAAAAACCAGAAATAGTGCAATTGCGAACCTTTTCATTGGATGTAAAAATCTAAATTGCTCATATTGAACTTTACTGATACGACCACAAATTTTCTCGTTGTTTTTTGTTTTTAATTCATCAATTTCATGGAGTGAATTGTTATGGATTTTGTAAACAGATGTTTGACATGTTGAGCAGAACTTACCTATTTCATTAGGATTCATTTTATTCCAATCTTCGGTGCAATTTGATACTTTCATAATTGTTAAAATTAAACTGATAATATGCTGTACAATTCATCAAGGATTAAGTTCAAAATTATCTAAAGATATTTTACCCTAAGAAGCCAAGGCCTTGTGGTTGTTTTAAAAGCCAGCCTGTAAGACTTTTTCTGCTTTTGTTTGCCGTAAGTACTTCATGCCACACAATATCACTTCTGAAAATAGCTAATCTATTTCCAATAGGAGGTATTAGTTCAAAATTATCACAGGATTGATCTGTGTAAATTTTAAGTTCGCCACCATCACCATCTTGCCAGTTATCATTCATGTATATAATCACAGATAATATACGGTTGTTTCTTTCTGAGAATTGATCTAAATGCTTCTTGTAAAAACCTCCTGCTGGATAATGTGCTAAATGAAATTCGTAATCTTTTATAGCAGTGAATAGTTCTCTATTTACTGTAGGGATAAATGTTTCAATAAAATCAAAAAAAGACCTTATTTCATCGTTGCAATCATTTCTATCTAGCCATAGAATTTCGTCTCTTCTTATATTTTCACGAATTTGATATTTACTTAAGGAGCCAATTCCTGCTTTTGTCAATTGTTCCTCTTTAATAGCATCAATAAATAATGATTTGATATTGGTGTAAACTTTAGGTGGGAGAAAATTATCCACTATCGTGTAATCTTGCTGAGCTAATTGATCAAAATGAAAATCCCAATCGATAGTTTTTATTAATTCCATGGGGTAAATGTAATTGAGTTTTTTTATTGGTTGTACGCGCATTAATCTTTTTTTACCTTTGTTAACGAATCATTAAGAAATTGTTAAGAACTATGAAGCTATTTATTGTTGGGGTATTGATGTTGTTTTCGTTGGTTTCACTAGCGCATAGAGGAGATTATTTAGCAATTACTGATGTTAAAGTTACAGAGACGGAAAATGCTTATGTCTATTCCTTTTTAATAGAAAATATTAAGGGAGTTCCTTATACAGATGTAAAAATTGATTTTTGGATCAATATGAAGTCTGTTTTTTTTAAAAGATATGAATTGTTAGATGGTAACGTAAAATTTACAAAAGAGTCTTTTACAATTCCTAAACGAATGCTTGATATTGATAATGATTTAGTCAATATCGAAGTGACAGAAATCTTTGGAAAGAAAAGTGATTGGGGAGGATGGGATAGTAAACGAAGTCATGGAAGGCAAGTTAATACACTTTATTCAGAGTTTTACATAGATGCACCATGGAGAATGAATAAAACGGATAATAATGGAATTGAAAATTCAATTCCAGTTCATTTTTTTCTGCATGACGCTGATTTAGTAACTGGTACAACTGCTCAAATAGATAAAATTGATATACAAGTTAAGAATGCTACTGCCTCAAGTTTTGGCGCACCTTTAAAATTTGATAGCATTTCTGATGCGGCATTTGCTAATTATTTTTCGCATGTTTCAGTTGCAGACAACGCTATGAGTATCCAAGGATTTTCAATGAATAGTTTTTCAACGAGTAGTAGTACAACTATAGATTTTGATATTGATTCAGACTTCTTCAATGACTACGTTTCTGTTGATGCTACGTATTGGTATTTTAATTTTAATATACCTCCTGCGGCTTTGGTTGGAATGGAAAATATTATTGATATTCAAGTTACAATTCATTACGGAAACCTTACTTGGTCGGATGACGTTACAAATGTTCGTGTATTTAGATCGGATATAGATGTTCCAAAACTTGCTAATTATTATAGAGGAGATACGCACTTACACTCATTATTTACACAGAATGATGCTGAAATTGGATTGCCTCTAGAGGCTACCAAAGTGGCTGCAAAACATATTGGTTTAGATTGGATTACAACTACTGATCATACTAGTGATTATGATAATTATGGAACAACTGTTACTGAAAATTGGGATAGAATTCAAACTTGGGTAAAACAACTCAACACGGAAGATGCTAGTATGATATATATTGCTGGTCAGGAAGTTGCTTTGAAAAATCATGATAATAAATTGGTGCATATGTTGGCTTATCCCAATGTAAACGATCCATATGGAATGCCATTTATTGGAGATGGAGACGGAGATTTAACAGCAACTAGTGTAACCATTAGTTCAGCTTTGGCTCAGTTGTCTGCTATCAACGCTTTTGCTTATGCAGCACATCCTTATGCTACAGGAGATAAATTGCCTTTGGTGCCGGTTGATGGAGGAATTTGGAATGTAGGTATAAATGGATTTCCTGCAAATGGTAGTGACTTCCCTAGAACAGGAGGAGAGGTCATTTGTAATAACCCTTCGGCTAGTTCGGATGTGTTTAGTACTGAATCCAATAAGTTAATAAAAGATGCACTTTTAGGTTCTCAAATATGGAATGTGAGAGGTGTGCTTAAAAGTACTGGTAATGAGTTAGATCCTTGGGATGTTGATAATAGTGGTGATGGATTTACCGTTGCTGATACAACTAGTACGGACTTCTTTTTAAAGAAATTTAGACAAGGGCAAGAAATTGTCAATAGTATTAATCAGTTAGGCCTTTCTTTGAAAAATCAAGATGAGAACTTTGAGAATTGGAAAATGTTTTATTCTGCTGGTTCAGATGCGCATGGTTCATTCAATTTTAGTAATACAGATGATTTTGCTGGATTTGGAACAATATCAGATAATGCGGTAGGGAAATTGAATACATTGGTGTATTGTCCAAATGGAATGGGTAGTGATGGAACGGGAATTTTGGACGCGCTTTATCATGGTAGAAATGTATTGTCAGATGGACCAATTATGGCTATTGGTATAAGTGATGATGGCGAAGATGAAGTAAATGAAATCTTAATGGGTGATGATGCATCAGTCAATCTATTGACTAGTGAAAGTTATTTTTTGAATTTCAATTATGTTACTACAGCTGAGTTTGGAGATGTAACGGAGATTAAATTTATAATTGGAACCGAGATAGGTGAGTATGAATACATAATGCCTTCCAATTGGCCAATTACTGGTAATAACTCGGAAACATTAAATTTAAATGATATTCTTAAATCGACATTTCCTTCTGGTGTGATACAGGAGAATGAATATTTTTATATTCGAGCAGAAATGTCTTGTTTTAGAGATCTTCAAGGGCAAGAAAGTGCACATAAAATAGCTTATCAAAATCATCATTCTTTTTCTAATCCTATTTGGCTTAAATATGAAGAAATCGTTGCGGATGTAGAAGAGTTGACGTTAAGTACAAGGCCAAATCCTTTTCAAGATGAATTTTATTTATTGGTCCAAACTACAGAACCAATGGATGTTACTGTTGGGTTTTATGATAAGCAAGGTAAATTGATTAAAAATGAAGTTCGATACATTAATTTCAATAAAGAAATACTCTACAATGCTAATCAATTAGGTTTAGCAAATGGAACTTACACAATCAGGGTTATTGCCGGAGATGACAAGAAAAGCATTCAGATAGTGAAAATATAGTTTAAGAGCGTTGTTAGTTGTTATCGAACAATTTCCCTTCGAGAAGGAGTCTCAACCTCCAAACCTAAAAAAAAAGCTACCAAATCATTCTCATCATTTTTAGGTAGATTTCGGTATTCTCATATATCCCACCAAATTTATCTGCTCCAGGTCCATAAACCAATACAGGAACTAATGCAGAACTATGACCTCCTGTTGAAAACGAAGGCTCAATTGTATTGTAGTCATCATACTGTTTCTTTAATGGTCCAATTTTACTTTTTCCAGAAAGTGTAAATCCTCCTGTTTCATGATCTGCAGTGACAATTACAATTGTGTTGCCATCTTTTGCCGCAAAGTCTAAAACTTTTCCAATTGTTTGATCAAAATCTAGAACTTCTTGAATTAAATATTCTGCATCATTGTTGTGACCTCCCCAGTCGATTTGAGAACCTTCTATCATACAGAAAAATGGATCCCCTTTTTGAGTTAAATAATCCAATGCAAGCATCGATGCATTTTCCAATTCATTTCCTCTGCCTTTATTTTTTTGTTCAAGTCCGCTCTTTGCTAATAAAAAACCATATTTTTTATTAGGGTCAATTGTTTGGGGAAGAGCTGTTGTGTCCCAGTCAAACCCTTGCGCAGTTAAAGTATCTAGTAAGTTTTTATTGTCCAATCTATGCGTGAAGTATTTGATCCCTCCTCCAGCAAAAAAATCTACATCGCTGTAACATAATTGTCTGGCTAATTCTTGTTGTTCACTCCTACTATAAGTATGCCCAAAGAAAGATGCAGGTGTAGCATGCGTAATACTAGATGTAGAAACCAGAGCTGTGTTCCAATTCTTTTGAGATACATACTCTAGAATTGTTTCAATTGATGTTGTATCCATATCTACACCAATTGCACCATTGTATGTTTTTTTGCCACATGAGAGCGCTGTAGCACCAGCAGCGGAGTCGGTTATTTTATGAGAGCCAGACCTTGTGATAGATAATCCCACAGTCTCAAAACGTGAGAAATTAGGCGTTTCATCGCTAAAGTAATAAGCAGAGGAAAGTTGACTTAACCCCATTCCATCACCAATCATTAAGATGATATTTGGTTGTGTTTTTGTTTGAGTGTTGTCTCTTTTTACTTGTGCTGAAAAAATACTTGCACATAAAAGAATTGTGGTAAAAAAAATGATTTTCATTCTGCAAAAGTACATTGAAGATGTGAAGTCTATGTTAATTAATTAAAACTATTCGCTCAAATCAATAAGTATCTGTATGTCTTTAATCAGTTGCTCAATTTGTTGATCTGAAGTGGCGTCATAAAAACCTCTTATTCTACCATTTTGGTCTATTAACGCAACATTCTCAGTGTGGATAAAATCATTTTCACTTCCGTGATCGTAGTTGGGGTCATTTTCATCTGGACAAATCAGATAACTTTTTCTAGCTAATTCATACAAGTGTTTTTTACTGCCTGTCAGAAATTGCCATGTACTGGCATCTGCGTCATATCTAGCGGCATATTCAAAGAGAACTTCAGCGCTATCCACTTCCGGCATGACGGTGTGAGAGAGTATCAAAAGTTTTTTAGAGTTTTTATAGTAATCATTAACTTTTGCTAATTTACTATTCATGATTGGACAAATGGAAGGACAAGTAGCAAAGAAATAATTGGCTACCACTATTTTATCCTTTGTTATACTTTGGTCTACCCATTTCCCATTTTGATTTTGTAAGTAAAAGTCCATAATAGAATGGTTCAATCCTTTGTTTTGTAATGATTTGTCTACAAGATCTGGATTGACATCTACAGGGTTGTAGATTGGAAGGGTGACTTTATCATCTGATAAAAGGTATAAACCTCCTCCAACTCCAATAATAAATATGACGATAAATGCAACTAGACTTTTCATTCTGCAAAAATACGCTTGAATCTTTAAATTTAGTAATTTTGAGGAATATATATTTCAGCGAAATGGATCATCTTAAAATACCTTTTAACATAACGAATCAAATTGAGCACCCTGATAGACCAAATTATCTAGTATTCCATTTTCGTGAAGCCATAAAGGCAGACCAGTTTGAAGAAGCGTTAAAGAAGGAGGGTATATTTTATGAAAGGGGAGAGCAGGAAGAGAGCGATGGTTCTATTAGACATCTTTTTGGAGTGAGAAAATCAGATACCGAAATAGTAGAAAAAATAAATTATACGATAATTGGTAATCATAGAGATCCTTTTATCAAAGATAAAGCAGCTAGGTGGATTATTATAGGCTTTGGAGTTTTACTTGGAGTGCTAGCTATTCTAGGTGCTATTTTGTCAAAGTAACCTTTTTGTATAATTTGCGTTAAGACAGATTCTTCAGAGAAAAAAGATTTGAGAGTTAAGATTGTTTTAATAGTTGTTGTCCTTGTCTGTGGAATGCTCAGTGCGTTTACCGCTCGTAGAGATTTTCTTGGAGGTCCAGAAGGAGATGGC
Organism: Parvicella sp.; assembly: GCA_041583015.1. Taxonomy (GTDB): domain Bacteria; phylum Bacteroidota; class Bacteroidia; order Flavobacteriales_D; family Parvicellaceae; genus Parvicella. Next base: position 23,932 of record JBFHGR010000001.1, on the reverse strand, counting down.
AAAAATAAAAAGCCAAAAGATACAGCCAAAGCTGTTGTTGCATATGGGGATGATTACCTGTTTGAAACAATGGTTGATTTTTCTAATCTAAATATTTATGAAAGAATTGATTCACTCATTAAAGTGGATTCAATGACCGAGGGTATAAAGAAGGAAATAAATTTTTATAGAACAGTAGCTCATAAATCAGAAGCGGAAATTTATAGCATGGTGGATTCGCTTTTTGAATTAGATTCGGTTCCTTTTGCTTTGATTAATCAAATCAATCTTTTTGCGGCAATGATGCCCGAAAACATGGAGTTGCCCGCAGAGTTTGAAATTGTAAAAGAAGACGGAAGTCCTTATCCAGCCAATGCCTATTATCAATCGTGGAGTAATAGAAACTCATTTCATTATCCTTCTGAGATTCATGAAAATGACTCTACTTTAGTCTTACTATTAACAAATGAAAAAGAAGGAAGGTTGTATCATCATCCTTTGTGTCAGAAAACATTGAGAAGGTATTACGGTACTGTTACTTCAAGATACGGATGGAGAGATGGTAGGGCACACAATGGTGTAGATTTAGAGTTGCATTTGTATGATTCTATTCTCAATATGTTTGACGGGAAAGTTAGGGTAGCAAGAACATTGGGAGGATTTGGTAAAGTAGTTATTGTAAGACATTATAACGGGTTAGAAACGCTATACGCTCACATGAGCAAAACCAAGGTGAAGGAAGGTGATACAGTAAAAGCAGGAACTTGTTTAGGGCTTGGCGGGATGACAGGGAATGCGTCAGGAACGCATTTGCACTTGGAAATGAGGTTTAAAGGGTTGCCTATCAACCCAGCACATATTGTTTCGTTTCAAGATCAAGAAATTTATTCTGATACTTTGATTCTCAAAAAGTACAAGCATAGTTATGTTGCATTTCCTTACGGCAAAGAATTTCACATTGTCAAAAAAGGAGAGTCTCCATACAGATTAGCCAAAAGATATGGTATGAACTTGACTGCTTTCTGTGAGTTGAATGGTATTACTTCTAAAAGTAAATTGCTTCCAGGGCAGAAAATTAAGATTGTTTCTAATTAAAGGGAATTGTTAGTTTTTAGCGCTTAGTGATTTGTTTTGACTTTTTTTAGATGTGAAATATCGACCTCTGCAGTAGCGGAGGAGATATCTGTTTAATCATAAACCAAAAATGCCCAGGGACTTTCTAGATACATTTTCGATTATCATCGAAACCAATTGAACTAACCAACGCGCAAAACCACGAACCCCAAATATCAAACTTCGAATAATAAACGTCAAACATTTTATTTGTGTTAAATCCTAACTATCATTTATAAACTGTTAAATATTAATTACCTTTGTAAATAGACAATAATTACTATTAAAAATATATACAATGGATACAATGACAGCAACAATCAGTTCACAAGAAGCAATACAATTAGAAGATAAATTTGGAGCACACAATTATCATCCACTTCCAGTAGTTTTGGCTAAAGGTGAAGGTGTGTTTGTTTGGGATTGTGAAGGAAAAAAATATTATGATTTTCTATCTGCTTATTCTGCAGTAAATCAAGGTCATTGTCACCCTAAGATTGTAGGAGCATTGATGGAACAGGCTAAAACCCTTACACTTACGTCTAGAGCATTTTACAATGACGTTTTAGGACCTTACGAAAAGTACATCAGTAATTATTTTGGATTCGATAAAGTTTTGCCAATGAACACTGGTGCGGAGGCGGTTGAAACAGCAATCAAATTGTGTAGAAAATGGGCATACGAGAAAAAGGGTATTGCAGAGAATGATGCTAAAATTATTGTTTGTGAAAACAATTTTCATGGAAGAACAACTACTATTGTTTCTTTTTCCAATGATGAAGATGCTCGTAAGAACTTCGGCCCATATACACCTGGGTTTATTAAAATTCCTTATAACGATTTGGATGCTTTAGCAAATGCAATTAAAGAAGAAAATATTGCAGGGTTCTTAGTTGAGCCTATTCAAGGTGAGGCTGGAGTTTATGTTCCTAATGATGGATATCTTGCTGGTGCAGCCAAATTATGTAAAGAACACAATGTGCTTTTCATTGCGGATGAGGTACAAACAGGTATTGCAAGAACTGGAGATTTATTAGCAGTAGACCACGAAAACGTAAAGCCAGATATTTTGATTTTAGGTAAAGCGGTTTCAGGAGGTGTTTACCCTGTTTCTGCTGTCTTGGCAAATGATGACATCATGATGGTTATTAAGCCTGGTCAACATGGTAGTACTTTTGGAGGTAATCCATTGGCGGCTAAAGTTGCAGTTGCTGCATTGGAAGTTGTAAAAGAAGAGAATTTAGCAGAAAACGCTAAAGAATTGGGGAACCTTTTTAGAAGTGAAATGAATAGAGTTATCGCAAATTCTGATTTGGTTAATTCTGTAAGAGGTAGAGGTTTGTTGAATGCTATTTTAATTAACGATACGGAAGATTCTAGCACTGCTTGGGATATCTGTATTGCTTTAAGAGATAACGGATTATTGGCAAAACCAACACACGGTAACATCATTAGATTTGCACCACCATTGGTAATGACTAAAGAGCAATTGATGGATTGTGTTGCAATCATCGAAAAAACTTTGACTGAATTTAAGAAATAACATTTAGTTTACATTAAATCAAGCAACTTTGCGATTCGAACTTCGTCTATAGATGGAGTTCGAACTCAAACTAAATAAGTGAAAAGACTTAAATTATTATTGTTATTGATCTTTTCTTGCGTATTAGCGCAGGGGCAGACGCTTGTTATCAATGAATTTTCTAACGGACCTTCTGGCGCTAAAGAATATGTAGAACTTTTAGTCATAGATAATACTATTGTTTATGACTGTAATACACCTACACCTCCTTGTATTGATATACGAGGTTGGATTTTTGATGACCATAGCGGTTATCATTCTTCGGGAACTTCTGGTGTAGGAATTGCTTCAGGAGCAGTTCGGTTTAATAATGATCCGCTTTGGGCATGCATTCCTGTGGGAACATTAATTGTTTTGTACAATGGAGGAGATAGAAATGCCTCTATTCCTGCAGATGATTATTCCACTGCAGATGGTAATTATCAGATAATTGCTAACTTGGAGAATTTAACTTACTTTGAGTTTACAGAAACAACTCCTGGTGCTGCGGTTTGCAATTATCCTACTACAGGTTGGGGAGCAGACCCATCACCGACCTGGTCTAATGTAGGGATGTCTAACTCTAGTGATTGTGCAAGAATTGTAGATTTAGGTGGGTGCGAAGTTTTTTCCGTTTGTTATGGAAATTGTAACTTGAATAATCAGATTTATTTTGCAGGAGGAGGTGGTGGTACAGTTTATAACTTTAATGGTGTAGATCCTAATGATCAGTCTAATTGGTCGGACGATAATGCATCAACCGATCAAACACCTGGCTCTCCAAATAATGCGGCTAATGCTGCTTATATTGCTCAGTTTAATAATGGAGGTAATCCTATTACACCAACCGTTGCTACAGCAAATGTCAATATGCCCATGAGTTGTGGTTGTACTAATTCTGCTACGGCATCTGCAACTGGTTCTATACCTGGTTATACATATGAATGGTATGATGATCTTTATAATCCTATTGGTCAAAATACAGCTACCGCGATCAATCTATGTTCAGGAACTTATTATGTAATTGCTACTTCTTCCGTAGGTTGTCCGGATACGGCACAAGTGATAATTGGTGGTTCAGGAGCAGTTAGCGCAGGTGGTGATATCTCTATTGATTTGTGTAGTGATCTTGCTTCATTAAACCTAATTGATGAAGTACTTGGTACACCAGATCTTGGAGGTGTGTGGAATGGTCCATCTGCCTTGACTAATGGTGATCAAGGAACTTTCAATCCTGCTTCAAATACTAGTGGGATTTATTCGTACGTTGTTTTAGGAAGTGGTGGATGTCCAAATGATACCGCTTTTGTGACGATAGATAATGGAACAGTTACGGATGCTGGAACAGGTGGTACACTAAACCTTTGTTCAAGTGCAACAAACGTAGATTTATTTGATGAACTTACAGGTACTCCGCAAACTACAGGTATTTGGGATGGACCTTCTGTTTTATCGAATGGAAATCAAGGTACTTTTGATCCGAATTCAAACATTGCTGGAACTTATCCTTACATCATCATAGGTGAAGGGTCTTGTGTCAATGATACCGCTTTTGTAGTCGTAAATACTGGAGCAAATGCAGACGCAGGTACGAATGGCATTTTATCGATTTGTGATAACATGGCTGCAGTAGATTTGTTTGATGAATTGGGAGGGACTCCAGATTTGGGAGGAACATGGACACCGGCATTAGCAAGTGGAACCGGAGTGTTTGATCCTTCCGTTGATGTTGCTGGAACTTATACATATACTGTGTCTGCTTCGGCTCCATGCGTAAGCGCTACTGCCATTGTGGATGTTTCCGTGAACGATTCGCCAACGGTAGTGGAAAATATTACGCATGTGAGTTGTAATGGCGCGGCAGACGCTTCTGTGGATTTGGATATTACACCTGCTGCAGGAAACACTGTGGTTTGGACATTGCCTACCATGAACACTATTACGCAGGAAGATATTGGGCCTGTTGTTGAAGGTAATTATAGCTATGAGATAACTACTATAGATGGATGTACTTTTAGCAACAGTATTACCTTAAACCAACCATTACTCATTGATTTGGTGTTGAACATTACACCTCAAACATGCCCCAATTCTTGTGATGGTGAAATTATAGCAACTTCATCAAATGGAGTAGGGGTAGTATCGTACAGTATGAACGGAGGGATTCCTAACTCAGGTACTTTTACAGGTCTTTGCGATGGAAATGTTACAATTACTGCCATTGATGCTAATTCATGCCAGGTTTCAACGAATACAACAATGACCGCTGCAAATCCAACTTCAGAACCCACTATTGATCCTTTAGGGAATGTGTGCTTGAGTGGTGGAAATGTCACATTGACATCTGATATTCCAGGTGGATCTTGGACCGGATTTGGTATCGTGGATGGCCAGACAGGAGAGTTTGATCCTATGCAAACAGGAGTAGGAATATTTAGTGTTATTTATACAATTGCGGGGCAATGTGGTGGCGATGATACTCTTATGGTAAATGTAGTAGGAGACCCTGATGGGCAAATTGATTTATCTAATGATTTGGGTTGTGTACCTTTAACAATTACATTAACCAATTTACTAGCTAATCCTGATAATGTTACTTGTCAATGGGATTTAGGAAATGGAGATCTTCAAAATTCGTGCTCACCACTTAATTATACATTTACTGATCCAGGTTGCTATGATATTTCATTAATTGTGACAGATGTGAATGGATGTTCCGCAGAATTTTTTGCTGGACAGCAAGTTTGTGCTATGGGACTGCCTGACGCTAGTTTTGTAATGAATGATTCAATTTTTGATGAAGGTGGATCTGAATTGGTTGGAAATGCTGTAGACCCAGTTTTACCAATCTATTCTTGGACAATTGATGGTGTGTCTATAGGGAGTGACAATGATTTGGTATTTGAAACGCAAGGTATTGGAACTGGATTTTATGAGATATGTTTGTCTACAGAGAATGATGCAGGATGTGTGGATCAAACATGTAAAACAATAGAATATAAGGAATCATTTACGATGTATATACCTAATTCTTTTACTCCTAATGGTGATGGAAATAATGATTTCTTTTATCCAGTTTTCTTTAGCGGAATTCCAGAAGAATTTGATATGTATATTTTTGATCGTTGGGGACAAATGGTTAAACATTTTAAGGATTTGAATGAGGTATGGGATGGAACGTATAAAAGTACCTTAGCGCCACAAGATACCTATGTGTGGAAAGTTGAATATAAATTGTACAATGAAACCGGAACAAATACTAAAATGGGGCACGTGAATTTGTTTAGGTAATATTCTGAAATTATTGCTTGACGGTGGATTGACATCCTAATGTAGTTACTTCAAAACCGATACAGAATCCTGTAAATTGGCAGTTTGATTATTAAATATTTTTAACTGGAAATCACTTTTGTTTACTGAAAGTTTGAACGCCATAAAGCACAGACAATACGCCTGTAGTGGATAGGTAGTATCCATTAATTTTAGGCAGTTGTTTGATTATTTCAAAACCTTATTTATAAAAAAGCCAACCGCCAAATAAACAAAGTACTATGCCGTGAAACATAAATGCTAAACCTATAGTTTTCGATTTTTGTTTATTTTGTTGGCCGATCATTATTTATATTCTAATTCCGCTCTGTACATCCGGATGGTATTCTCCCATCCGTAATAAAGGGCGTCAGCCACTAAAGCGTGACCAATCGAAACTTCCAAAAGGTTAGGTAGATTGTTTTTAAAATAAGCCAGGTTTTTTAGATTTAAATCATGTCCAGCATTTAATCCTAAGTCCAATTCGGCCGCTTTTTCGGCTGCTGCTCTAAATGGTGCAATTGAATTGTCTTTATCGGTTTCGTACAGGTGAGCATATGATTCGGTATACAATTCTATTCTATCCGTGCCAACTAATTTAGCACCTTCTACCATTTTTGTGTCTGGGTCAACAAAGATGGATGTTCTTATTCCAGCATTTTTAAAAACGGTAATTATGTCAGTAAGATATGCCTTATTTGCAACGGTGTCCCAACCATGATTAGATGTTAATTGACCTTGTGAATCGGGCACCAAAGTAACTTGTTCTGGTTTTACTTTTAACACTAAATCTACAAATTTTTGTTCTGTAGGATTTCCTTCAATGTTGAATTCAGTTTTTACTAAAGGCTTGAGATTCAGTACATCTTGATAGGTGATGTGTCTTTCATCTGGTCGTGGATGGACGGTAATCCCTTGTGCTCCAAAAGCCTCTGCATCTATTGCCATTTTTAAAAGGTCTGGAGTTTTCCCACCTCTAGCATTTCTTAACGTGGCAATTTTATTGATATTGACTGATAATCTTGTCATCTTTGGTATGGTATTTATACTTTACGAAAGCAAAATTTGGTTATTTATTTGTTTTAGGCAACTAATAACACAAAAAAACGTTTTAAATAATATTATCCAAGTAAATTTGGAGCATAATTAAATATATATGATAGCATCATCATTAATAACAGATATAGTTCCTCCTATACTAATCAACGAGTCTTGTGAGAAGGCTTTGATATGGATGGATGAATTTAAAGTTTCTCATTTGCCAGTTGTAAATGGAACTGAATATGTTGGCCTAGTATCCGATGATCTTATCCTTGATAGCAATGATACAGACATTCCTGTAGGAACATTAAATCTAATTAGTCACAGACCTTTTGTTTATGAATATCAGCACGTGTATGAGGTGATGAAGTTAATGTCTGATTTGAATATAACTGTGATTCCTATTTTGGATAGTAACGAGCAGTATTTAGGTTTAACGACTACGCAACATATAATGTCTGCCATCACCAATATGGCGTCTATAGAGCAAGATGGCTCTGTTATAGTGATTGAGATGAATCAGAATGATTATTCGATGGCACAACTGGCGCAATTGATAGAAGGAAATGATGTTAAGATTCTAAGTTCATATGTCACTTCATCAAAAGACAGTACAAAGATTGAGGTTACATTAAAGTTGAATAAGAAGGAAATAGGAGGTGTGCTTCAGACACTTTATAGATATGAATTTAATGTAAAAGAAACGTATGCTGGAAATAAATATGAAGAAGATATGAAGGATAGGTTTGACATGTTAATTAAATATTTGGACATGTAAAATCACTTTTTGGGCTAAGAAACTTGAAAAAATTATATAAAAAATGTGCTATTCGAATGTTGATACGAATAGCACATTTTTAGTTATTGGGATAAATGGCTTAGGGTTTCTCAACAAATTTGTAACCCACCCCTTTAATGGTTTTGATATATTGATCTCCGATTTTTTCTCTAAGTTTTCTAATGTGAACGTCAATTGTTCTATCACCAACTACAATTTCATTGCCCCAAACTTGATTAAGAATTGTTTCTCTCCTGAAAACATTTCCATTTCCAGTTACTAACAAGGATAATAATTCGAATTCTTTTTTAGGTAGGTAATGCTCTACACCTTCCACAGTAACAATGTACTTCTCCTTGTTGATCTCTATTCCATTACTTGAGATAATGTTTGATTCATCAGCAGAACTAGATTTGATTTCGTTTCTTCTTAAAAGTGCTCCAATTTTACTGACTAAAACTCTTGGTTTAATAGGTTTGGATACATAGTCATCAGCGCCACTGTCGTAGGCTGCTATTTGACTATAGTCCTCAGATCTTGCTGTTAGAAAACAAATAATAGTGTTTTCTAATGAGTCGATTTTTCGCAATTCAACACATGTTTCCACTCCGTCCATTTCTGGCATCATTACATCAAGTAATACAAGGTCAGGAATAAAATCGGAAGCTATTTTTATACACTCTACGCCATTGCAGGCCGTTTTTACTTCAAATCCTTCTTTTTCAAGATTATATTGTAGCATATCTACAATATCTTCCTCATCATCTACAATCAGTATTTTATGTTTTGTTTCACTCATATTAATTTTTCTTATATCAGTTAATTGATGCCTCAAAATTACTTTAAGATAAAGTTAAAATTAACACACTGTACTAAAGTTAAGATAAATTTAATAAACCAAGAAATTGATAGCTTTAATTTAAAACAACAAGATCATTGAGTTAATTAGAATTGACTTATTAAGATGTCATCAATTTGTGCATCTCACCCCATAGCGGGTCTTCTTTTGGAGGACGCGCTGTAATGGTAATGGGTTCTTTTGTGACAGGATGTTCAAATGAAAGTGATCTGGCAAATAAATGAATAGAACCATCTCTATTAGTTCTATGTCCATTATATTTTACATCCCCTTTTATGGGGCAGCCTATTGTACTTAGTTGTACTCTAATTTGATGATGCCTACCAGTTAATGGGCTTACTTCAACATAGAAGTAGTTTTTACTTCTCCCCATCAATTTATAATCAATTTCTGATTTTTTACTCCCTTTTACTTCCGTGTCATATGCTCTAGACTTATTTTTTACCTCGTTTTTTTTGAGATAATGTGTTAACCTACCTTCTTCATTTGGTAATGAATTTTCTACGATAGCCCAATAAGTTTTTTGGATTGTTTTGTCCTGGAACTTCTTGTTCATTCTCGTTAAGGCTTTGCTGGTTCTGGCAAAAATAACTACACCACCAACAGGTCTATCAATTCTATGAATTACACCTAAATAAACATCTCCAGGTTTCTTATACTTTTTCTTAATATAGTCTTTGACAAATTCTACCAAAGGTTTGTCTTCGGTTTTATCTCCTTGAACTATATCACCAGCTTTTTTGCAAACAGCAATTAAGTGATTGTCTTCGTATAGTATATTTAAGTTCATTAGTATTGTTCTTTTTCATTAGGGAAGTCTCCACTTTTTACATCTGCGATGTATGCGTTAAAAGCACCAAGCATTTCTTGATAAAGATTGTGGTATCTTCTTAAAAAACGAGGAGAAAACTCTTGAGTAATACCGAGCATATCGTGCATCACTAAAACTTGACCATCTACGCCACCACCAGCTCCAATTCCTATCACTGGAATGGTCAATTCTTTTGCAACCTTTTCAGCAAGTGCTGCAGGAACTTTTTCCAAAATTAATGCAAATATGCCAGCCTCTTCTAAAAGATGTGCATCTTCGATTAATCTTTGTGCTTCCTGCTCTTCTTTTGCTCTTACGGTGTAGGTGCCAAATTTATAAATAGACTGTGGAGTAAGTCCTAAGTGTCCCATAACTGGAATACCTGCACTCAGTATTCTGTTGATAGATTCTATTACTTCTCTACCTCCTTCCAATTTTACAGAATGAGCTTCTGATTCTTTCATTATTCTGATAGAAGAACGTAAAGCTTCTTTACTATCTCCTTGGTATGAGCCAAAGGGAAGGTCTACAACTACCAAAGATCTTGAAATAGCTCTAATGACGCTACTTGCATGATAAATCATTTGATCTAAAGTGATTGGAAGTGTGGTTTCATGACCAGCCATTACATTACTGGCTGAATCTCCTACAAGAATGATGTCCATTCCGGCCTCATCTACTATTTTGGCCATTGTATAATCATAAGCTGTTAGCATAGAGATTTTTTCTCCTCTAGACTTCATTTCTTGTAAAACGTGGGTAGTTACTCTCTTTACTTGTTTATGTACTGACATGTTTTAATCTTATTTTGCACTGGCAAAGTTATATTTAACTTTAGGATAAATCACTTTTTAAGAAAATTTACGATAGATAAAATCAAATCTGGATGTAATGGTAATTCAGGTTGATTATATGTTTTTTTGTTTAAAGCCCTATCTTCTGGTGCTTTTTTGAAGATATGATTCATTTCTTTTATGATGATCAATTCTGAATTTGGATTAGCACTGTGTAATGCTTCAGCATCTGCAATAGTTACTTGAATGTCTGTAGTACCTTGAATAATCAACGTTTTGTTATGAAATTTAGCAATTTCTTCTGCAGGGTTGATGGCCATCCATGAAATAATGTAATCTTGAATTTGAGGTCTGAAAATACTATAAAGCCAAGGGGAAAGAGTGTCTACTTTTATACCTTTGGATAAACTGTCAATAATTGAATGGGCAGAATCTCTTACTATGGGAGCAGTATTTTCGTATTGTTCCTTTAGCACTTCTGAAATAGGCCTTCCAGCACCAGCGAGACTTATGAAAGTATGCGCATTCTTTTCGTTGGCCAAAAGCATACCTATAAGAGAGCCTTCACTGTGACCAGCAATGGCAATTTTTCTATAGCCTAACTGTAAAGCATAATCATAAAATGATGCTGCATCAATAACATTTTGATTAAATGTAAGTTTTGATTCGGGTATATAAGCATTCACGCTTTTAGCAATACCTCTTTTGTCATATCTAATGTTAGGGTAACCAAATTTTGCTAAATCATTACCTAGCATTTGCAATGAAAAGTTTTTCATCACATTATTATTTCCGTCTCTATCAGTTGGTCCACTGCCGGCAATGATCAAGACGAGCGTTTGAGTAGTGTCAATCGTATTTTGAGTATTAGTAAACGTACCCCAAAGCGTGTCTCCGTTTATTTCGGTGAAAATTTCTTTTTGAGAAATCTGCCCCCAATTTGAGTTATAAATGAATAAAAGAACAAGAATGATACTCAAGATTTTCATGTTAGTTCTTTTTTGAATATTGTTTGAGTAGGGAAAGCAAACTCTAGACCTTTCTCATTGAAAGTGGATAGTATTTCTAGATTTATTTTTGTTTGAGTACCCAAAATGTCTTGACCTTTTTGGATGTAATAAATAAATATTACACCTAATGAAAAATCTCCAAACGCATTGAATCCAAGAGGTGTTTCTATTTCTATTAAGTCTTTATTGTTTGCTGCGATATTTTTTAAAATTTGAATAGCTTCTTCAATTTGAGCAGGTGTCGTGTCGTAAGTTAGGCCCAAGTTGAGCACTACTTTTCTATTGGGTTCTGAAGATACATTGATGACTTCATTGTCGTTAAATTTGGAGTTGGGCATTGTGACTAATCTCCCCTCTAATGTTCGAATTCTAGTACTTCTTAATCCAACTTCCTCAACAATTCCATCATATCCATGAATTTGTATTCTATCTGTGATTTTGAATGGTTTATCAATGAAAATCATGATCCCTCCAAATATATTTTTTACAGCATCTTGTGCCGCCAACGCTAGGGCTAACCCTCCAATTCCAAGGCCTGCAATCATAGCGCCAATGTCAAAGTTGAGATTGTCTAATGCTAGCACAACACCTAGGGTCCAAATAGTATACTTTACTCCTTTTTGAGCAATTGGAACTAGTTGATCATCAAAGGAACTCTCCGTTTTTTCTGTGAGGGGAACTAGATAAGCCGTAATTAATGCATCTGCAGTTCTGGCCAACATCCAAGTAATGTCAATCACTAAGGTGAAAAGAGCGATTTTGAAAAGGATACTCTCGGTTGATGGATTGGGAATGTTGAGGTATGAAATTGCCCAGAAAAGTCCTCCGATTGTTATAGCAACAGCAATAGGTTCCTCCAACATGTCAATGAGGATGTCATCAAGTTGAGTTTTTGTTTTTTCGGTATACTTTTTTACAATTTTATTGGTTACATATAGTAAAACTCGTGCACCAAGATAACAAATTAGTATAGCGCCAAGGGCAACAAGCCATTCGCTAATCGAGTTGCTCCAAAATGTTTTAGATAAGAATTCAGTCATTTTTATTAGTTTTCTGAGTTTCCAAATTTATAGCAGAATCCAAGTTCAACTTGAAAACCTTTTACTAAAGAATTAGCAGAGAAATTAAAATTGTCAATGTAATTTATCGATAAAGGCCCAGTGGTAGAAGTAAATTCTTTAAGATTTAGATCATATCCAGTATATCCCATTTGGTAATACATTCCAAATCCTTTTCCGAAATAGAAATTAGTGCCCAGATTGAAGAAATTACCTGTACCGTTCCATTGTTGAATATCGGTAGTGTTGGTGTTTATAGTTGTTTTTTCTTTTCTAAAACCACTCAAAGCAAAGTCATAACCTAAGTATAAATTGAAATTCTTCTTGCTAATTGGGTAAAACTTAAACCCAATATTAAAGGTTTTTGTTTTTGCTTCTTTTACTTGAATATTAGTGTCATTAGGATCTTCGTTTAGCCATTTTCCACTTCTGAATCCAAGAGATACACTTACTAACTTGTGAATTCCAAAATCAACACTAATGGGAATAGTGCTCGCCAATACAGCAGATGTATCTTCATCCGATGATATGTTTCCATATTTTGTTGTGGTTAATGTTGCGGCTAAGTTTACATTTCCACCTACTCTTACATTGATTGATCCTGTATTATTAGATTGTGCATTTACTGCCATAAAGTTACCTAATACTACGATTGAAAGTAAAATTATTTTTTTCATAAGATTGATTTGACTACAAAGATAGATATTAATGTCAATTTGATACTTTTGTAATAATTGATACATATAGAATTGATAAAATTCTTATTTTTGTAGTAGTTATGATGAAGGGGATTAAAATATTATTTGGAGCAATTGCTGTATTGTACCTTTTTGGTACAAGTTACCAGATGTATATTTTCCTTGATTTCCAATCGAATAAGGAGGAGATAATCAAAGAGCATTGTGTTAATGTTGATAAGCCCGAGATGCATTGTGACGGAAATTGTCATTTGAAAAAGGAAATATCCAAAGCTCCTATTCAAGCAATGAATGTAGAAAAGCCTGCAGAGAAAGGACCTAGTTTTACCTTTGTTAGTTTTGATACTTTTAATGAGGTTTTCTATACTCAGATTTATGAAGCAGTTTATAAAGAACAGCAATGTTGTAATTTCTGTGAGAAATCTTACAGTTTTCAACCTGTATTCAAAGATTTTCATCCGCCTGAAGAAGTTTAATAAATTTTCAATTTGTTGAAGGAGAGAATTCAACTAAATAATTTTTTAAACTTAAATAAAATCAAATGAGAAGATTAGGATTGTTTATCCTAGTATTTCTTCCATTTTTAGGTTTCTCTTGTGATCACTGTAATGTTTATTTAAATATTAACCCAAACGATTATAAACACAGTTTTGGAGTTCAATATAGAAGTAGATTGCACTATGGTAAATTTGACAACAGTGGTTTGTTAATGTTGAAACATGGAGGTCATGATCTAACGCAGTTCAGAGATACCGAAGTTTGGGAGCGATACAGTAGAATAGAATTAACAGGAAGATATTTCTTTAATTCAAAATGGAGTTTACAAGGGGTTTTGCCTTATGTAAACAATCAGCAAATAGAAAATGGATTAGCCAAATATAACGTATCTGGAGTTGGTGATCCTTTACTAATGCAGAACTATCAAGTTTTTAATACAAAAGCTTTAAAGGATAGCATTAGATTTACGCATAGGCTTTCTGTTGGGGCTGGTGTGAAAATACCTCTTGGAGCATATAATAAGGAATTGCCTGCTGGCATTCCTAATATAGACTTACAAGCGGGGACAGGAAGTTGGGATGGATTATTAAACCTAACATACCTCGCTAAATTCAACAAGGTAGGAGTGATATTAAACACGAACTATAAGTTGAATTCTAGTAATAAGGATGAATTCCGTTACGGAAATACGATTAACTCAATGTTTAACTTTTTCTACCAACTTAACATAGGAAAACAAGTGTTGATGCCAACGTTTGGTGCATATGCAGAGTTAGCTGGTTTTGATAGTTCTAACGGACTGGAATATGAAAATTCTGGCGGTGAATTGTATTTTGCGGATGTAAGTTTAAATTGGTATCTAAAGAAAATTAGGTTTCAGGCAAACTATCAGCATAATATTGCGTCATTATTAAACGACCCCAATCAATTAAAAACATTACATAAATTAAACTTTAGTATTACTTATAACATTTAAATAGAATATCATGAAAAATAAATATATAATCATAGCCTTAGCAGGTATCGCACTTAGTGTTTCCTCATGTAAAAAAGGATGTACAGATCCAGCGGCAGAAAACTATGATGCTACCGCCAAAAAAAACAATAACACATGTACTTATGCAGATCCTTCGGAAAAAACTTCTGAGATAAATCTAGTATACAATCATATGGCAGAAAATTCGACCTTTGCATTTAACACAGATTACATTGATGATTTTGGTAACAAATACCAATTTACAAGAGCGCAATTATATCTTTCAAGTCCAGTATTTATGGATGATAATATGAACGTTTTGAGCGCTCCTTCTAGTTATGCGTTAGTTTCTCCTGACTCAGTTAAGAGTAGTTTTGCTGTAATAGATGGAGAGCAACATGTTCATATGATGAATATTTCAATTGGGGTAGATTCTGTAGCTAATGCAACGGATCCTGCTACATACGGGAGTACTCATCCTTTAGCATATCAAACACCTTCAATGCATTGGAATTGGAATAGCGGTTATATTTTTATCGCTTTAGAAGGGGTTGTAGATATTGATGGTAACGGAACATTTGATACCGGAGAAACTTTTGTAATGCATGTTGGAATGAACTCCTTAAGAGCGGACAATACAGGTTTAATGGCTCACTTTAATTCAGTAAGTGGATTAGCTCATAATATAGAGTTGGACATTAATTGGACTGGATTACTAGCAGGAATTGATTTGAGTATAGATAACTCTACGCATACAATGGATAATATGATGCTAGCATCAAGGGTTTCAAATAATGCAAAATCAATATTAAGCATTCATATGTAATAAATTGAAAAAATTAATTTACATATTAATTATTTGGGCAGGAATATCATCCTGTAGAAAGGAGGAGGTTTTGCCTTCTTATTCTTATGAGTTTGATATTCCTGACCATTTTCCTGCAATGGAGATTCCTGAAGATAATCCTATTACTCCTCAGAAGATCAAATTAGGAAAATTACTTTTTGAAGATGTAAAACTGTCAAGAAATAATACTGTTTCCTGTGCAAGTTGCCATCATCAATATTTGGCTTTTTCTGATACTGGTAGTTTGAGTATTGGACTTTATGGCGAGCAAACCAAAAGAAACTCTCCACCTCTGTTTAATCTAGGCTATCACCCTTATTTTTTCAAGGATGGAGGAGCCCCATCATTGGAAATTCAAGTTATTTCTCCCATTGAGAATACCGTTGAAATGGATATGACGATAAATGAAGTTTGTGATAAATTGAATGAAGATGAAAACTACAAGTCACTTTCTTATAAGATATTTGGAACAGAGGTTACACCTTACGTTGTCAGTAGAAGTTTAGCAACATATTTAAGAAGTTTAATTTCTGGTAATTCTAAATTTGATGAATATTTGAAAGGAGATGAACAAGCATTGAATGAGCAAGAAAAATTGGGGTATGATATTTTTCAAGGTAAGGCCAATTGTATAGCGTGTCATTCCGGTCATGATTTTTCAAATTACAGTTTTCAAAACAATGGTATATACGAAACTTATATCGATACTGGAAGGGCAGTAATTACTGGATTGCCTGAAGATGTAGGTAAGTTTAAGGTGGCTAGCCTCCGAAATTTATCATTTACAGGTCCTTATATGTTTGATGGAAGTTTTTCTACAATTGACGAAGTGATTGAACATTATAACTCTGGAGGTAGCAATCATATCAATAAAAGTGAGGAAGTATTTCCTCTTAATTTGAGTCAAAGTGAAAAAGAAGCGTTGAAAGCATTCCTTCTTTCATTAAATGACTATAAATTTGGTGAACAATGAAAGTTTTAAATTATAGATATGTAATAGTTTTAGGTTTACTTCTTATAATGCTTACCAATTGTAGAAAAGATCAAGATTTGCCTAGGCCAATCTACAGTCCTACTCCTTACAATTTGGATTTGCCAAGTAACTTCCCAGAGATGGTTATACCGAGTGATAATCCTCTAACAATGGAAGGCGTTAAGTTAGGGCGTCACTTGTTTTGGGATACAAGGCTAAGCGGAGATAATACAATGGCTTGTGCTAGTTGTCACATACCATCTGCTGCATTCTCAGATACTTCTGCTGTTAGTATAGGTATTGATGGTATTCAAGGAAGAAGAAATTCCATGGTGCTTCAAAATTTAGGATGGGCAAGTAATTACTTTTGGGATGGGAGAGCATTGACTTTGGAGGATCAGGTATTAATGCCTGTGGAAGACCCCATTGAAATGCATGAGAAATGGAGTAATTTTATATCAGAAATTCGAGGTGATGAGAAGTATGAAACGATGTTTTTTGAGGCCTTTGGAGTAGTGAATTATGATTCAACACATGCAGCGAAAGCATTAGCACAGTTTTTAAGAACTATGATTTCTGCCAATTCTCAATACGATAAAGTGCTTAGGGGTGATGCAATTTTTACGCCAGCTCAGCAAGCAGGTTTTGATTCTTTTAATGCCTTAAGTGGTGGGGATTGCTTTCACTGTCATGGAGGTATACTAACAACTGATCACAGTTTTAAAAATAATGGGCTTGATGCTTTGCCATTAGATTCAGGAAGGGGAGCCGTGACAGGAATTGCCGCAGATAATTTTACTTTTAAAGTTCCTCCATTGAGAAATATTGAGTTTAGTGCACCTTATATGCATGATGGTAGATTTGCTACTTTGGATGAAGTAATTGCACATTACTCTACAGGATTGCAACATAGTTCTCCTAATATAAGTCCATTGATGGAGTTTTCGGCACAAGGTGGTGTTCAATTAAATCCTCAGGAGATTTATGAGTTGAAGGAGTTTTTGCTCATGTTTTCTGATCCTGACTTTATAAACAATCCAAAATTTAGAAATCCTTGGTAGTTGTTTTTAGTGACAACTATGCACCTTTACTTCTTCTATTTGCTCCTTACCGTCTACGATGGTGGTCTTAGGTTTCTCAACTTTAGGACTTAGGTATGGAATACCTAAATTAGCCCCTCTTACAATTAGTAACCCGCCAAACACAATCAGCATTACCGGAATAAGTTTTTGGAGTTTGTGTCTAAATGAAGTTGTTAGATAATCTTTAATCCATGGTAGAAGTACCATTACAGGTAATGTGCCAACGCCAAACATTACCATGAAAATGATACCGGATAGTATACTGCCAGTAGCTAAAGCGCCAACCAAAGCAAAATATACTAAGCCACAAGGTAATAAACCATTCAATAATCCAAGGACAAAATTATTGATATAACCTTGCTTTTTCAGGTATTTAGCCATTGCTTGCTGAAGTTTTAAGAGTTTTCCTTTTAGTAATTTATCCGTAAATGATAATTTTCTATTAAGTAAAATCATTACAGCGCTTATAACGATTACAGCACCCAGAATGATGGAGAGTTGCTGCTGAATACCCATTAAAAAAAGTCCTTGTCCAAAAATACCAAAGATTCCTCCAAGTAGCGCATAGGTTAGAATTCTTCCTGTGTTATACAGCAGGATACTCGAAATTCTTGCACCTGGAGAATTAGACTTAACTGGAATTGCAAGTGCTATAGGTCCACACATTCCGAGGCAGTGAAAATTGCTTATTAAGCCTAATGATAATGCACTCCAAATATATATCATTCTACAATAATTTCTTTTAAAACTAAAAAGTCATGTCCTGCCTCTTTCCAGAATAGTTTAACATTATATTTTCCCGGAGATAGTTTTGATTTATCAATTACCATTTTATTATTTACAGGCTCCAAATCATATAAAACATCGTCATCAGCATCATTGGGTCTGTAGAATTGTACAGTGCCAGATCCATGGTCCATATGCACTGAGTCAGGAAAGTGAATCACAATACTTTTAGTCCCTTGACTCAAGAATAGATCAGTACTGACATTATGAGCATTGCTTTTAGCCTTAATTGTTTCCTGATAATCCAATTCTTGTTGGTAATAATCTTCTGCATACAAATCAGTGTGTGTATAAGCGGCTGTAAATACAAATGATAAAATAAATGTTACAAATAGTATTATAAATATTGTAATGCCTGTTCCCCAGTTAAATTTCATAATATTATTATTTTTAAATGTTCGGTCCTAAAAATGAAGCATTCACTTTTTCAATAAGTTCATCTCCTTTGTATAAACCAAGTACAAGATCTATATTGGATTCAATTTCATCCTTATTGATAATGACCATGAATTTAGTATGCAACTTCGTTTGATCTCCTAGATGAAGATCGTTTCCAATTAATTTGACAAAGCCTGGACCTTCCAATACTTTAATAGTTAAGTCCATTTCATCTCTGGTTTTATTAATGATGGTTAAATCATAAATATTAGAGTAGTGTTCATCATCGTATTTTTGAAATAAAGTTCCTCTTGTACGTAAAACTGTAGTTTCAATATTATCTCTACTAATAAGCAAAGCAGCTAAAATTCCAGAAAGTATAACAAGAATAGTAACATAAACTTTTACTCTAGTAGTCCAAATAAAAGGCTTGTTGTTTTTTATGCCGTCTTCAGATGCAAATTTAATTAACCCTTTAGGAAGATTTACATTTTCCATCATGGCATCACATGCATCAATACAAGCCGTACAATTGACACATTCTAATTGCGTTCCGTTTCGAATATCTATTCCTGTTGGACAGACATTTACACATTGTTTACAGTCTATGCAGTCACCTTTACCAGCTTCTTTTCTGTCTTCATTTTTCTTAAACTTTGCTCGCCCTTCTCCTCTTACATAATCATATGCAACAACTAGTGAGTTTTTATCTAGCAGAACCCCTTGCAATCTTCCATAGGGACAAACTGTTGTACAAACTTGTTCTCTCATAAAAGCAAACACACCGTAGAAAACAAATGTAAAAATGACGATTGCTATAAAGCCTCCTATGTTAGCAATAGGTCCTTGTTTTATGATTTCAAATACATTTTCGTAACCAATGATGTACATTAAGAAGGTATTGGCAATAAAAAATGAAATAAGCCAAAAGATTACATGTTTTAAAGTTTTTTTACGAATTTTCTCAGCATCCCACTTTTGTTTATTTAGTTTTTTTTGATGTGTCCAATCTCCTTCTATCCAGTATTCTATTCTTCTGAAAACCATTTCCATAAAAATAGTTTGAGGACAAATCCAACCGCAGAAAAGCCTTCCGAAAATTATGGTAAATACTGTAATAAAAACCACGAAAGTTATCATTGCCAAAGCAAAGATATACATATCTTGAGGTAGAAATATTTGTCCAAAGAAAACAAATTTTCTCTCCAAAATATTGAACATGAGTACTGGCTCACCATTTATTTTTAGGTAAGGCATACCAAATAACAATAATAAAAGAACGTAACTTAAGTATTTACGCTTTTCAAAAAACCACCCACTAGGTTTTTTAGGGTAAACCCAAACTCTTTTTCCTTTCTCATCTACTGTTGATATGGAATCTCTAAATGTTTTTTCAGTACTCATTAGTTGAAGTTATTGAATTACTTTTTCGTAAATTTCACCTTCTGCTTCTTTTCCATTAGGTACGTTTGTACCTTCAATAGATGTTAGGATAAAAGATGCTATTTGTTGGATTTGTACGCCATTAAAATCATCGTTCCAACTTCTCATCCCGTTATTTGCTCCATATTTAATAGTGCTAAATACATTTTTGATGTCGTTTCCATAAAGCCAATGATTATCAGAAAGGTTGGCACCAATACCTCCACCACCGTCTGGTCCATGACAGCTAACGCAGTTTTTTGTAAATAATGACTTACCTTCTTTGATGTCGGCTGGGTCAACCATGAGTGTTACTGTAGTTTCGTCAACGTTTAAGTTTTGCGCTTTTTTAAATTCAGCAATAGCAATTTCGGCTTCAGCATTACTTCTGTTAAATTCAGCAATTTGCAAATCTCCAACTTTGAATACGTGATAAACACTAAGGTATATAATGGCAAAAACAATGGTAGCGTAGAAACCCCATTTCCACCATGGTGGAAGGTTGTTGTCAAGTTCTCTAATACCATCATATTCGTGATCCATCAAGATGTCCTTTTCATCCTCTATTTCTACAGCATCTACAAGGATTTTATTGATTTTAAACCAAGCACTTCTTTCTTTGACTGCTTTGGCCGGTAATAAATCTTTGGCTAAACTTTCAAAAATGTTTTTGAAGTAAAGAAAAACGAATAGTAAAAGAACGTTGACTATGACCACTCCTATTACATCCATTAATGTAGGTTGAAATATTGCTGTTGACTGTCCAGGAGATGCCGCTAGCATAGAACTAGATATTCCAGTTCCTATAATAACGAGTATTGTTTTAATAAGCTTAGATCCACCTTGATCTTGCTTATTGTCTATGCTTTTGTTTCTGCTTTTTAGGATTGCTTTAATAGAGCCTGCCATAACAAATATCCCTACTACTAGAATAAGAGTTGTAGCGCATAGCATCCAGAAAATTAATTGATAGTCCATTTGATTATTTTTTTATTTCACTACTAGATTTGGTTACTGGTGTCTTGCCTTCAATTTCATCAGACATAGGATAAAGACTTACTTCTTTAAATCTGTTCTTTCCTCCTCTAAATACATATACAAATAGAAGAATGAAGAAGATGAAGAAAATGAGCAATGAGATGATGGGATATATCTCAATCCCATCAATACTTGTCATATGATTCTTTATATATTTTAACATGATTTTATTGTTTTTCTGTAGTTTCTAATTTGTGAATGTCAGAACCTAATCTCTGTAAGTAGGCAATTAGTGCTACAATTTCAGATTTTTTGATTTTGTCAAAATTCTTAGCATTAAGTTCTACACCTAAGCCTTTCAAATCTTTCTCGATGTTTTTCGTTATGGAGTCAGCTTGAGCATCCATTATGGCATCGTAGTTATTTAAAATACTATCAGAGTAAGGAACACCAATACTAATCATTGCTTCCAATTTTGTTTTAGTATATGATCTATCTAATGGTGTTTCTTTAAGGAAATCGTATGCTGGCATAATCGAACCGGTAGAAACTTCCGCAGGTCTTATCAAGTGATTATAATGCCAGTAATCAGATTTAGCCAATTTATTTCCTTGTCCCTCTCTTGCTAAATCTGGACCAGTACGTTTTGATCCCCATAAGAAAGGATGGTCATAAACAAACTCACCTGCTTTTGAGTACTCCCCATATCTTTCGGTCTCAAATCTTAAAGGTCTTACCATTTGGCTGTGACAGTTGGAACAACCGTTAGCGATATAAATGTCTCTACCCTCTAATTCAAGCGGTGTGTATGGTTGTACACTAGAAATAGTAGGAATATTAGATTTAATAATCATTGTAGGTACTATCTCTACGATTCCTCCAATCAAAATTACAATAAGACTAAGAAGTAACATTCTCATAGGTTTTCTTTCGATAATTCTATGCCAATATCCATCATCATGATGCTTAGCGTTTTTAACTAATGCAGGTGCCTCTGCTTCTTCATTACGAAGGAAAACTCCTTTTTTAGCAGTCATTAATAAGTTATACGCCATTAGAATAGCTCCAGATATGTAAAGGGCACCACCTGCTGCTCTCATGGCATAATATGGTTTTAATTGAGTAACTGTTTCTAGGAAGTCTTTGTTTACCAAAGTACCGTCTCCATTGAAGTCTTGCCACATAAACCCTTGAACAAATCCAGCCCAATATAAAGGAATAGCATAAAGTAAAATTCCCATTGTAGCAATCCAGAAATGATAGTTCGCTAATTTTTTAGAGTAAAGTTTACCACCATACATTCTAGGTATAATGTAGTATAGCATACCGAAAGTCAACATACCGTTCCATCCAAGTCCTCCAACGTGAACGTGAGCAACTGTCCAATCTGTAAAGTGAGAAAGTGTATTGAAGAATTTCAATGATAACATTGGGCCTTCAAAAGTAGACATACCATAAGCGGTAATTGCAACTACCATGAATTTTAGAACTACATCATCTCTAACTTTGTCCCATGCACCTCTTAATGTAAGAAGACCATTCAACATACCTCCCCAAGATGGGGCTAAGAGCATTACAGAGAATGCAACACCTAAAGATTGAGCCCAGTCTGGTAATGATGTGTATAATAAGTGGTGAGGACCAGCCCAAATATATAAGAAAATCAAAGCCCAAAAGTGAATAATAGAAAGTCTATATGAATATACAGGTCTATCTGCAGCTTTAGGAACAAAATAGTACATCAATCCTAAATATGGTGTAGTCAAGAAGAATGCTACTGCATTGTGTCCATACCACCACTGAACGAGGGCGTCTTGTACTCCTGCGAATGCAGAATAACTTTTCATGAAGTGAACAGGCATTTCAAAAGAGTTGACAATATGTAAAACTGCTACAGTAACGAATGTGGCAATGTAAAACCAAATCGCGACATATAAATGCTGTACTCTTCTTTTGATGATTGTTGCCATCATGTTCCAACCAAAAACAACCCAGAGTAATGTTATGGCAATATCAATAGGCCATTCTAACTCTGCATATTCTTTTGATGTGGTGTATCCCATAGGTAGAGTTAACACCGCTGAAAGAATGATTAATTGCCAACCCCAAAAATTGATGTTACTTAACTTATCACTCCACATTCTCGTTTTTAATAAACGCTGAAGTGAGTAATAAACACCTGTGAAAATACCATTTCCTACAAATGCAAAAATTACAGCGTTGGTATGAAGTGGTCTAATACGACCAAATGTTAACCACGATGTAAAGTTAAGTTCTGGCCAGACTAACTGACTTGCTGCTAGTAACCCTACAAGCATACCAATGACGCCCCAGATTACTGTTGCTAATGCAAATTTCTTGACAATGCTATTGTCGTATGCAAATTTTTCTACATTCATTACTCTTTGATTTTTGTTTTTGATTCTTTATTTTTTGATTTTTTACTTTTTACTGTGTCATCGTATAGCATACGAACTGATGGTGTGTAGTCATCATCAAATTGCCCACTCTTTACAGCCCATATAAAAGCCGAAAGAAATCCTATTGCGAGGATCAAACTAATGGCTGAGAGCATGAAAATCATTGTCATAACTATATGAATTTAACTATCTACAAAGAGACGGGTTTGATAATTCTCTGGGCATGAGAAGTGTCAAGTACTGTCATGATTTATGTCAGTTTTTACGCAGCAAATGTAAATATTTTTTTATAATAATATCTTGTTGAAAGTGATGTGAATGCAACAATAGTAATTAAACTTAGGGGCATGAGAATTGCTGCGATGACAGGAGAAAGAGATCCTGTTACTGCAAATGACAGTCCCACAAAATTATACATAAATGATAGGATGAATCCAGACCATATAATATTCATACTTATTTTGGAATACTTCATTAATTTAGATAATGTATTAAGGTTGTTTGCATTTAATATTACATCACAGGCAGGAACAAAATAATTTACGTCATCAGAAACTGCTA